>JBFISM010000024.1:0-33580 GCA_041608535.1 Acidimicrobiia bacterium
CACCTCTATCTCGTGCTACCTCCTCGGAGCGGACGACGTGCTCGGCGCCATCGAAGACGAGACCGGTACGCCGGACGGGGAGACGTCTCGAGACGGGATGTTCTCGGTAGAGCACGTCGAGTGTCTCGGGGCCTGCGGTGGGGCCCCTGCAGTCCAGGTGAACTACGAGTTGATCGAGGGAGTGCTGCCGGAGAGGGGCCGGGCCTTGTGCCAGTGGCTCGTGAGCGCCACCCCGGACGTGGTGATGAGCGACGAGATGCAGACGCTGTTCGGCGGGCAACGGTCGTTCGACTGGGGCCCGGTCGAGCCGGAAGGCGCCATCGCTCCGGTGCCGGCCTTCGGCCCGTACGGAAGCGCCGCGGTCGGGATCTCGATCAAGGGGGCATCGTGACCACCGAGCTGATCCTGACCTCGCACATGGTGGAACGGCGGCGAGACTCGAACACGCTCGAGGCATACCTCGCTTCAGGTGGATACGAGGCTTTGCGCACGGGCCTCGAAATGGAACCCGCGGCGATCGCCGAGATCGTGAAGACCTCCAACATCCGGGGGAGGGGAGGAGCCAACTTTCCCACGGGTGTGAAGTGGGGGTTCCTCGCCCCGGTGAAGCCGTCGTATCTCGTCATCAACGCCGACGAGTCCGAGCCGGGCACGTTCAAAGACAGACAGCTTCTCGAACGCGACCCGCATCAACTCCTCGAAGGAGTGGCGCTCTCCGCGTACGCCCTCGGGTGCAACCACGCCTTCATCTACATTCGGGGTGAATACCCCCGCCCGGCACGTCGGGTACAGCGCGCCATCGACGAGGCTGGCGCCGCCGGTTATCTGGGCGAGGACATCCTCGGCTCGGGATTCGATCTCGAGGTGACGGTCCATCTCGGTGCGGGGGCCTACATCTGCGGCGAGGAGACCGCACTGCTCAACTCCCTCGAGGGGCGGCGTGGCGAGCCGCGCTTGAAGCCGCCGTTTCCCGCCGTCGAGGGTTTGTATGCCAAACCGACCATCGTCAACAACGTCGAGACCATCTCCAACGTGCCGTGGCTGGTGCTGCACGGTGGCGAGGCGTACGCCAACATGGGTCCGGAGACGTCGGCGGGGACCCGACTGTTCTCGCTCTCGGGCCACATCGTGAAGCCGGGCAACTACGAGGTCGTGATGGGCATGACGTGGCGCGAGTTCATCTACGACCTGGGGGGCGGCATCCCAGAGGATCGAGCGCTGAAGGCTTGGATCCCCGGTGGCGCCTCGGCGCCGTGGTTCGTTCCCGAGGAGCACATCGATCTCCCGGTGACGATCGACGACACCGGGGTCAACGGCTCGATGCTCGGTTCGGGTGCAGTGGTGATCATGGACGAGACGACCAACGTGGTGGGCGCTGCCCACCGCATCGTGAAGTTCTTCGCCCACGAGTCGTGCGGGCAGTGCACCCCGTGTCGCGAAGGGACGACCTGGCTGGAGAACATGCTGTGGCGGATTCTCCACGGCTACGGGCGACCCAAGGACATGGAGATGTTGCTCGACGTGTGCGACAACATCTCACCCGGGTTGCGCTGGCCACCGGCCCAGACCACGATCTGTCCGCTCGGTCCCTCGGCGGTGTCGCCGGTGCGATCGCTCATGACGCATTTCCGAGACGAGGTGGAGGCGATGATCGTCGCAGCGGAGGTGGGCGTTGGCTGACGTAGCGAGCAACCGGGAATCGGCTCCTGCGGAGACGGTGACGATCACGCTCGACGGCCGGGAGCTCAGCGTCACCCCTGGCGAGCTGGTGATCAAGGCAGCCGAGGACGCCGGAACGTTCATTCCTCGTTTCTGCTGGCACCCGCGGATGAAACCCGTCGGTATGTGCCGCATGTGTCTCGTCGAGATCGAGACCCCGCGAGGCAGTCTCCTCACCACGGCGTGCACGACTCCGTGCACCGACGGGCTCAGCGTCGACACCCAGAACGACGTCGTCACCAAGGCCCAAGAGGGCATCCTCGAGTTCCTCCTCATCAACCACCCGCTCGATTGTCCGGTGTGCGACCGCGGTGGCGAATGTCCGCTGCAGGATCAGACCATGGCCTATGGGCCGGGGGAGAGCCGTTTCGTCGAGGAGAAGCGTCACTTCGAGAAGCCGATCGAGATCAGTGACCTCGTGCTCCTCGACAGAGAGCGGTGCATCTTGTGTGCCCGCTGCACCCGGTTCTCGGAGGAGATCTCGGGCGATCCTCTGATCGAGTTCAAAGAACGCGGCGGGATGACCCAGGTGCTCAACTTCCCGGACGAGCCGTTCGCCTCGTACTTCTCCGGCAACACCGTCGAGATCTGCCCCGTGGGCGCACTCACCGCAAAGCCCTACAGGTTCCGGGCCCGACCGTGGGACCTCGAAGCCGTGGAGAGCGTTTCGCTGGTTGACACCGTGCACTCGAAGGTGTCGCTGCAGTCGTCGCAGAACGAGATGGTGCGGATCAACGGGGTCGACAACGACGCCACCAACCAAGGATGGCTGTCGGACAAGGACCGCTTCATCTTCCAATACCTCGTCTCGGAGCGCAGGCTGACCTCGCCCTTGATACGGACCAACGGCGGGCTCGTCGAGGCGAGCTGGGGTGAGGCGCTCAACCTCATCGCCGACCGGCTCGGGGGGTACCGCGGTGATGAGGTCGCCGGTCTCGGGGGAGCGCACGCCACCAACGAGGAGGCGTTCGCCCTGGGCAAGTTCTACCGAACCGTCGTGGTCACGCCACACATCGACTGTCAGCTCGCCGATGGGCTCGAGCCCCACTTGCTGGCGGGCATCACGCCCCGAGCGCGCATCGACGATCTGGAGAGGGCCAGGACCATCCTGCTGTGGGCGGGTGACCTCAAGGAAGAGCTGCCGGTGTTGTATCTGCGGGTGCGTCGCGCCGCCACTGAGCTGGGGGCAACGCTGATTGTCATCCATCCCCGGCGCACCGGCCTCGACGGGGTAGCCACCCACAAGATCAACTACCGGCCCGGCTCCGGGCCGGATCTGCTCCGCAAGCTGGCCGCGGCCGAGGAGCCGTACGGCGACATCCGAGCGGCGCTCGACGATGGACCGGTCGTCGCCATCGTGGGGCGTACCGGGCTCGCGGAGGACCCACGTATGGCCGAATCGGTAGCCGCATTCGCCAGGGATCTGCCCGGCGCCATGCTGCTCCCCGTCGTGCGCCGGGCCAACACCTACGGAGCGCTCGACATGGGGCTGGCTCCCACCTTGCTGCCGGGGCGGGTGTCGGTGGACGACGCCGTCGGTGCTGCTGCGCTGGAAGACGCCTGGGGGCCGATCCCGCCCGGTTCGGGCAAGGATGCGACGGGGATCCTCGAGGCTCTGGTGTCCGGTGAGATCAAGGCGTTGCTGCTTCACGGTGCCGATCCGGTTCGGGACCATCCGTCCCCCACGCTGGCGCAGCGCGCCCTCGAAGCAGCAGAGTTCGTCGTGGCGTTCGACCTGTTCCTCACCGACTCGTCGACGACCGCCGATGTGGTGCTCCCGGTCGAAGCGTTCGGCGAGTCGGAAGGTACCGTCACCAATCTGGAGGGACGGGTGCAGAAGGTCAATCGCCTGCTCCCCGGACCGGGCCAGACCAGGGCCACGTGGTCGGTGCTCGATGATCTGTCCCGGCGTATGGGTGCCGAGCTCGGTGCGCCCTCGGCCGAGGCGCTGATGAAAGAGATCGCCACGCTGGCACCCGCCTACGCGGGTGTCGGGTGGGAGTTGCTCGACTGGGGTGAGGGCCGTGAGGGCGTCGTGCTACCGCTCGAGGAAGGCAGCCAACCGCTCGAGTACATCCCCACCAACACCGGGCTTCTCGCCGGGGGAGGGCGGATCGGGCTGCACCTGGGACGATCGCTGTACGACGACGGTGTCCGGACTCGGATGTCACCGTCGCTGGCCCCCCTCGCCCCCGAACCGGTGGCCGGCCTCCACCCTCGTGAAGCCGGAGCGCTCGGTTTCGGCGACGGTGAGGTGGTGCGTGTGTCGAGCGAGGAAGGCTTTGTCGAGCTACCGGTCGCATTCGATGACTCGCTGGCGATGGCGACGGTCCATGTGGTGGGCAACCTGGCGGAGACGTCGCCGCTCGGCGCTCCGGATTCGGTGGAGATCCATTCGGTCGAATCCGGCGAGGAGACGGTGTGATGCTCAGCGGTTGGGAGATCTTGCTCGAAGCGGTGATCAAGGTCGTGATCATCTTCGGTCTGTTGCTCAACGTGACCATCCTCCTCGTGTGGATGGAGCGCAAGATCGTCGCGGACATGCAGAATCGGGTCGGGCCGGACCGTGCGGGTCCCTGGGGGATCCTGCAGACCCTCGCCGACGGTGTGAAGCTCATCTTCAAAGAGAACGTCACACCACGTCGCGTCGAGTTCCTGCTCTACATCGCCGCCCCGGTTGCGGCGCTCGTCCCGGCGCTCCTCATCTTCCTCGTCATCCCGGTGGGCAGGCCCTTCACCATCGGTGACCGGGTGATCGATCTGAGCGGAGCCGATCTCAACATCGGTCTGCTCTACATCCTGGCCCTCAGCTCTCTCGCGGTGTACGCCGTGGTGCTGGCGGGATGGTCGTCCGGATCGAAGTACCCGCTGATCGGTGCGGTGCGCGCCTCGGCACAGATGATCTCCTACGAAGCCGCGATGGGTCTGGCACTGGTGCCCGTCATCCTCTTCACCGGTACCGCTTCGCTGTCTGCCATCGTCGACAGCCAGGCGGGCAACGTCCTCGGGTTTCTCGGCGTGTGGAACGTAGTGCTGCTGCCCAGCTTCGTGATCTTCTTCATCGCCGGAGTCGCCGAAACCAACCGTCCCCCGTTCGATCTCGTCGAGGCCGAGTCGGAGATCGTCGGCGGCTACCACACCGAGTACTCGGGATTCCGCTTCGCGCTGTTCTTCTTGGCCGAGTACATCAACATGTTCAACATCTCGGCGATCACGGTGACGGTCTTTCTCGGGGGCTGGCACGGCCCAGACTTCGGGCTGGGAGCCCCGTTCACCTGGATCCTGCCGCTCGTGTGGTTCTTCGCCAAGACCTTTGCCCTGGTGTTCGTGTTCATCTGGATCCGGGCATCGCTGCCGCGCATGCGATACGACCAGCTCATGGCCTTTGGGTGGAAGCGGCTCATCCCCATCAGCTTGGCGTGGATCGTGCTCGCCACGGTCGCGGTCGGATTCCGCCGAATGGGGTTCCCATGGGCGTGAGAGGAAGTCGCTGATGGGCGTGCTGGGTGACATGTTCGCCGACTTGCTCGGGCCCTTCCGCGGGTTTGCGGTGACGCTGCGCCAGATGACGAGACCGCGCGTCACCACCAGCTATCCGCAAGAGAAGCGACCCAAGCCACAACGGTTTCACGGCCGGCATGTGCTCAATCGCTATCCGGACGGAATGGAGAAATGCATCGGCTGCGAGCTGTGTGCCGGGGTGTGCCCGGCGCGCTGCATCTACGTACGCGGCGCCGACAATCCGCCGGATGCTCCGGTCAGCCCGGGAGAGCGGTACGGCTTCGTCTATGAGATCAACATGCTGCGCTGCATCTTCTGTGGTCTGTGTGTCGAGGCGTGCCCCACCGAAGCGATCACGATGACCCAGCTCTTCGAGTTCTCGGTCGACAACCGCGAGGACGCGATCTACACGAGAGACGAGCTCCTGGTGGGCCCGGATGGCACCCCGGCGCACCCCCAACCCGACAATCCGCTCATCGACCTCGCCGAGCTCAAGCTCGCCGACGGGTGGATGCGGGCGACGTCGCCGTCGGGCCGAGCGGTGTATGAGGGCGTGGTGGCGTGGACCCCGTCCGCCGGGGTGGGGCTGCGGCCTGCCGAGCAGGGTCAGGCTGCCTCGATCGAGCTCGCCGGCGAAGAGCAGACCTCGAGTGAGGAAGACACGAGCGAGGAAGAATCGTGAGCCCTGAGGTCGTCGTCTTCATCGTTTTCGGAGCTGCTGCACTCGCCGGTGGGGTGGCGATGGTGCTCGCCAGGAATCCCGTGTTCTCGGCGATGGGGCTCCTGCTCTCGATGTTCTCGGTCGGTGTCTTCTACGTGCTCAACAACGCGCACTTCGTTGCCGCGGTCCACGTGCTGATCTATGCCGGAGCGGTGATGACGCTGTTCCTCTTCGTCATCATGCTCATCGGCGTCGACAAGAGCGAAGACACCGAGGAGCAGATCCCTCACCAGCGGCCGCTCGCGATCGCACTCGGGGTCGGCTTGCTGGCGCTGGTGCTGGTTGCCGGGCGAGCTGCCTGGGTCACCGGGAACGCGGCTCTGGAGACGGCGGTCCCCATCGGAACCATCGAGAACATCTCCGGAGAGCTGTTCGGTACGTGGCTGCTCCCCTTCGAGGCAACGGTGCTCCTCCTCACCATTGCCGCCGTCGGCACCATCGCCCTCGCCCAGTTCTCCCCGCGTCGACGGGGCGGAGATGCTGTCGAGGCGGTCACCGCCGCAGACGAGGACGCAGCAGAGAGTGTCGTGGGCTCGTGAGCGATCTCGTCGTCACTCCCGGCTGGTACATGGCGTTGGCGGCGGCACTGTTCGTCATCGGTGGGAGTGGGGTGCTGCTGCGCCGCAATGCGCTCATCATGTTCATGTCGATCGAGCTGATGCTGAACTCGGTCAACCTCACGTTCGTTGCCGCCGGTCGCCAGCTCGGATTGCTCGAGGGACAGATCTCCGTGTTGTTCGTGATGGTGGTTGCCGCCGCCGAGGTCACCGTTGGGCTGGCCATCATCATCGCGGTCTTCCGCAAGCGGGCCACCGCCTCCGTGGATGCGCTCGCCGGGATGCGAGGCTGACGTGGAGCTGTTCCAGGACCTGATCTGGCTTTCGATCGCCCTACCGCTCGTCAGCGCCACGGTCTTGCTGCTTGGGGGCAAACGGATCGGGGAGCCGGGTGCCGGCTATCTGGCGACCCTCATCGTCGGCGTGGCGTTCGTCATCGCTGCCGGTGCCTCGCTGGACGCCTTCACCGGCGACCTGCACGCTCACCATGTGCATCTGTTCTCGTGGATGCCGGCGCTCGGTGTCGAGGCATCGTTGCTGTGGGATCCGCTCTCGGTGTTGATGACGCTGGTGGTCACCGGCGTCGGTTTCTTGATTCACCTCTATTCGATCGGGTACATGCACGGCGATGAGCGATACGGCCGATTCTTTGCGTACCTGAACCTGTTCATCGCCTCGATGCTCATCCTCGTTCTCGGGGACAACTTCGCAGTGCTGTTCGTGGGATGGGAGCTCGTCGGTCTCAGCTCATATCTGCTGATCTCTTTCTGGTTCGTCAAGCCGTCGGCCGCCGCCGCCGGGAAGAAGGCGTTCGTGGTCAACCGAGTGGGCGACTTCGGGTTCCTCATCGCGCTCATGATCATCTTCGCCAACGCGGGAACCCTCGCCTTCGATCACGTGCTCGAGGAAGCGCCCTCGTTGTTCAACGAGGGAACCGCCACCGCGATCACCCTGCTCCTCCTGGTGGGTGCGGCAGGCAAGTCGGCGCAGATCCCGCTGTACGTGTGGCTGCCCGACGCCATGGAGGGCCCGACCCCGGTGTCCGCCCTCATCCACGCCGCCACCATGGTCACCGCAGGGGTCTACGTGGTCGCCCGGACAGCGGAGCTGTACCAGCTCGCTCCGGTGTCCGCCGGGGTGGTGGCGACGGTGGGTGCGGTCACCGCGCTGTTCGCCGCCACCATCGCCGTCGCCCAGCGCGACATCAAGCGAGTCTTGGCGTATTCGACGATCTCGCAGCTCGGTTACATGTTCATGGCGGTCGGCGCCACCGCCTACGTCGCCGGCATCTTCCATCTCTACACCCACGCCTTCTTCAAGGCGCTGCTCTTCCTCGGCGCCGGCTCGGTGATCCATGCCATGGCCGACGAGCAAGACATGTGGAAGATGGGCGGGTTGCGCAAGGTGATGCCGATCACCTTCGCCACGATGGCGATTGCCTGGCTCGCCATCTCCGGGATCCCGCCGCTCGCCGGGTTCTGGTCGAAGGACGAGATCCTCGCCGTCACGTTTGGGCGGGGCGGCGCCTGGGTGGCGTTGTGGGCCATCGGTATCGTCACGGCCGGTCTCACCGCCTTCTACATGACCCGGCTGCTCGTACTCACCTTCTTCGGTGAGCCGCGCTGGGCCGAGGGTGCGCATCCCCACGAGTCGCCGGCCACCATGACGCTTCCGTTGGTGGTGTTGGGTGGTCTGTCGGTGGTGGCCGGGTTCGTCAACACGCCGTGGCTGCCGGCGCTGGAGCACTTCCTCGAGCCGGCGTTCGAGCTGGTCGAGCAGGCTCATCTGCCTGCCGGCGGCACCCAGCTGGTGCTTGCGGTGGTCTCGGTGGCAGCCGGGGCGCTGGGGATCGTTGCGGGATGGCGCCGGTATGGGGCCCTCCCCGACGAGAGCGGTGCCCGGTGGGATCTGGTGGAGCATGGCTATCGGGTGGACGACCTCTACGGGAGCACCATCGTGATTCCCGGCCGCAAGGGAGCCGAGGCGCTGGCCTTCTCTGCCGACGAGAGAGGCATCGATGGCGTGGTCAACGGTGTGGGGGTGGTGGTCGCCGCAACCGCCCGACTGCTGCGCCCGCTGCAGACAGGCTTTGCCCGGTCGTACGGAATCGGGATCATGCTCGGCGCCGTCGGGCTCGTGTTGTGGTTCGTGACGAGGAGCGGGTTGTGATCGACTTTCCGGTGCTCGCTCTGCTCGTGGTCGCTCCGGCGGCGGGAGCGATCGTCGTGGGTCTGCTGCCACGACATCGCACCGAGCTGATCACCCCGATCACGACGCTGGTCACACTGGTGCCCCTGGCCATCGCCGGCTATCTGGTGTGGGCGTTCGAGACCGGCACTGCGGCGTTCCAGTTCACCGAGCGGGTCGTCTGGTACGAGCCGTGGGGTCTCGCCTGGGACATGGGTGTCGACGGGATCTCGTTGCTGCTCGTGGCGCTGACCGCCTTCTTGTTCCCGATCTCGGTGCTGGCGTCCGCGTCGATAACGGACAACGTCAAGATGTACATGGTGAGCATCCTCATCCTGGAGGCGGGGTTGCTCGGCGTCTTCCTGGCCCTCGATCTCATCCTCTTCTTCGTTTTCTTCGAGGTGACCCTGGTCCCGATGTACCTGCTCATCGGCATCTGGGGCTCCGCCAACCGGGTGTATGCGGCGATCAAGTTCGTGCTCTACACCGCGCTCGGATCGGCGTTCATGCTCGGTGGGATCATCGCCCTCGGGGTCATCGCCGGGGACCAGACCGGATCGATCAGCTTCGCCTTCATCGATCTGCTCGGTCTGGAGCTGTCGGCCAACGCCCAGCTGTGGTTGTTCCTCGCCTTCGGGATCGCCTTTGCCATCAAGGTGCCGCTCTTCCCGTTGCACACGTGGCTGCCCGACGCCCACACCGAGGCGCCCACCGCCGGGTCGGTGCTGCTTGCCGGCGTGTTGCTGAAGTTGGGTACGTACGGCTTCGTGCGTTTCAGCCTGACGCTGTTTCCGGACGCGGCGGTGCGGCTGGCGCCGTGGATCGTCACTCTCGCTGTCGTCGGCATCATCTACGGGGCACTCGTCGCCATCGTCCAGCCCGACGTGAAACGGCTCATCGCATATTCCTCGGTCAGCCATCTCGGATTCATCGTGCTCGGCACGTTTGCGCTCACCTCGCAGGCTCTCCAGGGCGGAGTCATCCAGATGGTGAACCACGGGCTCACCACCGGGGCGCTGTTCCTTCTCGTCGGCATGATCTACGACCGGCGGCACACCCGGCAGATCGCCGACTATGGAGGCATCGCAAAAGTGATGCCCGTCTTCGCCGGGGTGTTCCTGTTCTCGGCGTTCGCGTCGGCCGGGCTACCCGGACTCAACGGGTTCGTCGGCGAGTTCATGGTGCTGCTCGGTAGCTACCTCACGTATCCGGCGCACACCATCGTCGCTGCCTTCGGGGTGGTGCTTGCAGCCGTCTACCTGTTGTGGGCGTACGAGCGGGTGTTCACCGGTCCCATCACCAAGGCGGAGAACGAGAAGCTGGTCGATCTCAGCTTGCGTGAGGTGGCGATCCTGGCTCCGATGGCGGTGTTCATCGTCCTGCTCGGCGTGTATCCGAAGCCGGCGCTCGACATCATCGAGCCGTCGGTGGAAGCGGTCATCGATCGGGTCGAGGCGACCACGGACTATGTGGCGCCCGAGTTCGGTCGCGTGGCGGACATCGTGGCCGAGCCGGAGGAATAGGTGGAGAGCGTGGAGTAGATGGAGAACGTCGCTTTTCTCCCCATTGCACCCGAGGTGGTGTTGCTGGCGGGGGCCCTCGTCGTGCTGCTCGCCGATGTGACGTTGGGATTGGGCCGTCGGGTGGGAGTGTGGATCGCCGGAACGTCGTTGGTGGCTGCGGCGCTGCTCGCCGTGGTCCAGTGGCGGACGGTCGACACGATCCTGGCCATCCCCGTGCCGGAGGACTTGCTCAGCTTCTCGGCGCGCGGGGTCGCCACCCCGCGACTTCCAATGGTGGTGATGGATCACTACTCGGCGTTCGCCGGGATCGTTCTCTTCACCGTTGCCGCGGTGGCGCTGCTGGGTGCGTGGCGCCTCATCGACATGCTCGAGGAACGGGCGACCGAGTTCATCGTGCTCTTCGTGCTTGCGGTTGGCGGCCTCCACGTCATGGCGATGAGCGCCAACTTGATTTTGCTCTTCATCGGTCTGGAGACGGCGTCGATCAGCCTGTACGTCATGGCCGGGTTCACCCGAGGCAAGGAGCGGTCCGACGAGGCCGCCGTCAAGTACTTCTTGCTCGGCTCGTTTGCGTCCGCCGTGTTTCTCTACGGAGTCGCACTGACGTTCGCTGCGACCGGATCCACCTCGCTCTACGGCGTCCAGGGGATACAGGCTTTTTTCGCCGAGAACATCCTGTCGGCTTCGGGTATCGGCTTGGCGGGACTGGGGATGATCATCGTCGGTCTCGGGTTCAAGGTGTCGGCCGCTCCGTTCCACCAGTGGGCGCCGGACGTCTACCAGGGAGCTCCGAGCGGTGCGGTTCCCATCATGGCGGCGGGGGTGAAGATCGCCGGCTTCGCCGCGATCGGCCGCATCCTCAACGTCGGGTTCCCGGCCCTGGCCGACGACTGGATGCCGGCCATCGCCGCGCTGGCCGTCGTGTCGGTGGCGGTTGGCACCCTGCTTGCCATCGCTCAAGACGATCTGAAGCGGATGCTGGCGTACTCGGGTGTCGCCCACGCCGGATTCATCCTCACCGGGGTCGTTGCCGGGGTCGCCGGGCTTCCCGGGATGTGGTTCTATGTATCGACCTACGCGTTCCAGCTCGTCGGTGCGTTCACCATCGTTGCGGTCGTCGCCGGCAGTCGCTCCGACCGGGCGCCGTTCGACCTCTTCGCCGGTCTGGGGGCGAGATCGCCCTTCGTTGCGGCGATGCTGGCGCTCTTCATGGTCGCCATGGGCGGGATCCCGTTCACGGCCGGGTTCATCGGCAAGATATCGGTCTTCACCGCCGCGGCCGATGCCGGCTATCTGTGGCTCGCGGTGGCAGCGCTGGTGCTTGCCGTTGCGGGTCTGTTCTTCTACCTGCGAATCATCGTGCTGATGTACTTCCAGGAGCCGGTGTTGGCCGAGGCCCCGGGCACGGCGACCGCCCCACCTGAGCTGATGTGGTCCACCCGTACCGTGGTGGCGATCTGCGCCGCCGTCACGGTGTTGTTCGGCATCGTGCCGTGGCCCCTGCTGAACTTCGTGGGCCATGCCCTCCCGTTGTGATCAGCCAACCCATCGTCTGCTGAAGCGTCGCACCGTCTGGATCGCCGGCCTGGTGGCACTCGTCGTCCTCGTACCCATCGGGGGGGTCGCTGCCGATGTCATCTCGACGGGCCAGTTCGTTGTCCTCGAAGGCGACACCCAGGAGGAGGACGCATACGTGGCGGCGTCGAGCGGCAACGTCGCGGGTACGGTCGATGGCGATCTCGTCATCGCCACCCCCCGGCTCACCATCTCGGGGGTGGTGACGGGAGACGTGCTGGTCGCCTCCCAGGGCACGGTGACGGTATCGGGGAGGATCGACGGCTCGCTGCGGGGGGCGGCGGTCGCCTTCGACGTGAGCGGCACAGTTGGCGACGACATCGTTGTAGCCGCTGTGGACATCACGGTGACCGGCGAGGTCGGCCGGGACGTCGTGGTTCTCGGCAACGGCCTCAGCCATCGAGGTGCGGTCGGTAGGGATGTGTTGGGTCGGGCTCGGACGGTCGAGGTTGCCGGCGAGGTCGGCCGGGACGTCGACATGGCGGTCGATACCATCGAGGTGGTCGCAACCGGGTCGGTTGGCGGGGATGTCGTCTACCGCTCGAGTCGCCCGGTTGTCGTCGCCGACGATGCCTTCATCGGCGGACAGGTGATCGATCTGCCCACCCGGGCGCCCTTCTTCGTCAACTTGGTGCTGCGGCTGGTCCTGCTGCTAGGTGTGCTCGGCTTCCTCGTTCTGGGTGTCGTGGTGCTCGCCGTGTTTCGGGGCACCGCCGAGCATGCTTTTGGGGCACTGGTCTCGCACCCGTGGCGTTCGCTCCTCGTCGGGGTTGGGCTGGGTGTGGTGGTGCCGCTTGTCGTGGCCCTGCTGACGGCCACTCTGGTGGGGATCCCACTTGCCGTCGTCCTGCTCGTCGGCGTGATCCTCGCGCTGCTGGGCGGAGCCATACCTGTGGTGACCGTCGTGGGAGCCCGGCTCCTGTCCGGTCGGGGAGGCGCCGTCGGCGGATTCCTGCTCGGCGGGTTGCTGTGGGTGGCGGCGATGCTGCTGTTGCCGGTGGTCGGCGCCGTGCTCGGCGTGCTGGTGGTGGCTCTCGGAACCGGGGCTTGGGTGCTCGGTGCCTGGTCCTCCCGGGATCCTCACGGGTGGCCGACGGTTCCGGTGCGAGGTGACCGCAACGCTAATCGATGATGTAGAACTCGAGCAGGTCGGTGCCGAACGGCGGGAGGAGCGCGGCTTCGTCGCCGGATGTGAGCATGCCGGGATGGAGTGCGTAGAAGGTCACCGCACCGATCTCGCTCCCCACTCCGCCGGGGACGCTCAGGAATTGGCCGTAGTCCTGGTCGGGGTCGGCCGCCAGCGCCGCATCGTCGTAGATGATGGTGTGGAACCAGACGAGGGTCTGATCGTCGAAGATGACCGGGTCGGCCGGATCGGAGTCGCTGTCGACACCGAATCCGAAGCGGGGGGAGCCGATAATGGAATCGGCGAAGATGCGCGGCTTGCTGCCGCTGGCGTTCCAGGACTGGAGACAGCTCCGCATCCTTCTGCTCAGCTGCTCGAGGATCAGTGTGGGATCGTTGAAGTTGCTCTCATGGCATTGGGCGATCCCACTCGGGGCCGGAAGGAGGTGGTCCCACAGGCCATCGGCACCGAGGAGCGGGCTGCCTGCCCCGCCAAACGCCTGAGTGAGCAAGGTCGTGCCGGCGGGGAGGGGGATTCGGTTCGCCTGGTTGGGGAGGGTGAGGATGTGACCGCTCGCACACGCATCGGCCTCGTGTCGCACGCTCTCCGTGTCGATGTCGATCATGTGGTCGACCCCGTCCTGGATGTTGGCCACGGTGGCGGCGTCGCTCGTCGAACAGTCGAGCGGGTCGAGCCCGGTCATCTGGATGAGCCGGTTCTGCAGGCCGCTGGCGCTGGTGCACACCAGTGGTGTGGGGTCGGGTGGGCTTGCGGGCGGGGAGTACGCGGGTAACGAGGCACGCATGCACTGGTAGGGCTGCCCGCTTGGATTGTCGACCCCGACCGGGACCAGCTTGTCGAGGACTTCGGGTAGCTCGATCTCGGCGACGGAATCGGCACCTGTTTCATTGGTCGCCGCGGCGCCCATGGCGCGGGCGAACGAGTTGCGGGACACCGCGTTGACCTGGAGCGTCACCTGGAGGTAGTCAGCGCTGATGGTGGCGACCGTCCCTGCACCGGGAGAGTTCACCCCGGTGAGCGAGTCGACGAGTGCCTGCACCTCGTCTTGTGCGATCGGTCCGACCGGGGAGCCGGCGGCGAAGGTCCGGGGGATGGCCTGCAGGGCTCCCACCGCACCGACGTCGGAGGCGGCCTGGGCGCGGCGCCGGTTCGACCAGGCATTGCTCAGATCGACGGCGATGGCGGCGACTCCCACCAGCACGAGCAGCACGATGGCGGTGAAGATGAGGATCGCGCCGCGTTCGCTGCGGCTTCGGGTCAGGGGCATGCGAAGCCTCCGCTGGAGCCGCCCCCTCCGTAGCTGTCCGGCCACCACGTCGTTGCCGCATCGAGCGGCTGCTCGACCACGAAGTCGACCGTATGGGAGACGGTGATCGAGGAGTAATCGAAGAATCCGGTGATGCTGGGCAGCTCCATCCACACGATGGCGCGGCCGATCGAGCCGCGCGACCCGACAGGATCGGCGGTGCCCGGGTCCTGCGGGCTGCGGCTCACGTCGACGCGCACCCCGGCGAACTTCGACGCCTCGAGATCGTCGCAGACGAAGCCGGCGATCTGTGTGGAGTTGAGCGTGCCGCCGGTGGTGGCGGCGTAGCGGGCGGCTCCATGAGCGACACCGCGCAGCTCGTTCTGCAACGCATAGGCCTGGGAGAACTCGACGATGCCGAACAGCAACAACATCAGGAAGGGGAGCACGAGCGCCGCTTCCACGGAGGCCACACCCTGCTCGCGACGACGCCGGCTCACGAGCACTTCTTCGGAGGCGTGGGGAAGCTCCACCATGCCGGAGCCGCATCTCGGGGTTCCTCGACGTAGAACCGGGCCGAGGATGCGAGATCGAACCCGAGAGAGTCGAACCACCCGGTGATCGTGCGCACCTGGCTCGTCCGGGCTTCGGCGACGCCGATGGCGCCCGTGCTTCCCTCGGGATCGCCACCGCTGCCCGGGATACCGTCGGCACGGAACTCGAAATTGGCGGGATCGATGACACCGAGTCGTCCGCACAGGATGTTGGTGATCTGTTGGCTCGACAGGTTCTCCACCGCGGCGATCCTCGCCCCTTCGCGGGCGAGATGGCGGAGCTCGCTGTTCTGGGCGAGCACGAAGCTGAATTCGATGATCCCGATGATGAAGAGGAGGAACACCGGGAACACCAGGGCGAACTCGACGAGCGAGCCCCCCCTCTCGTCGCCACGCAACCCCCGACGCCGCACGCCAAACGCCGCAGGCCCGCTACGTCGCCGGGCGCTCTGGCTGGTCACATGCGGCACGACTCACCCCTCTGGTGCTGACCCTCTGGCTGTCGAGGCCCCCTGAGCGCGCCGCTCAGGCCCGCAAAGGGTACACCCATTGGACGTCGCGAGCGACGTCGGTCTTACGGGAAACACCGGGTCAGATCGTCCGCACCAGCAGCGGAACCCGCCGTTCCTCGGCCGTCAGGCCCCCGTGGTTGCCGATCATCCGGTCGTCGCTGTGCTTGTGCAGGAGGAAGAATCCATCGTCGGCGACGAGTACGCCGTCGGGAAGCCGCTCCGGATGGCGGAAGCCCCGTGGTGCCGGGCCCCACCAGTGCCGCATGTCATCGACCGGCACCCAGGTGGCGGGCACGGTGCCGGCGATGGCCGCTCCGTCGCCCTTGACGAACATCACCCTGCCGTCCCCGTAGAGAATCCGTCCGTCGTGGAGCGAGCGGGGGATTCGTATCTGGCGCTCCTTGGGGAAATCGACATGCCCGTGGTCTGCGGTGCCCACCAACGTCGCATCCGGCGGCACCTGCCACGACAGAGCCGACCACACGTTGTCGACCACCCGGATTGCGCCGGCATACTCGGGGGTGCGCTGGCCGTGGACGTGGGCTGCGTAGTCGACATTCGCCACGTACGTGAGGATCAGCCGTCCCGGTGCGGACGCCAGGTCGGCGGTGGCCGAGATCAGCTCGCCGATCGTGGTCACTCCCTCGAACCGGCACCCCCGGTAGAGCAGACGAGTCAGGCTGCTGGTGCGGAAACCCTCCGGTTGCACCGTCACCGTCTCGACACCGGCCGCGGCGAGCCGTTCCCACAGGTTGGGGGCAGGGAGGAAAGCGGTTGTGTCGTAGTCGAGCGGGTCGCCCCACAGCGTGGTCCACTTGATGGTGTTGGCGACCACGTCGAGTTCCGGAATCCACAGCTGATATCCGAAGAGACCGTGCTGGGACGGTGGCATGCCGGTGGCGATGGTGGCCAAGCTCACCGTGGTGGTGGTCGGAAACGGGGCATCGAGCTCGGCGACCTTGGATGCACCGAGCGTGGCGGCCCCAGGGTGATCCACCTGGGCGGCGCCCAGGCCGTCGAACACCACGAGGACGACCGTCTGCCCGGGGGTCAGCAGCGACCGCAAGCGTTTGTCGAGGCGTGGAGCCGGCGCGGCTCCGGCAAGGCGAAACTCCAGCTCCGCAACCAGGTTCAGCAGCGATCCACCGTCATAATCGGGGGCCGCCGCAGCCGTCATGAGCAGCGACGGTAGTGAACTTTGAGGGCCATACCCGCCTTCCTATACTCGCCCCGGGCGAGGGCTGCACCCAATGAGAGAGGTCACTACGTGATGGATTCGTATCTGGGGGACTACATCACGGTCGCCGTTTTTCTGGCGGTTGGGGCGCTCCTCGTTGGCGGCGGGATCTTCGCTTCCTCCCTGCTCCGGCCCGACAAACCCTCCCGGGTGAAGTCCGAATCGTACGAATGCGGCATCGATCCGGTCGGTGGGGGCTGGTCGCAGACCCAGATCCGGTACTACATCTTCGCCTTGCTGTTCCTCATCTTCGACATCGAAGCCGTCTTCATCTTCCCGTGGGCGATCAAGCTGGAGGACTTCTCGGCACCTGCGGTGGGCATGGGTGGTTTCGTGCTCGTCGAGATGGTGATCTTCATCGCCATCCTCGTCGTCGGTTTGGTCTACGCCATCCGCAAAGGGGTGCTGCGGTGGGAGTGATCGAGAAGTTCGGGGTTCCCAAGCCTGTGTCGTGGCTTCTCAACTGGTCTCGCAAGTATTCGCTGTGGTTCTTCCAGTTTGGGCTTGCGTGCTGCGCCATCGAGATGATGGCGGCTTCGGCTCCTCGCTACGACTTCATGCGTTTCGGGATCATCCCACTGCCGGCATCCCCCCGGCAGGCCGACCTGATGGTGGTGGCCGGCACCGTCACCGACAAGATGGCTCCTGCGGTCCGCAGGCTCTACGACCAGATGCCCGAGCCGAAATACGTGATCTCCATGGGTTCGTGCTCGAACTGCGGCGGTCCCTACTGGGATTCGTACTCGGTGACCAAGGGCGTCGATCAGGTCATACCCGTCGACGTCTACGTTCCCGGGTGCCCACCCCGCCCCGAGGCGCTGATGGAGGGCATCGTGCTGCTTCAAGAGCAGATCATGAATGAAGACGTACGCGAGAAGTGGACCCAGCGTGACCGACAGCCCGTCTGAAACGAGCACCGCCGAGGAAGGCACCGCAGCGACGCCGGAGGACACCGCAGGCGATGAGCTGCTGGCCACGGCCGAGCGGCTCGCCGCGCGCGTCGGATCCGAGCACTTCACTGCCGATCTCGGGACCGTGAAGATCACCGTCGACCGGGACGGCTGGGTGGGCGCCATCACCACGCTGCGCAGCGAGTTGCCGTTCTTCTCCTGGCTGTCTGCGGTGGATTGGGCGCAGGAGGTCGCAGTCGGCGAGCCGGCGGAGAACGCCGAGGAGCTGGAGGAGCGCTACGAGGTGATGTGCCGCGTCTCCTCGGTGACCGATGCTTCGGCCGCCATCGTCAGTACCACGCTCTCCAAGGACGACGCCTGGATCGATTCGCTCGTGCCCTTCATCGCCGGCGCGGAGTGGCACGAGCGGGAGGCCGCCGAGATGTTCGGCATCGACTTCCGCGGCAACCCCAACCTGACACCGCTGTACCTGCCCGACGGTTTTGTCGGGCACCCGCTGCGCAAGTCGTACCCGTTGCTCAGCCGTGAGGTCAAGCCGTGGCCGGGCACCGTCGACGTCGAGGGTATGCCGGATGAGGAGGGTGGCGACGAAGCTGCCGGCGCCCCGTCGACGACGAACCCCGAGGCCGGCGTATGACCCAGCTCGACGAGGCCAGGATCGACCCGCGAACGGCGATGCATCTGTCCGAGGCAGCTGTCTCTGTCGAGCTGGAGACACCCGACATGACCCTCAACATCGGGCCACAGCACCCGTCGACCCACGGGGTGCTCCGGCTCGTCGCCAGAGTCGATGGCGAGCGGGTGGAGGAGGTCGAGCCGGTCATCGGCTACATGCACCGTGGCTACGAGAAGCTGGCAGAGGTGCGCACCTACGCCCAGACGATCGCACTGGTCAACCGAATCGACTGGGTCTCCGGCTTTGCCAACGAGATTCCCTTCGTGGTTGCCGTGGAACGGCTCACGGGTATCGAGCCCCCGGACCGGGCGCAGTACATCCGTCTCATTCTCACCGAGATGGCCAGGATCGCGTCGCATCTCGTCTTCATGTCGTCGTACCCGCTCGAGCTGGGCGCCGCCACACCCCTCATGCATGCGCTGCGCGAGCGGGAACGGGTGCTCGAGCTCATCGAGAGCGTCACCGGGGGCCGCTTCCATCCCAATTTCAACCGGGTGGGCGGGGTCAAGCCTGTATACGGTGGCGGATCGAGCACGAAGAAGCAGAGTCAGGATCTCCCGGCAGGTTTTCTCCAGGGCACCCGTGATGCCATGGAGAAGATCATGGCGATCACAGACGATCTCGACCAGCTCGTGACCGGGAACGAGTTGATCCAGGCCCGCACGGTCGGAGTCGGTGTCATCCCGGCCGACAGAGCGCTCGAGTACGGCCTGTCGGGACCGAACCTGCGCGCCTCCGGGGTCAATTTCGACCTCCGCAAACACGAGCACATCCTCCCGTACGCCAACTTCGACTTCGAAATCCCGCTTGGCTCCAACGGCGACTGCTACGACCGCTATGTGGTTCGTAACGAGGAGATCCGCCAGAGCGCCCGGATCATCCAGCAGGCCGTCGATGGCATTCCCGCGGGCCCGCTCCAGGCGAAGGTTCCTCGCATCCTCAAGGTTCCCGTCGGTGAGACCTACGTTCGCGCCGAGAACCCGAAAGGCGAGATGGGCTATCACGTCATCTCGCAGGGAGGACGCATCCCGTACCGGGTGAAGATCCGCTCGGCCTCGTTCTCCAATCTCTCGATCCTGCCGTGGATCCTGGAGGGACAGCTCATCCCCGATCTCGTCGCAATCATGGGCAGCCTCGATTTCGTCCTGGGCGACGTGGACAGGTAGGGGGCGGGTACATCGTGGAACTCAACTTCTGGCTGGCGCTGCTGCTCAAGGTTGCACTCATTCTGGGCGTGATGCTGCCGGGTGCTCTCGTGATCATCTTCGGCGAGCTGAAGATCTCGGCTCACATGCAGAGCCGCATCGGTCCGTACTTCGCCGGGGGCCGTTTTGGCTGGGCGCAGCCGCTCGCCGACGGGCTCAAGTTCATGCAGAAAGAGGATCTCGTACCGGCGCAGGCCGACGCCACGGTCTACAAGCTGGCGCCGTATGTGGTCATGATGGGGACGCTGGCCACCTTCGTCATCATCCCGTTCGGGCCCGATCTCGTGGCGGAGAACCTCGATCTCGGTGTGTTCTACCTGCTCGCGGTGTCGTCGCTGTCGACACTCGGGGTGCTCATGGCCGGCTGGTCCTCGGGCAACAAGTACTCGCTCATCGGAGGCCTGCGCGCCGCGGCACAGCTCATTGCCTACGAGCTGCCGCTGGTGCTCGCCGTCGTGGGGGTCGCCATCATGGCCGGGACCCTTTCGCTCAATGGCATAGTCGAGGCGCAAGCGGAGTGGCGCTGGTTCGACGTCGCCCCCGAGTGGATCAACATCATCCCGCCGTACCTGATCCTGCAAGGTGCCGGGTTTGCGATCTTCGTCACCGCCAGCCTCGCCGAGCTGAGCCGGATCCCTTTTGACATGCCCATTGCGGAATCGGAGCTGACGATGGGCTACCTCACCGAGTACTCGGGTCTCCGGTTCACCATGTTCTTTCTCGGCGAGTATGCCGGGATGGTCGCGATGTCGGCGGTCGCGGCCACCCTGTTCCTCGGTGGCTACTGGCTTCCGTTCGTCTCCGAAGACGCCCTCAACTTCCTCGGCCCGGTCGTGCTGCTCACGAAGGTGGGGCTGCTCGCCTTTGTGTTCATCTGGTTCCGGTGGACCTTCCCCCGGCTGCGCGAGGACCAGCTGCAGAGCCTCGCCTGGAAGTGGCTCATCCCGGCTGCCCTGGTCAACATCGTCGTGACCGCAACCGTGAAAGTGTTGGTGTGAAGCGATGACGATGACGAACCGCCGACCCAACATCTCCATACCCGTCAAAGGCTTGATGCGGGGGTTGGCCCTCACCCTGAAGACACTCTTCACCAAGCCGGTCACGGTCAACTACCCCCTGGTCAAGGAGGTTCCGGTCCCTCGCGCCAGGGGCGTGATCGCACTCGATCCCGAAGCGTGCACCGTGTGCATGCTGTGCGCCCGGGAATGTCCGGACTGGTGCATCTACATCGAGGGACACAAGGAGGAGGTTCCCCCCGCCAAGGAGGGGGGCCGGGTGCGCACGCGGGCCACACTCGATCGGTTCGACATCGACTATGCGCTGTGCATGTACTGCGGGATCTGCGTGGAGGTGTGCCCGTTCGATGCGCTCTTCTGGAGCCCCGACTACGAGTACTCCGAGTACGACATCAGCGAGATGCTGCACGACCAGAACCGGCTCACCGACTGGCTGAAGACGGTCCCCGAGCCGCCCCCGCTGGAGACGTAGATGACGGTCGGCGACTTCTTCACCACGACCGAGAACTGGGTGTTCCTGCTCATCGCACTCCCGATGCTCTTCGCCGGATACAAGGTGGTGACTACGAACAACGTGGTCCACGCCGTCCTGGCTCTCGTGGGTGCGCTCGCCGGTTCGGCAGCGCTGTTCGTGCTGCTCGGGGCGGAGTTCGTGGCGTGGACTGTCGTGCTCATCTCGATCGGCGCCGTCATCGTTCTGTTTCTCTTCGGAATCATGATCACCAGGGCGCCGATCGGGCTCGAGGTCGATCTCAGCCATCCCCGGAGCGCGAGGATCTCGGCGGCGGTGGCATCGGGCGGTCTCTTCGTCTTGCTCGGCTCGGCCATGCTCGCTGAGTTCGGTGACGAGGTGATTCCAGAAGCGGCCGATGCCACCCGTACGGATGCGCTGGGGCTGCTGCTCTTCCAACGCTATGTGGTTCCTTTCGAAGTGGTCTCGGTCGTGCTGCTGGCGGCTCTGATCGGAGGCATCGTCATCGCACGGCGTGATCCCAGTCCGGACGAACCGGCAGGGACCAGGCTCTGATGCTTATCAACGGCTTCCTCCTGCTCGGCGCCGCCCTCTTCTCGCTGGGTGTCTACGGCCTCCTCGTGCGCCGTAACGCAGTGCTCATCCTGCTGTCGGTTGAGCTGATGGTGGCCGCCGTGAACATCAACTTCGTCGCGTTGGACCGGTTCCTCGGTGACGACCTCGCCGGTGGCCAGGTCTTCGCCCTCTTCAGCATCGCCGTGGCGGCAGCCGAGGTCGGGATCGGTCTGGCGATCATCCTGCTCGTGTTTCGCAACCGCCAGTCCGCCAACGTCGATGAGCTGGATCTGATGCGGCTATGAGCCTGCTTGCCGCACTGTCGACGGAAGTGCCCCTGCTGCTGGCCGCGGCAACGGAGGAAGGCGGGCATGCCGAGCTCGGCGACGGTGGTGGGCTCGCTGCGGCCGCGTGGCTCATCCCGCTCGTCCCGATGGTGGCCGCTTTCGTCATCGCATTGTTCGGCAAGCACTTCCCGTACAGAGGGTGGGACATCGCCACGGCGGTGATGGGCTTCGAAGCGGTGTACGGCACCTTCCTGCTCATCGCCCACCTCGCCCGCCCGATCGCCTACGAAGGTGCGATCGAAATCGCGCGAATCGGGAGCTTCCCCATCGAGTGGGGCTGGGTGGTCGACGGGCTCAGCATCATGATGTACTTCGTCGTCGGTGTCGTCGGCTTCTTCGTCTTCCTCTACGCCAAGGGCTATATGGAAGGCGACATTCGCTACACGTGGTTCTTCGCCTCGTTCACGCTGTTCGCCGGTGGCATGCTGGTCCTGGTCTCCGCACCCAACCTCATCCAGCTCATCGTGGGTTGGGAGCTGGTCGGCGTGGCGTCATGGTTGCTCATCGGTCACTACTGGGAGGATCACGCCAACAGCTCTGCGGCGATCAAGGCGTTCCTCACGAACAAAGTGGCCGACGTGGGTCTCTTCATCGGCGCCATCATCCTGGCCCTGTCCGTCGGGTCGTTCCGTTTCTCGGACATCCTCCACGCCGTCGAGGAGGGAGTGCCCGCGCTGGCTCAGTTCGCCTTCTGGGCCGGGCTCGCCGTGTTCATCGGGGCGATGGGCAAGAGCGGGCAGTTCCCCCTTCATGTGTGGCTCCCCGACGCCATGGCCGGTCCCACTCCCGTGTCGGCCCTCATGCACGCCGCCACCATGGTCACGGCAGGGATCTATCTGGTGGCCCGTCTCTTCCCGCTGTACCTCACCGAAGGGTTCGCCGATGAAGTGCGCTCGGTGATCATCATCATCGGGGCGCTCACGCTGTTCCTCACCGGGCTCATCGCACTGGTCCAGGACGACATCAAGAGGGTGCTGGCATACTCGACGCTGTCCCAGCTCGGCTACATGATGGCGGCGCTCGGGGCGGGGGCGTACACGGCCGCTCTGTTCCACCTCTTCACCCACGCCTTCTTCAAGGCGCTGCTCTTCCTCGGCGCCGGCTCGGTGATCCATGCGGTGCACTCGAACAACATGTCCGACATGGGTGGGTTGCGGAAGTACATGCCCTGGACGTTCCGCACGTTCGTCATCGGTGCGCTGGCGCTCGCCGGGATCGCTCCTCTGGCCGGCTTCTTCTCCAAAGACGAGATCCTCGCTTCGTTCCGCTACGCCGGGAGCGCCGAATCCGGATTCAGTGCGGCGCAGGGTGGCGCCGGGCTCGCCAACATCGTCCTGGTGCTGGGCATTGCCGCAGCATTCGTGACCGCCTTCTACATGGCGCGGGCGGTGTTCCTCACGTTCTTCGGCGAGTACAAGGGGCACGGCCATCCTCACGAGTCGCCCGCCGTCATGTGGATTCCGCTGGTGGGGCTCGCCGTCGGCTCAGCGTTCGCCGGCTTCCTCAACGTCCCAGGTGTCACCGAGTTCTTCACCGAGCTGGTTGGCGGCCGGGCAGTGCCGGTTCTCGATCACCACGCCGAGAGCTTCGATGTCGTCGTGGTGGTGCTGGGTCTCGCCGCCGCGCTGCTCGGCATCTTCTTCGGCTACCGCATCTGGTATCCCGACAAAGCAACCCAAGCGGAGCGAGACCGGTTCCACGTTCGTGGTCTCTACCCGTTGCTGGAGAACAAGTATTACATCGACGATCTGTACTTCGACGGCATCATCCGTCCGATCCGGGGCCCGGTGGCGGCCGGAGTCAACTGGTTCAACGGCCACGTGATCGATTTCGTCGTCAACGGCGCCGGATTCCTCGCCCGTGGGCTCGGCAAGCTCGTCTATGCCTTCGACCAGAACGCCGTCGACGGCGCCATCAACGCCTCGGGCGCCTTCACCGGTGGGTGGGGGGAGCTGCTGCGCAAGGTACAAACCGGTCGAGTGCAGCAATACGCAACGATGATCGTGGCGGGAACGGTGCTTCTCGTCGCCGGGATCGTCATCGCAGGCATCATCTGACAGGAGGAACCGAGACATGTTCGACAATGGGCTGGCATTGAGCCTCGTCGTGATCCTCCCGCTCATCGGGGCGGGAGTGGTCATGGCCGTGCCCAAGGCAAACGAGTCGGCCCAGAAGATGACGGCGCTCGTGTTCACCGCGGCAGCCTTCGTGCTCTCCGTCGTCCTGGCGATCCAGTTCGATTACGGGGACGCGAGCGCGTTCCAGTTCGGCACCGACCTCGATTGGATCGGCGCCATCAACTCCCGGTACCACATCGGGCTCGACGGCATCAGCCTGCCACTGCTCGTGCTGTCGACGTTTGTGACGCTGCTGTCAGTGATCTACTCGTGGGAGCACTGGCCCGAGCCGCACAATCCCAAGGCCTTCATCATCCTCATGTTGGTGCTTGCGACCGGGATGAACGGCACGTTCGTCGCCCTGGACCTGATCTTGTTCTTCGTCTTCTTCGAGGTCGTGCTGCTCCCGATGTACTTCATGATCGGGATCTGGGGTGATCGGGCCGAGACCGAGATTCCGGTGTTCAAACGGGTCACGGAGATGCGGCTCTATGCGGCGATCAAGTTCTTCCTGTTCACCCTGTTCGGCTCGGCGTTCATGTTGCTCGGTTTCCTCGGGCTCTACTTCCGTTCGGGTGACGCCGGCGGGATTCGCACGTTCGACATGCTGGCGCTCAGCGAGCTGGGTCGGGCCGGGGTGTTCGCCGGGTCTTTCGGGATGTGGGTGTTTGCCGCGCTCTTCCTCGGCTTTGCCGTGAAAGTGCCGATGTTCCCGTTCCACACCTGGCTCCCCGACGCCCACACCGCGGCGCCGACCGTCGGCTCTGTGCTGCTGGCGGCGATCCTGCTGAAGCTGGGCACCTACGCCTTCGTACGGATCTCCCTCCCCATCCTCCCGGAGGCGGCGCAGCGCTGGGCGCCGACGATCGGCATCCTCGCCGTCATCGGGATCATCTATGCCTCGCTGGCGTGTCTCGCCCAGACGGACATGAAACGGCTCATCGCCTTCTCCTCTGTCGGCCACATGGGATTCGTCATGCTGGGCATCGCCACGCTCACCGACATCGGGATCAACGCCGCCATCATCGGGATGGTGGCGCACGGAGTGATCACCGGGCTGCTGTTCTTCCTCGCCGGGTCGATGTCGCACCGCTACCACACGAGGGAGATGGCTCGGTTGGGCGGCAACCAGCAGCTCATGCCGATCATGGGGGCCATCCTCGGCTTCACCGCCATGGCTTCGCTCGGATTGCCCGGTCTCGCCGGGTTCTGGGGTGAGTTCATGGCGCTGCTCGCATCGTTCAACCCGCTCGAAGGTCTGAGCACCGGGCTGTTCCGCACGCTGATGGTGCTCGGTGCGGTGGGGACGGTGCTTGCCGCCGGCTACCTGCTGTGGATGCTGCAACGGGTCAACTTCGGCGAGCCCAAGGCCGAGTGGGAGGGCCATCACTTCCACGACGTCGACGGGTACGAGATGGCGGCGTGGGCACCCATGATCCTCGCCATCATCGCCATCGGCGTGTTCCCGCGTCTCGTGTTCGGGTCCACCAACGACGCCGTCGTCGCTCTCGTCAACGCAGCATTCGGGGGTTAGCCGGCGGTGATCGACTACCACGCCATCGCTCCCGAGATCATCCTCGGTCTCACGGTGCTCGCCGTGCTGATAGTCGATCTGCTGCCGGTGCCCAAGTACTTCACGGCAGTGGTGGGGCTGCTCGGCCTCGCGGCAACCGTGGTCCCGCTGCTCACACTCGGGTTGTGCGAATCCCTGGCGTTCTGCACTGAGACCGGCGACCGCGTCATGTTGGGCAACAGCTACGTCATCGACGATTTCGCTCTCGTCCTCAAGGGACTGTTCTTGGCAGCCACATTCGTGGCCCTGTTGCTCTCGGTCGGCTACATCGAGGATGACCGTTACTGGCAGGGTGAGTTCTATTTCCTCATGCTCGCTTCGGCGTTCGGCGCCGTGGTGATGGCGTCGTCTCGCGACCTGTTGACGCTGTTCGTCGGGCTCGAGCTGGTGACCGGGCCGACCTTCCTGATGGCCGGCTGGCGCAAGGGCGATCCGAAGTCGAATGAAGCTGCGCTGAAGTACTTCGTCATCGGTGTGCTCTCGGCGGCCATCTTGTTGTTCGGGATGTCGCTCGTCTACGGGGTCACCGGTGATCTCACGTTCTCCGGGATCCGGGCGGTCACCGCGGCGAGCACCGAGCCGGGCACGCTGTTGTCGATCGGGGTGATCCTCACGCTGCTCGGCTTCGCCTTCAAGGTGTCGGCGGTGCCGTTCCACTTCTGGACCCCGGACACGTATGAAGGGGCCCCGATCCCGGTGACCGCTTATCTGTCGGTCGTGTCGAAGACGGCCGGGTTCGTCGGGCTGTTGTCGCTGTGCTATCTCGCCTTCGCCGAGCTGCGAGACCTGTGGGGCCCGATGCTGTGGATCCTGGCAGCCCTGTCGATGACAGTGGGCAACCTCATCGCGGTCCGTCAGGACGACATCGTCCGGCTCCTCGGGTACTCCTCGATCGCCCAGGGCGGCTTCATCCTGGTGCCCTTTGGGGCGGCGGTGGCTGCCGATCTCACCGGCGCGGATCTGGAGCAGATGTTCTTCGCCACGGTGGCCTATCTGGTCATCTATGCGGTGATGAACTTGGGGGCGTTCGCCGTGGTGATCGCCGGCGCCAACCGCATCAAGAGCACCGCCATCGCCGACTGGGCCGGAACGAGCACCTATGCCCCGGTCCTGGCCGGGTTGCTTGCCCTGTTCTTCGCTTCGCTTGCCGGCATCCCTCCGATTGCCGGTTGGTTCGCCAAGCTGGCCATGTTCGCGTCGGTGCTGGGTGTCGACAGCGGCTGGGCGACGGTGCTCGCCGTGATCGCTGTGATCAATTCGGTGGTGGCGTTCTATTACTACGCCAAGGTCATCAAATCGGCGTGGTTCGATCCGGTTCCCGCCGCCATCCCCGCAGCGGAGCTCCGCGACACCGATCGCCGAATCGCCCCCTCGCTCAAGCTCGCTCTGGCCCTCACCGCGGTCCTGGTGCTGGTGCTCGGTTTCTACCCTGAACCCGTCGGCCTCCTCAGCGAAGTCTCCAGTACGTTTGCCAGCGGCTTCTGATGGCTTCGAGCCAAGCAGGCTTGGCTCGAGCTTGACGGACCCTGGAGTCGCGTGACTCACCTCAAACCACGCATCGTGGAGCGGATCACGGCTGAGGGGCCGATGGCGTTCGAGGAGTTTCAGCGGCTGTGTCTGTACGACCCGGATGGAGGGTTCTTTGCCAC
The DNA here is from genome assembly GCA_041608535.1 of Acidimicrobiia bacterium. GTDB lineage: Bacteria > Actinomycetota > Acidimicrobiia > Spongiisociales > UBA5794 > JBFISM01. Next base: position 27,001 of record JBFISM010000024.1, read on the forward strand.
CGGGCCGTTGCGGTCCACGAAGAGCGGCGACTTCCTGACCAGTCCGGAGGTGTCCCCGTGGTTTGGGCGGATGCTGGGCAGGTACGTCGCTCAGGTCGACGAGCGTTTGGGGCGTCCGGGTGACATCGTCGAGGTGGGCGCCGGCTCCGGCTCGCTTCTCGCAAGCCTCATGGACGAGCTGGGGGAGCGGCCACTGTGGGCGGTCGAGGTCGCTCCGGCAGCGCAAATCGCATTACGGGAGCTTGGCGATCATGTCCAAGTCGTGGAGAGCATGCACGATCTCCCCAACGCCATCGCGGGAACGATTCTCGCCAACGAGTTGCTCGACAACCTCCCGGTGGCTCTGGTGCGCTGCGAGGGCGGCAGCTTCTACGAGCAGTGGGTGGAATACGACGGGGAGTCCTTGGAACTGGTACCCACCCCGATGCGCCCCGCGGTCGCCGAATGGGTCGACATGTACGCGGGACCGGTCATCGACGGTGGGCTGGTCGAAGTGCAGCTGCAAGCCGCGACCTGGACGAGAGAGGTGCTGGCAAAGCTGGAGCATGGCGCTCTCGTCGTGATCGATTACGGCGGGACCACAGAAGAGCTGGAGCCGCGTCGTTCTGCGGGAACGTTGCGCACCTATCGGGCGCACCATCTGGGGCCGGATCCGCTTCTCGAGCCGGGTGCCACCGACATCACCGTCGATGTGAACTTCACGGCCCTGGCCGACGTCGCCGCTGCGGCGGGCGCAGAGGTGGATGTGGTTCGCCAAGACGACTTCTTGGAAAGGCTCGGATTGCGCACCGTCATCGGCGAGCTGCGGGGTCGCGAGCTGGAATTGGCCCGCTCTGGAGACGACATGGCGCGGCTGGTGGTCCGCAGCGAGCTGAAGGATGCCGAGACGCTTCTACACCCCCGTGGTCTCGGCGACTTCCGGGTTCTCATCGCCACGAAGTAGCCCGCCTCTGCCCCGAGAGCGCGAAAATCATCTCTTGACTATTGCGTGTGAAGTAGTAGTGTTTTATACATGGTACTTGACGATGTCAGTCACCATACCCAGCTGCTCAAGGGGCTCATCGACATGTGTCTGCTGGCCGTGATCGACAGGAACCCGAGCTACGGGTACGAGATGGTGCGCAAGCTCGAGGAACAGAATCTCGAGATCGCAAGCGAAACCTCGATCTACCCGGTGCTGAAGCGGCTGGGGCGACGGGGACTGATCGAGAGCTACCTCGTCGATTCAGACGCAGGACCGGCTCGCAAGTACTACCGCATAACGCCCAGCGGGCGAGAAACACTGGGCGAATGGGTGCGTGACTGGCGCACCGTGAGGAACGGAGTCGATGATGTATTGGGGGGTCAGCACTAAAACCCATGCTCGTGCGCGTTGTGGGGGTGCGCGATGATCTGGGTGTACGTGGCGGCAGCCATCTTCGGTGGCGGATTCATCATCCCGATGCTGTTGGGCGGTCTCGACTTCGACACCGATGCTGAAATCGAATTCGACACCGACGCCGATCTGGATCTGGGAGAGGGTGATTTCGACACCGACACGGACGGCTCGTTGAGCCAGGCAGCCGGCGGCATCGGCGACTTCGTCGCTTCGCTGCTCAGCTTCCGTACGCTCGTGTTCTTCCTGGCGTTCTTCGGGATCGTCGGGATCGTGCTCACCCTGTTGGGTTACTCCGAGCCGCTGCCATTGGCTACGGCGCTACCGCTCGGCCTTTTCGCCGGCACGGTGAACGCCAGGCTGGTGGATTACGTGAAGCGCTCCGAAGTGTCGTCGCACATCACCAGCCGGGAGCTGGGTGGATCTCGAGCCAGGGTGGTGCTTCCCATCGCCGCCGGTCGCAAGGGACGGGTGGAAGTGAGTCTGGGTGGCCAGCCCACCTACATGGTGGCCCTGCCGTACAAACAAGACGCACCCGAGATCGATCGGGGCGCAGAGGTCGTGGTCGTAGAGGTACGGGAAGGAACGGCGTACGTCGCTCCGCTTCCCGCATTCGAGGAAGGAAAGTAGATGGAGTTTCTTGCACTCATTGCGATCTTCTTGGTCGTGATCGTTGCGGTGGCGTTCTCCGCCATCAAGAGCCTGATCGTGATCTGCCCGCCCAACCAGGTGGCAGTGATCTCGGGTCGGAGCCGGCCGGTCGACGACGGGCGCACCGTGGGCTACCGGGTGATCAAGGGTGGCCGCACCATCCGAATCCCGGTGCTGGAGAAGGTCGACTACATGGATCTCAACACGATCCCCATCGACGTCTCCGTGAGCAATGCGTATTCGAAGGGCGCCATCCCGCTCGACGTCCAAGGTGTGGCCAACATCAAGGTATCGAGCCGTGAGGGCATTCTGGAGAACTCAGTGGAGCGGTTCTTGGGTCGCGATCCTGCGTACATCCAGCAGATCGCGAAGGAGAACCTCGAGGCCAACCTACGTGGCGTCCTATCGACGCTGACGCCGGAGGAGGTCAACGAGGATCGTCTCAAGTTCGCCCAAACGCTCATCGAGGAGGCCGACGACGACATTCGCACGCTGGGGCTGGAGCTCGACGTGCTGAAGATCCAGAACGTCACCGATCAGGTGGGCTATCTGGAGGCAGTGGGCCGCCGCCGCACCGCCCAGGTGCTCAAGGAGGCTCGCGAGTCCGAGGCGATGCAAGAGGCCGAAGCTGCCGAAGCCGAGGCCGACGGCCGCAGGCGGGCCGAGCTGGCCCGAGTCGAATCGGACCTTGCCATCGCCGAGGAGCAGAACAAGCTCCGGGTGCGTCAGGCAGAGCTCGAAGCAGCCGCGCTGGCCGAAGAGGAGCGAGCTCTCGTATCCGGCGCCAAGGCGAAGGTAATCGCCGAGCAGGATCTCGAGCTGCAGCGGATCCAGCTCCAAGATCGGCGTCTCGAAGCCGACGTCATCGCCCCGGCGCGGGCCGAGAAGGAGGCGCTGGAGCTGAAGGCGAAGGGTGTCGCTGCCAAGATCGTCGAGGACGGCGCCGCCCAGGTGCGGGTCCTCGAACAGCTCGCCGGCCACTTCGAGGCGGCCGGGGAGGATGCCCGCGACATCTTCGTCCTGCACATGCTTCCCGAGCTGGTGCAGCACATCACCGACACGGTGAGTGGGATCGATGTGGAGAGGATCACTGTGATCGACAACGGTCAAGGTGGTTCCGGCAAGGGTCTGCCCAGCGTGGCGTCGCAGATGCCGGCGGCCGTGATCTCCATCACCGAACAGATCGAGGCGGCGACCGGGGTCAACATCCTGTCGGCGCTCAACAAGGAGGTGAACCGGAAGGCCCGCCCGGAGCCGGTGGAGGTCACCGAGTGACCATGCGGGAACCATGACCAGCCGGTGGGGCGTCTCAATCATATGAGCGCACCTCTGGTGAGACGCTGGGACGTGCTCCGTCGCACCGCGGCCGCACTGCTGGCGATGACGTTGTTCATCGCAGCGTGCGGCGCCGATTCCACGGGTGACGGGGCCGACCCGACCATCACCGACCCACCGGTCACCACACCGGCGCCGGACACGACGGCGCCGTCCGATCCAGGAGAACCAGTGACCGACAGCACGCCACCGAGCAGCGAGCCGCCCGGGAGCGGAGACACGACACCGCCCACCGGCAACGTCGCCTTCGCCATCGCCGATCTCGCCGAGCTGATTGGGGTCGATCCCGCTGACATCGTCGTCGTCTCCCAAGAGGACGTGACGTGGCGGGACGGTTCGCTGGGGTGCCCTCAATCCGGCATGATGTACACCCAGGCCCTGGTCGACGGGTACAAGATCATCCTCGAAGTGGACGGGGTGCAGTACCCGTATCACGGCAAGGGCACCCAAGAGCCGTTCTTGTGCACCAACGATCTGCCGATCGACACGCCGACACCGACCTTCCTCGAACCGAAGGAAGAAGATGCCGAGGAAACCGGTTCTCTCGACTATTGACGGGCGTTTTCACCGCAGCCGAGCGGGTAGATACCGCCCAGCGAGGAATATCATTTCATCATGACCAACAACCTCAAGACCGTTGCACTGCTCGCCCTCCTGGGTGGTCTTTTCATCGCGGTCGGAGCCGCACTCGGCGGCCAGAACGGTGCCCTCGTCGCTCTCGGGTTCGCCGTCCTCTTCAACTTCGCCATGTACTTCTTCTCCGACCGGCTGGCGCTCGCCGCCTCCCGGGCCAAGGAGCTGCAACCGGGGCAGCTCCCCGAGGTGGAGCAGATCGTGGCTTCGCTGGCCCAGCGAGAGAACATGCCGATGCCGCGGCTGTATGTCATCAACTCTCCCCAGCCGAACGCTTTCGCAACTGGACGCAGCCCGCGCCACGCAGCCGTTGCGGTCACGTCGGGCATTCTGGAGGTCCTGACTCGGCAGGAGCTCGAAGGCGTGCTCGCTCATGAGCTGTCCCACGTGCGCAACCGGGACATCCTCATCGGCACCGTCGCCGCCACCATCGCCGCAGCTCTGTCGTTCCTCACCAGGATGGCGTTCTGGGGCGGACTCGGGGGCGACCGGCGTGATAGCGGGCCGCTCGGCGCCATCGCCGGCATCATCGCCATCATCGTGGCCCCGCTGGCTGCCATGATCATCCAGATGGCCATCTCCCGCTCCCGTGAGTATCAGGCCGATCGCAGCGGCGCCGAGATGACCGGGTCCCCGCTGGCGCTGGCCAGTGCTCTGCGCAAGCTGGAGATGGGGACCAGCCGAGTACCCATGCCGGTGAACCAAGCAGTTGCCCAGCTGTACATCGCCGATCCGCTGAAGGCGTTCGGGCGCCGCAGTGGTCGCGGTGGAGGGTTTGCCAAGCTGTTCTCGACCCACCCGCCGATTCCCGAGCGCATCGAGCGACTCGAGAAGATGCAGCTGGGGATTCGCTAGGACCGGGCTCGGCTCCTGGCGCACAGGGATGCAGCGAAGGAGCACGTAGGCTCGCAGCCTCATGGCTGTTCTTCTCGCCTTGGCATCCTCGATCGCCATCGGCACCTCGGACATGCTGGGAACGCTGGCGGGCCGGAGGGGTGGCGTGCTGGCGGCTGTTCTTGCCAACTTCGCCCTCGGCGGGGTCTTGCTCGTCCCGGTGGCCGCAGCCTTCGGGGGCACTCCCTCACTGACGGATCTCGCCGTTGGCGCTGTGGCCGGGGTGCTCGGTGGCGTTGGTCTGCTGGCGCTCTACGGAGGGTACGCCACCACGACCGTCGGGATCGTGGCGCCCATCGCCGCAGTGCTCGGAGCCGTCGTGCCGGTATCAGTGGGGCTCATCGTGGAAGCGGTGCCCGGGCCGCTGGGTCTTGGTGGAATCGCACTCGGCGTGGCCGCCATCGGACTCCTTGCCGTGGCGCCGACCCACGAGACCGCCATCGAACCGACGCGTGCTGTCATGTACGGAGTTGTCGCCGGTCTCGCTCTGGGGGTGATGGTGACTCTGCTCGGGCTCACCCGCTCCGAAGCCGGGCTGTGGCCACTCATCCCGGCCCGCGTCTCGAGTGCGGTGATCCTCATTCCCATCGCTCGCTTCCGCGGCGTCGGATTGCACGCCACGGGCGGAGCCTGGCGGCTGCTGCCCTTCGTGGGCATCCTCTCGGCGGGGGGCATGGCACTGTTCGTGCTCGCTGCTCAGGAGAACCTCATCGTCGCCGGGCTGCTGCTCAACATGGCCTATGCGGTGACGGCCGTGCTCGCCATCCTGCTCTTCAAGGAGCGCTCCACCCTGTTGCAGCGCTACGGATTCGCTCTGGCGGCCCTGTCCATCACCCTCCTCGCCGTGGGTTAGCGCTACCGGAATTAGACGCTGCGATCGAATATGATCCACGACGATGGACTCCGAGCGCAAGGCGAGGTCGCGGCACCACATCCTCGACGTCGCCGAGAACCTCATTGCCGACATGGGATTCGGCGCCGTGTCGCCGGCTGATGTGTCGGCCTCTGCCCACATGGGCAGGACGACCTTCTACGAGTACTTCGCAGACATGGAGGACCTGCTGTGTGCGCTCGTCGAGCAGCGTCTGCCCGAGGTGACGCAGGCTCTGCTGGCCGATGTCCCCAGAGACGTCTCGTTCCGTGACCAGCTGAGCGAGCTTGCCGTGCGGCTCGTTGAGTTCTCGGTCACCGACCACGTACTCGGTCTCGAGCTGCATCAGGGCGCCCCGCTGCTCTCGGCTGCGGCGCAGCGACGGATCGCCGATGCGCATCGCGAGCTCTCCGGCGAGTTCGCACGTATCTACACCGCAGGAGTGCGAGCGGGTGAGTTCCGCAGCGTCCCCGGCGATCTCGCCGGACTCTTCATCCAGGACCTCATCATGGCGGCGGCGAAGTCGCTGATGCGGCTCGCCGAGCCCAAGGCCCGTCTCCACGAGGTGTCCGACGAGCTGACCAAGTTCCTCTTGAACGGGTTGAATCCGAGCTGACCCCTTCGACTATTCTCCAGCGCTCTGCCGGGATGCCCGAGCGGCCAAAGGGAGCAGACTGTAAATCTGCCGGCAATGCCTTCGGAGGTTCGAATCCTTCTCCCGGCACCAGCTATCCGCTTACGAGCCCTGTTCGGGCTCGTCGCTTTCTGATTCGGTGTGGTCTTGTGGTGCGCGGCGAGCCTGCTGCCTCGGGATCGTGGCG
>JBFISM010000025.1:0-32566 GCA_041608535.1 Acidimicrobiia bacterium
AGACCGGGGCATTCGCTCGACCGCGTGCTCAGGCTGGGGGCGGGCCTGGTCATCGCAACATGGGCGATACGCAACCGCAAGCGGCTCGATGCGATCCTGGCGAACGCCCTCACTGGGCTCAATCTCTCCACGCCCGCAGCCCTGGTCACCCGCAAGCCCGTCACGGTCTGGATCCATGATCCCGTGGGTTCACGCTGGGGGCGACGTCTCGGCCCACTGTTGCGCAGGCTGCTTCCGGATCTCAAGCTGGCAGCCGTCTCCCCCACCGCCGAGTCGATCGCCGTCGAGAACGGTCTCTGCGGGCGTGGTGATGCCCAGATCGTCTACAACCCGATCGACCCGGAGGAGGTCCTGGCGAGGACGAGACGCCGCGACACGACGCCGGTGCACATCGGCTACATCGGCGGTGCCTCGCCGCGCAAGGGCTTCGATCTGCTCCCCGCCGTCATCGCCGGTGTCGAGGACCTGCCCGCCCGGTGGAAGCTGTTCGTCCATCTCACCCCCACATCGGGCAATCGGGAGGTCTGGAAGCAGCTCGAGGGGTTCGACACCACGGTGGTCGACCCCGTTGGCAAGACCCCCAACATCGACGAGATCTACGCAGACATCGACATCGCTTTCATCCCCTCGCGAGCCGAATCCTTCTGTCGAGTCGCCGCCGAGGCGATGATGAACGGCGTGCCTGTGGTGGGATCCGACATCGACCCGCTGCAAGCCCTGTTGGGGGACGACGAAGCCGGTCTGATCTTCCCCAGCGGAGACGTTGCGGCCGCAGTCGACCGACTGCGCCGGCTCATCGAAGACCCCTCGCTACGAACCGGGTTGGGCGACATGGGGAGACGGCGCAGCGAACGCTTCGCTCCCAAGGCCGTCACCGACGAGCTTCTGGCGCTCGTCCTGCGCTGAGCCGTCCTCGTAGTCGCTCAGGTGTCAGATGTCGTCGTCTTCGTCGTCGTCGAAGGGATCAACGACCTCGGCCTTGGGCATGTCGACGGCGATTCGCGCCGGCTGCGCCGCTTCGATGTCGGCGGCGCCTGCATCGGCTCCACCCAACAGCCCGACGACGGTGCCGATCTCGATCCGGCCACCCTCGGGGACGACGATCTTGCCGAGCTTGGTGTCGGCTTCGGACGAGAGGATGTGCATGTGCACCAGGCCACGACCCTCACGCAGGTCGTAACCATCGGTCACCCGTCGCCGACGTAACTTCTTCGAGGACCCGAGCAAGGTCGCCCGCTTGGTTCGTTGCAGCGCCATGAACTCGTCGATGGCGATATCACAGAGAAGGTCGCCAAACCCGACGGCGTCACCCTCCCGCTTGAACCACCGGGCCACGTATCCGGCGCGAAAAGCCGCATCGTGGGCCGGAACGACCACCTTCAGAATCATCGGTTCCTCCGCACCTTGTCAACCAGCGGCTGCGTCTTGGCCTCGAGCCGCTTGACCTGCCATCCCAGCCCCGCCAGGGCTGCCTTCACCTTCACCGACGGTGCCACCCCCTCGGTCCGGGTCTCGTATCCGAGAGACCCGAGCAGCCGCCCTGCGATGCTCTCGAAGAGCTCGACGTCGCCTTCGCTCATCTGCAAGCGCCAGTTGCGCATGCCCTTTGTGACGGGCATGGCCAGCCCGCCAAAAGCCTCCGGCGTATTGCTCGTGGCGATGAAGTCCTCACCTCTCTCGTGGAAGCGCAACATCGCATCGTGAAAGTCCAAGCCCAGGAACTGGCACACGTCACGTGTCGTCCCTTCCGGATCGTCGACGAGGGCCTCGTAGCGCACCTCGTGATAGCGCCGGGCACCGAGCCGGGCGCCGGCGGTCCGGCCTCGCATGACCCTGCTTCTCCAGTACAGCGCAGCCTCCGCCACGGTAGAGGGCCCCCACTCCGGTCGATCGAGGTAGCCGAGCGCCACGTTGCGACCGTCGCGGATGATGTGTACGAACCGTACCTCAGGGAAGAGCCCGGCGATCAAACCGATGTGGTTGACATACCCGGGGGTCTTGTCCCCATAGAGTCGTTTGCCCTCCCGTTCGGCGTACAGCGCAAACACCGCTCGCACGGCGTCGGCAAACCCGCGCACCGGATGGGCGGCCAGGCGCGTTTCGACGTCGGCTCGGTCCAGCCCTTGTCGTACGAAGTTCTTGTTCTTGTAGAGGTCGGCGACGAAGGCGCTGCGATCCAGCCGGCCCTGATCCTCGTACCGGCTCCGTCGTTGCGCCATGGGTGCGACGAAATGCGCTTCGTGCGTCACCGCCAGCTCGGGATGGCTGTCGAAGATGTTGCGCAGCAGCGTCGTGCCGGAGCGGCCGCTCCCGATGAACAGCGGGAAGACCGGGGACGGATGTATCGACATCGTTGGTTAAAACAGCCCGGTCCGTCAGATCAGTTCGGTGCGGCGCATGATGCGGAATGCCTCGGCCCCGAGTGGCGCCATGCGGTCGACCGGGAAATGGGCGAAATCCACCTGCTCTTCGACACCGGCGGTCTTGAGGATCCGGTCGACGTCGACGATGGAGAAGCCGAGCTCGTGGGACAGTTCGGCGAGGGCGATGTTGAACTCCCGCCGGCGCACACTGTGAGCGGTCTTGACGAGCTGGTAGTTGTGTGTCGGGTTGGCCGGGTCGAGCCCCATGGTGTTGTAGTAGATCACGTCGGCGCCGACCCGCTCCCGGATCTCGCGGACCAGGCGCGAGTTGTTCTTGCGGAAATCATCCACGCTCATGCGGCCGATCCGCTTGAAGGTCTTGCGGAACCACTCGACCACCTCGAGATCTTCGAGCACCCGATCGAGATCCTGGTTGAGCCACCAGCCACCGGGGTCGGCGATGAACCCGTGCTCACGGTGGCGGTACATCTGTCGCGTCTCGTCCGATGCGATGGAGAGAATCACCACTGTCTTGGGGAATTCGCCGGCTTGTGGCAGCTTGGGGATGCGGAACGTCCTGTTGAAGAACGTCGGGCTGAAGTAGTCCTCGTTCATGTCGAGCATCTTGCGCGTCTCGGCGATGGCCACGGGATCGAGGTCCTCCAGCGTCTGCAGGATCTGGTCGGAGCGGTTGCCTCCGGTGCCTCCAATGTGCCGGGATATCGCCACCGTGCCCTTGATGCCCTCGCGCAACAGCGGACCCGCAGTGAACACCGAGGGAAGATCGCAGCCGCCCTTGAGCAAGACGCCTCGCCGCGGCTCGGGAAACTCGTCGGACTCGCTCACCACGACGAAGCGGCGCCCGGAGTACTGAACCCACCCCGGACCGGACTCTTTCTTGACCTCGTTCTCGATCGAGGTCAGGTACTTCATCTTGACCCAGTTCTCGATCTTCGTCCCTTCGCCGAACACGGACCGCCAGGTGCGCAGCGCCGTCTTGACTGGTGTCGGTATTGGCATCTACATCCCCTCTGCTGCTAGATCGTTGTCGCCGCCGACCACGTTGATGACGACGCGCATCGGCGGTGCATCCTGCCAATCGTCGTCGGCCCCGGGGGCGTCGGTGTGATCGGGCGTGGCCACCAATGCCACCGTCTGCCCGATGTCGATGGGTTCGCCGACCGGGGTGAGCCGGCGTACCAGCACCCCGGAATCCGAGGACGTCACGGTGACCTCCAAATAGACCTTTCCCTCACGGGTTTCGAGATCGCTCTTCAACTTCTTGCGACGCCGACCGGTGAGCAGCGTGGCACGAGCCGTGCGGCGCAGCACGGCGAATTCTTCCACGGCGATGTCGCAGATCGGGTCACCGAATGCGACCTCCTCGCCTTCGTCCTTGTGCCAGCGCAGCATCCGGCCACTCCGCAGCGAGGCATCGACCGCAGGCATCTCGACGCGCATGATCACGAGCTCGCTCCCTTCGCCCCGACCTGGGCGAGCAACGGCCGGTCGTCGAAGAAGCCGTAGTCCTCGAGGATGCGCACCGTCTCGTCGGCGATGACATCGGCGGCGCCGGGGCCGTATCGCATCTGACCGACGACGGTGCCGCCGGCACCGATCTCGGCCACCTTGCGATCGATGTCGATGATGGAGATCCCTTCGTCGTGGGACACCCCGACCAGCATCAAGTCCATTCGCTGGATCCGCAGCGAGAGCGGCTCGGGTGACACACCCTGGAAGTTGAACGTCTCGTCGTCCGGGTCGACGGTGGAATGGTTGGCGACGAGGATGTGGGCTCCGATCTTCTCCTTGATCAGCCGAATGGCAGCCACGAGGTCGGCGCGCACGTTCTGAACTGCTTCCTCCGCCCCGGCACCTCGTTCGGGAAGCGCCATCACCTCGTCTGCGACCGAGAGCACGACGATGTCGGCATCCGAGCCGAGCATCGGAGCGCTGCCGTCTTCCAGAGCGGCCCGCAAAGCACCGAATCCCGACGAGGCCTCGTGGACCACCCGGGCCTGCACGCCGAACCGCCGCTGGATTCGCTCAACGAGACCGTCCGTGAGGTGAGCTCCTCCTCGAGCGGTTGGGAGCAAAGCGTCTGCCAGATCGGCATTGGCGTGAAGAACGATCGTGACTGTGGTGGATTCGGGCATCGGACTCTCTCGTGATCGGTCAGCTGTCGTACGGGGCAACAGGCGGATCGACGACACGGAAACGTGCCCACTCCCCCTTGGCGTTCAACCCTGCAAGGCTAACAGTGCGGGTCTCACCGCCATACAGGTTGATCGACCTATTTTGCATCGCAAGACCCCTTGCGACCTTGGGTTTTGCGGCCCATCACATCGTCGGCGGGACGCCGAGGCTGCGTCGCTCCCCGAGCCACCACCGCAGATTGGGAATGGCCTGCCGCCACCGTCTCCCCCGCAGCTTCCCGGAGAGCTGCGAACCGATACGCGAGAGCTCGTAGAAGCGCAGCAGCCACGTGTCGAGCGGTGTGTCGAGACGGGCAGGGCCGGTGATGCGGTAACCGGTAAGCAGCGCCGCCTCCAGCTCGTCACGTGCGATGCGCTGCAAGTGACCCGAGGGTAGGTACCGCTCGCCAACGAGCGCCCGATGCAACGCAAGCGTGAAGGCGCTGAGGTCACGGTGGAGATGGTCGAATTTGCGAACGTGCGGAGGATCGAGGATCACCAGCCCCCAGCCGTGACCTGTCGCCGACGCCTGCTGCCGGATCGTGAAATCGTTGTGGGACAGCCGGTAGCCGCGGACCACGGGCACCGCGGACTCCAAGCGGTCGACGAGAGAGGTGCGATATCCGGCGCGACGCGCCGCAGCCGCCATGTCCTGTCGGGCGACTGCGCGGGTGGCGGCGTCCCCCGGAGGCTCTTCGGCTGCGTGGTACGCCCCGAGCGCCTCTCCGGCCAGCTCGACGATCCGCAACAACTGCTCGCGGTCGGAGTGGACCGGGTGGTGGCGGTCGCCGAGGGCGGCGAAGAGATTGTCGCCATCGACGAAGGGCAGCGCGATCGCCGCCGGGTCGGTGCTGTAGCCGAGCACCGGGGGCACGTCTACGGTGCCGCCCGGAAGGGTCGAGAACAGCTTGCGCACACGTCCAATCTCTGCCGCCACGTATTCGGCATCTGCTGCCGTCCAGCCTTTGCCGAACTTGATCGCAAGCTCGAGGCCGGTGTCGGCACGGGTATGGACGAAGTTGGCGAAGAAGCTGCCCCACTCACCGATTCGCTGCCAGGTGGCGGAGTCGAGCTCGGGAGCCCGGTCACGCATGTGCGCGATCAAAGCGGTGAGTTCCGCAGGCTCGGCTGCGGTGTTCCCCCCACCCTCACCGCCGTCGTGTCGAGAGACGGTCACGGGCCCGAATACCCCTTGAGCTTGCGACGCACCATGTCCTCGAGACGAAGACCGGTGCGCATCTTGCGACGAAAGATGAAATGCGAGTCCCCGAGCTGCACCGGAATCCGGTTGAGCAAGAGTGGATCGGTCGACTCCGTGATGCCGGGACCACTGCCCAGCGTTGCCGACGAGTAGCGGCGCCGCACCACCTCGTGGGCGGACGGCGACCAATAGCCCCACGGGTAGGCGAAGTGGCGGGGTCGTAGTCCCATCCTGCGCTCCAGGAGCTCGTCGCACGCCGCCAGATCTTCCTCGACCGCATCCTGCTCGAGATGGCGCAAGTCACGGTGGCGGTGCGTGTGGGCCGCCAGCGTCATCGCTCCGCTCTGGTACATCTCCTCGACTTGACCCCACGACAGCGGATCAGCCCGCCCGCCGGGCGTGAGCGGCTCGCCGGTCTCGACCGGATGGGTGGTGAGATAGAGGGTGAAGGGAAGGTGCCGTTTTACCAGCTCGGGATAGCCGTGGCGGAAGAAGTCCTCGTAGCCGTCGTCGAACGTGAGCACGAAGCTGCGCTCGTCACCGGCGCGTCCACGTAGCTCGATCGCATCGTCCAGACCCACGACCGATCCGTTCGCCACCAGCCAGTCGAGCTGGGCTGTGAACGCCTCTCGCGTGACCTCCATCTGGCGGCCGGTGCCGGCGCCGATCTGGTGGTATATGAGGATGCGGGGACCCGGGAAGCTCCCAAACAGCACGTCTGCGGCTGCAAAGCCGAGCTTGGCGGTGGTGCGCACGAGCTCCTTCACGACGCCGTCGACTTGTCCCAGGCGAACGATCCGCCGAGCAATGCGCTGAGCTGGGTGCCGGCATCGTCGAATGCCTCGGTGAGGAAATCCGCGACCGCAGGGGGCGGCGGCTCGTACGAACCGGCCAGCGGATTCGTGTAGCTGTAGTTACGGAACTCCGGCGGCTGCCACGCCGGGAGACCGAGGAAGTCCAGGATCTCGGCGAAGTACATCTCGGGGTCGGCGAACAAATCCTCGCTGCGCATGATCAGGATCTGACTGCGGCGGAAGTGAGCCAGCCATCGCTCGAGCTGGTCGGCGTACCGGCCCCGCGCAACGTACGAGTACCGTCGAAACGGCGTCGCCCGGTAGCCGGGATCGTTGGCGAGCTGCGGCCATTCCGGCGCCAATCGGGCGGACTCCGCTTGCAGTGCTGCGACCAGATCGAGCTCCTCCAAGTTGAGCCTCACGTTGTGGTGATAGTGCGACACGGCACGACTCGATGGCTCGCGCAGCAGGACTATCAACTTGGCACTGGGCAGCAGCGAAGCGGCCCGCTGCGGTGCCCGAGGATCGAAAAGGTAATCCGGTGTGGCCTCGAACGTCTGCCAGGGGCGGTTGCGGAGCTGCGCCACGCGCCGCCGCACGGCGAGGGGGAAGTGGCCCCGGTACCAACGCTCGCCGCGCAGATGCTCGATCGAGAAGTACTCCACCTCCTTGCGCAAGGACGGCACGACGTTGGGATGCCGGCTCAGCCACTTGTACAGCGAGCTCGTCCCGCTCCGCTGCGCACCGATGATGAGGAAGTCGGGCAGGGTGCGGTAGCGGCCGGTCGCGATCCGAAAGCGGAGCCGAGCCCTGACCACCTTGCGACGGAGTGACAAGGGCACCAGCGACTTCGCTCGATCGGCGGCGTTCTGCCGCACCCTGTCGATTGCCCTAGCCATCGCAGTCAGCCCTCACACCACGACACCCGGTACGGGTGTCTATTGATCCTGGTTGTCGCCGGCGAGCGAAGCCAGCGACTGTCCGAGCCGGTCGAGCAGGCCCTGCTCCTCATCGAGCGGTATCTGGCGAAGCCCTGGTTCGAGTGGGATCTGGCTTGCGGCCACCTCGCCGGTCCCGACTGTCGTCGTCGGCACCCAGCCGCGACGCGGCCGGGAGCCGAGGAGAACGGCCCCGACGAGCCGGCTCTTGCCGCCGGCGAACTGCGTTGCCAGCTGCCGGATGTGCTGTTGTCGGGTACGCCCGGTGGTGGCAACCACCACGTAGGCCGACACCAACCCGGTCATGACATAGGCGAACGGCGACAGCGCCGCAGGGCCAACCACCATGACGACATCGAACCGTGCGGCCGCGAGCTGAGTCAGCTCACGGAACGACTTCGAGGCAAGCGTGTCGACCGGATCGACCGAGCGAGGATCGCCGGGGAGCACGTGCAAGTTGGGCACCGGCTGGACGGTGCCTTCGAGCACAGCGCCGACCCGACCAGACAGCGCCATCTCATCCGAGTCATGGGCGATGAGATCGGCCAGCGTGGTGCCGCCCGACACGAGGTCGCGGTGGCTGGCGAGTGCTCCGATGTTGCCGTCGATGAGCAACACCGAACGCCCGACATCGGCCAGGCTGACGGCAACGTCGTACACCAGGTCGGTGACCGCTTGGTCGGTCGCACCCAGACCCGTGAAGCCCACCGTCGACGGCCCTTGTGCGTGGAACAGCCCCAACACGGCAGAGCGCACGGTGCGGACACCGCCCTGGCGCGCCGTGCGGTAACGGCGGCCGCCGAAGCGAGTCGCGCTCTGCGGCATCTCGGCGAGCACCGGCATCTTGTCCATGTCCCCGGGCGTCCACACCGCCTCCCGAACCCGGTCGATGAAGATGATGGCGCCGAACCCGAGCACGAAGCCACCGAGCAACCCGATGAAGCCGGCGAGCAGCGGGCTCGTCTCCGCCGGCGTCTCGTCTGTCGTGACGACGTCGGGATACTCTGACGTCTCGGTGGGCCCGTCTTCGAGAGCCAGCAGCTCTTGGTACTGCGTTCCGATCTCCTGGAGACGGGCCGTCGCCGCCGCCTTCTCGAGCTCTTGGGCGGCGGTGAGCTCGAACTCCTCCTCCTCTGGTGGATCCGGCGTGAGAGCAGCTTGTTCCGCCTTGAGAGCGGCGAGCTGCGCTTCGATGAACTCCAGCTCGGCTTGCTTCTCCTCGAGGAACTCTTCGTCGGGTTCCTCCTCGGCCAGCTCGTCTTGGATCTCGGTCTGAATCGCACCGACGTTGGACGTGACCGCACCGATACGGCTTCCGAGGACGTCGATCTTGGCCTGGATGTCGGCGGGGATCTCCGGCTCTTCCGGCGGTGGGGGTGGCTCATAGGCGGCCAGCTGATCCTGGATCTGGGCTGCTTCTTCGACGAGAGCGGCGATGGTCGCCTCGACATCGAGCGCCGTTGGATCGACCGCCCGGAAGTTCTCTCGCATCGTGTCGACGACGTCGAAGGCGGCTTCCTCGTTCGCTGCCGTGGCCTGGAACTCGACACGGCCTGCGTTGGGAAGCGCGACGATCTGGCCACCGCCCTCCTCGACGATGGCCGCGTTCGCCTCGTTGGCGAGAGCCTCGGCGGACTCGACGAGGGCCGACAACGCACCCGTATCGGCTCCGCCGCTGCCGCCCCGCCCTCCGGAAGCGGGTTCCGCCTCGCCGCTGGCCTCGTCCGAGGTGCTGAACTCGACGGTGGCGACCGCAGACCATCTCGGCTCGATGTTCGTGTTGGCGACATCGATGAACGCATAGGCAGCGACGGCGCCGATGAGACCAGCAATGACGATGATCCACCAGCGGGCGCGGGCCATGCGGCGAAGCCGGCTCAGTTCCATGTTTTCAGCTCCAGGTGGCGACGTCTCTCAAACCTGTCGACTCGGCAACAACGATCGGTTGCGCCGAGCGGGCCACGCTGTGAACGATCTCGGCCACAGCGTGTCGCTCACCTGAGTCTGCCAGATCGCGAAGCAAATGTAGGTAGTGGTTGAGGGCAACCTTGTCGGGCTCACCCAGCGACGCCTTGTTGATCTGCGGATGGGCACTCGGAACCAGGGGGCCGGCGGAGAGCGTCTCCTCCAGCTTCTCCCCCGGACGCATGCCCACGATCTCGATGTCGACGTCGCGGCCGGGCACCATCCCGGACAGACGAATCAGCCGGGACGCGAGATCGATGATCTTCACCGGTTCGCCCATGTCGAGCACGAAGACCTCCCCGCCCGACGCCATGGCCCCTGCCTGCAGCACGAGTTGCACCGCCTCGGGGATGGTCATGAAGTACCGGGACATTCTCGGATCGGTCACCGTCACGGGTCCACCACTCTCGATCTGGCGCATGAAGGTCGGAACAACGCTGCCCCGACTGCCCAGCACGTTGCCGAAGCGGACTGCGCTGTAGATGCCCCCGCTCGACTCGCCGTCGCATGCCGATTGGATGAGCATCTCGGCGATGCGCTTCGTGGCGCCCATCACGCTCGAAGGATCGACTGCCTTGTCGGTGGAGATGAGCACGAACCGTCGCACACCGAGCTTTCGGGCGGCACGAACCACGTTCTCCGTCCCCGTCACATTCGTCTTGACTGCTTCCTCGGGGCACTCCTCCAGGATCGGCACGTGCTTGTGCGCGGCGGCGTGGAACACGACTTCCGGCCGGTAGCGTTCGAAGGCATTGCTCACACCGCTGGCATCGCGCACGTCGCAGAGCACGGGTGTCGGTGTGCGACCCGTCACCATCCACTCGGGCATGGCGTCGTGGAGGTGGGTCTCGTCGTTGTCGAGGGCGAACACCGTGGTGCCGGCAAACTGCAGGCACTGCTTGACGATCTCGGAGCCGATCGAGCCACCCGCCCCCGTGACCATGATGCGGCGTCCCTCGAGCATGTCTGCAACCGGGCTCAGGTCGGTGTGGACGGTCGGGCGAGGAAGCAGGTCCGCAACCTCGATGTTGCGGATCGCTTCCGCTACGTGACCGGTGAGCAATGCGTTGAGATCAGGGACGATGCGGAGCGCGACGTCCACCGACACGCAGGCGTCGACGAGCGCTCGCAGCGTGGAATCCGGGGCCTCGGTCGCCACGATCACCTGGTCGATGTCGTAGGTGTCGACGAGATCCGGGATCAGGTCGAGACCGGACCACACCGGGAGCCCCACCAAGCGCCGGGCGTGACGGGTTCCATCGGCCAGCGTCACGAACCCCACGACATCGGTGACCGGCTTCAGCTCCGGGGCCTGGCGGGCCAGCACGGCCGCCGGCCGCCCCACACCGACGATGAGTGCCCGCACCGACGGTGCGTTGACACCCGACATCTTCTTGAGCGAGAACATGCGGGACCGGAACCGAACGGCTCCCATCCCCAAGAGCGCAAACATCGCACCGGTGAGCACGACACCCATCGGGATTGGCTGATCCACGTTGAAGGCGTCGCGTGCGATGACGAGAGTCGAGAACACGACGGTGCCTGCGGCAACGGCGGCAAACGCCACCCGCATCGCCTCCGCCACCGAGGCGTACTCCCAGACGTGACCGTATGCACCGAAGATGACATTGGCGAGGAGATGGATGAGCACGACCATCGGCAAGACACGCCACAGACCGGGCCACCACTCGGCGGATGCATCGAGACCCTCGGCGAATCGGGCAACGAGCCCGAAAACGTACGCCATCGCGATGATGAACGCATCGATGAGTGCGAACGAGACGTCCGCCCGCACTCGAGCCGCATTCTGCGCCAACGCTCGCCGCCAATGCGGTGTACTCATGTCCCCCATGTGCTCTTCCCCTGCTGCTAGTCCCCTGCGCAGCTTGTCGGGTCGGTCCCCTACGCCCCCACGAGAGAGCGCACCTGACCCGGCAACCCCTGTTCTCCATACCGTCGTGACCGAGAGACTCTCTCCAGGCCACGGAGCAGATCGTACCGACGCACCCTTAACGTGACCACCGATTCAGCGCGATTTGAGGCACTTTTGGGCACATTTGAGGCGATCGACCTAGATACGAGGCTCTTTGGAGGCATATGCTCGGGTCTGCGTCACCTTGGCGGACGTCCGTTCGTCCAAACACCGAGGTGAGAGCCGGTGTCGACCGGCTCCGGGCGAGTCTGCGCTCGCCACGGAACGGCCCTGATTGGGGCAAACTGGGGGATGGTTTGGGTACACAATTGGGGGGAACGAGCGTGGGGTCGCTGCATTGGTGGTTCATCGCCCATGGCGGGTGCTCGGGAATCACGCATAAGCTCGCACAGCACATGAGGCAGACGCAGACCCCAAACGGGCGAACGGAGCGAGCATGAGCGCTCCGACCATCGTCGTTGCCATCAAGGGGATGGGTCTCGGAGGTGCCGAGATGCTGATCGCCGAGAGCGCCCGGTTCTGGGATCGCAGCCGCTTCGATTACCGGGTCGCTTATGCGCTTCCGTGGAAGAACCAATTGGTGCCGACACTGGACGACCTCGGGATACCCGTGACGTGCTTGGGCACCCGTCGCGGCATGACGCCAACGAGCTGGCTCCGCCTACGCCGTGAGGTCACCGGGCACAACGCCGCCCTGGTGCACGCCCATCTGCCGGCCATGGGAGCAGTTGCACGGGTCGTCTCGCCGGTCCCGGTCGTGTACACGGAGCACAACGTGGCAGCGTCGTACCGGCGCCCGGTACAACTGGTGAATCGGCTCACCTACGCCCGCAACATCGCGGTGACGGCGGTCTCCGATGCGGTGGCGACTTCGATAGCCCACTATCCGGGACCAGCCGCCGAGATCGTGCCGAACGGCGTCGCCGTGAGCGTTTCCGACCGCGAGAGAGCGGCGATCCGGCAGGAACTCGGACTTCATCCCGGTGCGCCACTCATCGTCCACGTCGGCAACATCCGTCCGCACAAGGGCCACAGCAACCTGGTGGCCGCCGCGGGACATCTCCGGGTGTCCGTTCCCGAGGCAATGGTCGTATCGATCGGGGGCGAGAAGAACAAGGGTGACCTCGACAGGGTGCGACGAGAGGCGGCTGCTGCCGGGGTCGAAGCGAACCTGCGCTTCCTGGGTCGGCGCACCGATGCGCTCTCCTTCATCGCCGCCGCCGATGTCTTCCTCAACCCCAGCGACTTCGAGGGTCTCCCGGTTGCGATACTCGAGGCGATGGCACTGGACACACCGGTGGTGGCCACCAACGTCGGGGGCGTTCCCGGTGTGATCCAAGACGGTGTGACGGGGGTTCTCGTCCCGCCCCAGGACCCGGTGGCACTCGCCGCCGGGGTCGCACGCGTCCTGGGAGACGATGCCGAGGCGAAGTCGCTGGCCGATGCGGCGCACCGACTCATCGAGACCGACTACAGCCTCGAAGCCATGGTGCGGACGATGGAATCCATCTATGCGCGAGTCCTCGGTGCCTGACACCAAGATCGCGGTGCGGGCCTATGCCGACGAGGACCTCGACGACGTCCTCGATCTGTTGCGAGCCTCGCTCGGAGAGTCGGCGCTGCTGCGGCGAACGACCGAGTTGTTCACCTGGAAGCACTTCGAGAACCCGTTTGGGCGTTCCATCCTGCTCGTGGCCGAAGCCGACGATCGCATCGTCGGGTTGCGTGCGTTCATGCGGTGGACGCTGCGCACAGCCGATGGGGCCGAGTTTGCCTGTGTCCGCGCAGTGGACACGGCCACACATCCCCAATACCAGCGCCGTGGGATCTTTCGCAGTCTCACCGAAGCCGCCGTGTCCGAGGCCAAGGCGCAGGGCGTCGACATGGTCTTCAACACTCCGAACCCCAAGTCGGGAGCCGGATACCTCACCATGGGTTGGCACGCCGTAGGCGCGATCGGGGTGCTGGCGGCGCCCTGTCTCGGTGTCTTTCGACCGGGTCCCGACGAGGACTCGGTCCCCGACCCATCCGAGGTTCTGCGCAACCCGGAGCCTGCGGAGGATCTCGATGTGACCGACCGCACACCGCGGGGGCTGCGCACACCGCGCACCGACGAGTACCTCCGGTGGCGGTTCGCCGGCCATCCGACCGCTCACTACCTCCGCATCGATGCCGGCGACACCACCTGCGTGGTACGACCCAATGTGCGCAACGGCCGACGCGAACTGGTGCTGTCCGACGTGTTTGGCCCGCACCCGTCACGCGCCATTCGCAAGACCTGGCGGGCCAGCCGGGCCGCCTACATGGCAGGATGGTTCGCTCAGGACACACCGGAACGACGTGCGGCTACTCGATCGGGGATGATCCCCGTCCCCCGCCTCACCACGCTCACACTGGTGGCACGGCCCCTGCGACGACTCCCACTCGACACCACCTCGCTACGCTCGTGGGACTTCGCCTCGAGCGATTTGGAGCTGTTGTGATCAGGACCTTCATCCCCATGGGGGGCGTGCTCGTGCTCATTTGGGCGTTGTTCTTCACCGCCACGACCGGCTCTGAGCACATCTCGGCAGTCCTCGTGGTCATCGTGGCCGCCATCGTGTTCGCCTTCGTCGGCAATGCCATGGTCACCGAGGAGGACCGGACATGGCTGCCGTCGATGGTCATGGCGGGCTACACCGCCAAGATCGTCGCATCATGGGTGCGGTGGTGGGTGCTCGTCGACTTCTACGGCGGTTCTGGCGATGCAGTGGGGTATCACGGACGAGGGAACGAGTACGCACCGCTGTGGCGATCGTTCGACCCGCCCGACATGCAGATTGGGACCGAGGCGATGGAAGGCCTCACCGGTCTCGTCTATTTCCTCTACATCCCAAACTTCCTCGGCGGCTTCTTCCTGTTCGCCTCACTTGCGTTCGTTGGGCAACTGTTCCTCTATGCAGCCTTCCGTGCCGCACCCATCTCCCGCCGGCTCAAGTGGTATGCGGTGATGATCTTCTTCGTACCCAACATCGTCTACTGGCCCTCCAGCATCGGCAAGGAGGCGCTGATGTTTCTCGGGATCGGCGTTGCCTCCTATGGCGTCGCCAAGCTGCTCCGGAATGGATCGATGGCCTCGCTCATCCCCATCGGCTTCGGATTGGCCCTCACCGCAGCGATCCGCCCCCACATCGCCGGGCTGGTGGCGGTATCGGCGACCGTGGCGTTGCTCTTCGCCAAAGGCCCCGGCGTGGCCGAGTTCCCGGCGCGACGGCTGACGCTGCTCGTGTTCGTCGGAGGGGCACTCACCGTGCTCACGTTTGTCGCTGCCGCAAACTTCGGAATCAGCCTGGAAAGCCTCGACGAGCTCGACGGTTCGGTGGACGATTTCGTGGGCACTGTGGAAGACAACACCACCACGGGTGGCTCAGCCGTCGAAGGCGGCTTCATCTCGAGCCCGCTCGAATTCCCGGAGGCTGCGCTGAAAGTGCTCTTCCGGCCGTTACCCAACGAAGCGCACAACGCACCCGCCCTGGCAAGCAGTCTGGAGGGCGCCCTGTTGTTGCTGCTCTTCGTGGTCAAGAGCCCCGGCATCTTGCGACGGATCTTCACCATGCGCCGCGATCCCTACACCTTGTATGCGTTCGTCTACACGATCGGCTTCGTCATCGCCTTCTCTGCGTTCAACAACCTGGGACTGATGGCCAGAGAGCGATCGCAGGTGATGCCATTCTTCATGCAGCTCATCCTGGTGTTGGGATGGGGACCACCCCCGGAGCCGGAAGCCGAGCCCGAGGTCGAGCTGGACACGGTAGACAGCCTGTTTACAGACACCGGCGCCCTCACTGAGCAACCCGTGAGGATGGCCTAGCGCACCGGGCGAATGAACCCGGCCCGTTGCAGAACCAACAAGAACCCTGCGAGCAGCGCAACCTCCAGCAAGATGGTGGTCACCGGGGCGGTCAACCGATCGGCCACGATCACGTACCCGGCGATGAGGAACTGCGTGGCCGCAGCGAGCAAGGCGACGTCGGCGACGCGAGTACCGCGATCCACGAGCTGGTCGTAGACGTGGCTGCGATCACCGCCGAACATCTCGGTCCCGGCGAGCTTGCGGCGCATGAGGCTCACCACGAGGTCCACGGCAAACACCCCGAGCAAGCCGGCGCCAACGACGATTTCGAGCTCAGCCGCTCGCGGCGCCGACACCAGGGCGCCGTAGGCCAGAAAGATCCCGATCGTGTACGCACCGTTGTCGCCGAGGAACATCTTCGCCGGCGGCCAGTTCCACACGAGAAAGCCCGCAATCGCGGCCGCCAGCACCACGCCGTAACCGCCGTCGAGTCCCCGGGATACTGCGAGCACCGCATATCCGGCGGCTGCCACGAGCGCCGCACCGCCGGCGAGACCGTCCAGGCCATCGAACAGATTCACCGCATTGACCGCAACCACGACGAGCACGATCCCGAGCACCACGCTGCGTACACCACCCGGCAGTGATGGGACATCGCTCCCCACGGCGAGAATCACCCCCGCGGCGATCTCGACGACGAGACGCAGCAGCGGGCTGAGACCGATCCTGTCATCGACCAGCCCGAGAACCAACAAGACGAGCGACGCGATCAGCAGCGCCGGGTCGAAGCGACCGGCAGCGAACATCCCCCAATGCACGGCCACGAAGATGGCGACCCCGCCGAGCGGCACCGCCGGGGCCTCGTGGGGCTTGAGGAACCCGTCCGGTTCGTCGACGAAACCGAGATGGGGGCCCAGACGGATGAGCCCGGCGCTGCCGACGAGTGCCACCACCAGCGCTAGTGCTCCGGCGACCACACCAGCACCTCGGACCGTTCTCCGGCATGCACCTCGATCGTCCCTACCTCACCGAAGCCCATCTTGCGATACGCACCCACCGCAGCATCGTTGCCGGCACCGACGACCACCCGCACCGGGACCGTGTTCTGCTGCTCCATGGCAGCGAGAAAGGCTCGACCCAACAGTTCAGCGATGCCACGACGCCGGGCCTCGGGGGCGACTGCCATGGCCAGCAGCTCGGCCGTGACCCCGCTGTGATCTGCGTCGTAGCGAAGCGTCTCCCACGCTCGCCTCAGGATCGCCGGCCGAATCAGCTTGGGGGCTGCGGCCAGCCCGGCACCGACTCCCTGATGCCGGACGAAGTGCCGGTACAGCGCCGCCACGTCGCCGACACCGGCGACAAACCCCACCGGCCCTCGGCCTGCGTCGGCGACCAACACCACCGCATCGGGCCGTTGCAGCATGCTGGAGTAGAGCCGTTCCATGAAACCCGGCCCGAGTGTGGCGAGAAACCCGCTGTCGATGGCGTCCACATGGAGCCTGGCGAGAAACGGGACATCCCGATCGAGCGCGGCTCGGATCGACACCGAAGCACCCAGCGCTGCACCACGTGCGATGGCGATCTCACCCTTACGCAGCGCCACACCCCGATACGTTGCGAAGACCGCCTCGACCACGTTGCGCTCATCGAAACGCTCCACCGCGCGCCGTCGCCCCTGTTCGCCCATGGTGCGTCGCAATGACTCGTCGTCGCCAAGGCGACGGATGGCCGTCGCCAGCGCGCCCGCGTCTCCCACAGGGATGAGCAGGCCGTTGCTCCCGTCGACCACCACCTCGCGACACCCGCGAATGTCGGTGGCGATGACCGGCAGTCCCGACGCAGCCGCCTCCATTGCTGCGCGAGGGAAGCCCTCGCGATGCGACGCCAGCACGAACATGTCCATGGCCGCATACAACTCGTCGACGTCGGTGCGCATCCCGAGGAGACGGACCCCGGCGCGGGCGGCGTCCTCTTCGAACGACGAACCGAGCGCATCGGACTTCTCCGGGTCGGGCGGACCTATCGCCAGGACCACGAAGCGTTCGTCGAGCCGCTGCGCCGCGTCCACGAGCTCGAGATAGCCCTTCTCCGCCACCAACCGACCTACCGCCCCGACGACGATCTGGCCGGGTTCGATCCCGAGACCCCGCCGGATCTCGGCGACACGATCCGCGGAGAAACGATCAGGATCGAAGCGGGTGAGATCGACCCCATTGCCCAGCACGAATGTCCGGTGCGGCGGTGCGATGCGAAGTCTCCGCATCAGGTCGGCGTCTTCCGGCGACTGGACCAGCTCGGCGTCGCTGAATCGGGAGGCGGCGGCTTCGAGGAGGTAGACGACAAGGCGTTTGGCCCAACGATCCTCCGCAGTTGCGTACAGGCCGTGGATTGTGTTGATCACGATTGGGACACCGGCGAGTCGGCCGAGGATGCGGCCGTACAGACCGGGCTTCGGGTTGTGGGTGTGGAGGATGTCGACCCGCTCGCTACGCAGGATCCGCCACAGATCACGGGCGGCAGCGAGATCGGACCGCAGAGCCCAGCCCCGGGTCGAGCTGGGAAGCGGCACGTGGCGGATTCCACGCTCGGTGAGGAATGGGACATCCGGACCGGGGGCGCTGATTCCGAGCGTGTCCCAGCCGGCAGCCACACCGGCCTCGAGCTGAGGCAAGACGAGGTAGCGCAGGCTCAGATCAACCGTGGTGAGGTGTGCCAACTTCACCGTCACGAGCGATCCGCCACCAGCTCATCTCGTAGCAGCTCGCCGTAGCGGCGCACGGCAGCTGCCAGCGTGAAATGCGCCCGAACGTGATCTCGCGCCCCGTCACCGAGCTTGCGCACCAACGATCGATCTGCTGCCAGTCTGCGGAGTGCGTCGGCAGCCGCGGAGACGTCGCCGGCGGGGACGACGATCCCGGTCTCACCGTCGATCACCGTCTCCGACGATCCACCGACGTCGAACACGACGCTGGCGACGCGGGCTGCTCCCGCCTCGAGCGGTACCCCGGGCAACCCCTCCGTCTGCGAGGTCTGCAGCAGGACGTCGGCCCATGCCAGGTGCGGGGCAACGTCCGCCACCGATCCGAGCACCTCGACGTCATGCAGGAGATCCGCCTCATCCACCGCACGCAGCAATGCGCTGCGCTGTGGCCCATCGCCGAGGAACCGCACCGACATTCGGTGCTCTCGTGACGCAAGCGCCACGGCACGCAGCGCCGCAAGCGGACCCTTCTCCACGGACAGGTTGCCGATGAACACCACGCGCAGCGGATCGTCGGCAGCATCGTCCCGTGGTGATGCTGGTTCGATCGCAAAGAACCGCTCGGGTACCCCGGTCGGGGCGATGCGTACCTTGGCGGGCGGCACACCGAGCTCGGCGAGGAGCTGACCCGCCGTCGTCGCCGACACGGAGAACACACGGTCGACACCCTTGAGAATGAGGCTACGCACCAGACGATGGCGCCCGCTGCGGATCCACCACATCGGTTCGCCGATGCTCACGTAAACGATCCTGGGTCGGTTGCGCATGGGCCGCACCGCCGCCACGGCATACTGCATCGTGGAAGAACCATTGGCGAGCACGATATCCGGGGCGTTGGCACGAACCTCGCGCCGGATCGCCGCCACCACACCGCGGTCGAGCTTTGGCAAGCTCTCAGGAGTGGCACTCGACAGCGGAACCGCCGTCACGGTCGGCCCGTCGGCGGCGGCTGCCAGAGAGGCGAACCGCACATGCCAGCCGTCCGCGGCGAGGCTGTGAGCGAGCGTCTCCCCGAAGACCTCGGCACCCCGGCGCCGGTTGCTCGCCACGAGCAGCAACAGCGAGGGCCGTGTGTCGCCCGTCGTCGCCATCTTCAGCCCTCTCCCAGCTCGCCGTCACCACCACGCAGCGGCACGCAGCGTAGCCCCATGAGCACAACGCATTGGGATCGGAATGTGCGTGGGCGGACAGCGTTAACGTGACGGCATGTCCGTGGACGAGCTCTATCGCGAAGTAATCCTCGATCACTACCGGAACCCGCGGCGCAAAGGTCGCTTGCACGGAGACGTACTCCACGCCGACGGCGAGAATCCGTCATGCGGTGACGAGTTCTCGATCGATATTCGGCTCGATGGCGACATCGTGGAGGACGCCGCCATCCAGGGACAGGGGTGCTCGATCTCCCAGGCGTCCGGCTCGATGATGGCCGACGCCATCGTTGGCAAGACGCTCGACGAGGTCGACGAGCTCGGACGCAACTTCCGGCTCATGATGTCGATCGAGGAGGGCGAGAATCCGGTCGACCCGGACCGGCCCGGCGCCACGCTCGGAGATCTCGAAGCGCTCCAAGGTGTGCGCAAGTTCCCCGTGCGTATCAAATGCGCCGATCTGCCCTGGGCGACGCTGGCCAGCGCCCTCGCCAAGACCAACGCCTGATCCCGGGGCCGGCCGGCGGCGGGATCACTCGATCACGCCACCCTCGGTCATACGTTTGATGTCGAGCAGCTCGTCGACCTGTTCCGCAGTGAGCCATCCATTCTCGATGACCACGTCACGTACGTTGCGGCCCGTGGCGAAGGCCTCTTTGGCCGCTATCGCACCTTTGTCATAGCCGATGTGCGGGTTGAGCGCCGTGACGACGATGATGTTGCGCTCGGCGAGCATCCTGGCGTGCTCCTCATTGGCCTCGACTCCCATTACGAGACGATCGGTGAACGTGTCGCAGGCATTGGCGAGCAGCGATATGGACTCGAGCAGGTTGTGGGCGATCAGCGGCATCATGACATTGAGCTCGAAATTGCCGTTGGCCCCGCCCCACGTGACGGCGGTGTCGTTCCCGATGACCTGCGCGGCCACCTGCATCATCATCTCGCACATCACCGGATTCACCTTGCCCGGCATGATGGACGAGCCGGGCTGCAACGACGGCAGCCGCAACTCGCCGATGCCGGTGCGTGGACCCGACCCCATCCAGCGAATGTCGTTGGCTATCTTGAACAGCGCTTGGGCCACCGTCTTCAGCGTTCCGGACGCCTGCACTGCGGCATCCTTGGCTGCTTGGGCTTCGAAGTGGTCGTCCGCCTCGACGAAAGCGAACCCGCTCACACTCGCCATGTCGGCGATGACCGCAGCCGCAAAGCCGTCTGGTGCGTTGAGTCCGGTGCCGACGGCAGTCCCGCCCAGTGCGAGCTCGGCAAGCTCGGGCACGACCCGCTCGACCCGCTCGCTCGCCTTGCGCACCTGGGCGGCGAACCCACCGAACTCCTGGCCCAGAGTGACAGGAGTGGCGTCCATGAGGTGGGTTCTACCCGACTTCACCACGTGGTCGAACTCGTCGGCCTTGGCGGCGAGCGCATCGTGCAGCTTGCGCAGCGCGGGAAGCAGGTCCTCCTCGATGGCGGCGACGGCGGCGACGTGGATTGCGGTCGGGATCACGTCATTGGACGACTGGCCGAAGTTGACGTGGTCGTTGGGGTGCACCAGCTTGTCCCCGAGTGTCCCCCCGAGCAGCTCAGTGGCGCGTGCGGCGATCACTTCGTTGGCGTTGGTGTTGGTGGATGTCCCCGATCCGGTCTGGAAGATGTCGAGCACGAAGTGCTCATCGAGCGCACCGTCACGCACCTCATCGGCTGCGCCGGCGATCGCTTTGGCGACCTCGGCGTCGACGTGTCCGTCCGTCGCGGCGATGCGGGCTGCGGAACCCTTTATCAACCCCAACGCCCAGATGAACCGGCGGGTGAATCGCAGGTTGGAGATCGGGAAGTTGTCGACGGCCCGTTGGGTCGACGCCCCGTAGTAGGCGCCATCGGGTACCTCTACCTCCCCCATCGAGTCCCGTTCGATCCTCACGTCATCTCCAATCGACCCGCCCGTGCCGTTGCGGCGAGTCTACGAGCGCAGCATGTCCACCGCCGCAGGCACGACATCCATGACGTCACCCTCGATGCGAAGCGTCACTTGCGGATTGCGGTCGTGCTCGGTCTCGCCCCGATTGATCACCACATAATCCGCACCGTTGCGCACGGCATGGAGCGGGATGTCGGCTGCCGGGTAGACCACGAGCGATGAACCGAGCGCGAGCACGAGATCGCTCTTCTCGGCAGCGGCCCTGGCGCGCATCATGTCGGCGCTGCGGAGGTTTTGCCCGAACGAGATCGTTGCGGACTTGAGGAATCCGCCGCAACCACAGCGTGGACAGCGCCCGGTCTCGGCGAATTCGGCGAGATGCGGCTCCGGCTCGGTGCGGCGACCGCAGCTCTGACACTCCACCTCTGCGTTGCTGCCGTGGATCTCGACCAGGCGCTCCGGCGTGGTGCCTGCCCTTCGATGTAATCCGTCGACGTTTTGGGTCACGACCATGGAGATCTTGCCCATCTCCTCGAGCGCAACGATGGCATGGTGCACCGCATTGGGCCGAGCGGCTGCGAACTCCTCGTGGTCTTCTAGTTTCTGACGCCAGTAGCTGGCCCGAGCCTCTTCTGAGACCAGGAACTCCTGATAGAAGACCGGACGCCGCGTCGTCCACACGCCCTGTGGGCCGCGGTAATCGGGGATGCCGCTCGCCGTGCTGATTCCGGCGCCGGTGAAAACGAGGATCTGGGCGGCTCGATCGAGCAATGCGGCGAGCGCCTCGATCGCCGGCCTGCCGGCAGGGAGCGTACGGGTCATGGGTCACCCATGGTGTCAGCCGTCGAGGATCTGGAAGACGACCAGGGCAAACGTGACGGCGGTGGCACCGAGCACGGCTCGGCGACCCAGCAGCCACGTTCGGCTCCGACCTGCCATCTCCACGGCCTCGCGCAACGGTCCTTCTCCATAGGCCAGCGCCTGCACGACGCGCTCCCGATCGCGTCGCGGTGGCGCCGTCTCGGCATCGGCGGCGGTACCTGCAGGCTGGGGAGCGTCGAGTGCGACCAACGCCTCGGCGCGCCGCTGCAACGGCCGCGACAGGTAGATCAACAGGGCGATGACAACTACCCCGCCGGCGACGAGAACGGCAAAGCTCCCGGTCATGAGCACGGCGAGCCCGACGACCCATGCAGTCCACAGCCGCTGCACGTCACGCAAATACGAGCTGGCGTCTGCGGCGCCGGTGAACCCCCACTCCGACACCGCCGGTTCCGCAGCCACTCAGGCCGGCTCCGGCTCCGTGAGGCCGCTTCTCATCACCTCGTAGCCGGACGTCTCCAGCTCTTCGGCGAGCGCCCGTCCGCCGGAACGCACGATGCGGCCCCCGATCATCACGTGGATGCGATCGGGCTGCATGTACCGCAGGATGCGTGAATAGTGGGTGATGATGAGCACGCCGAGCTCGTCATCGCGAAGCGACTCCACGAGCGCCGCCACCTCACGCACCGCATCGATGTCGAGACCCGAGTCGATCTCGTCGAGAATGGCGGCCCTGGGATCGGCCACGGCGAGTTGAAACATCTCCGAACGCTTCTTCTCGCCACCCGACAGCTCCTCGTTCACCCCACGGGAGAGGAACCGGGCCATTCCGAGCCCGTCGATCGCCGCCCGGCGCCGCACCTCGAAAGCCTCGACGTCGCCGGCGACGTCCCGCATCTCATCGACGAGGTCGGCCAGCGAGACCCCGGGGATGACTGTCGGGTACTGGAACCCGTGAAAGAGCCCGACCCGGGCTCGCTCGTGGATCGGCAGCCCCAGGATGTCGACACCGGCCACCTTTGCCGACCCGGTGACGGTGTACTCGTGCTTGCCGGTCAAGGCATGGCTGAGCGTGCTCTTGCCCGAACCGTTGGGGCCCATGAGCGCATGGATCTCCCCGAAGGGCAGCTCCAGATCGACACCCTTGATGATCTCGAGATCACCGAGCGACACCGTGAGGTCGGCGACCTCCAACGCCAGCGTCATGCCACCTCCTCGTCTTGGGCGGACCCGGGTGGGGCCCCGTGGGTGTCGGCGTCGTCGAGCGAGACGTACACGACTCCATCCTCGACCTCCACCCGGTAGACCGGAACCGGCTGCGTTGCCGGCAGCGTGGCCGGTTCGCCGGTACGGAGATCGAACCCCGACCCGTGTCGAGGGCATTCCACCTCGTGGTCGAACACCTCGCCTTCGGCGAGCGACGCCTCGGCATGGCTGCACCGGTCGCCGAGGGCGTACACCGTGTCCCCGATGCGGAACAGCGCAATGCGGGTCTCCCCGACGTCGACACGGTATCCCTGGGTATCGGGGAGCTCGGACAGCAGGCCGACCCGAAGACGATCGTTCACAACCGACCCGCTTCTTGCGCTTCGATGAACTTGGTGTTGATCCAGGTGCGCAGCGCTCCGGCGATCTCGTCGTGGGGGAAGCGGCGCAATGCCTGTTCGAAGAAGCCACGTACCTGCAACCGGTCGGCTCGCTCCTGATCGAGACCGCGACTCATCAAGTAATACCGCTGTTCCTCGTCGAGCGGGCCGACCGAAGACCCGTGACCACATTTCACGTCGTTGGCCAGGATCTCGAGATTGGGCACCGATTGTGCGGCCGCGCCGTCGGAGAGTATGAGATTGCGATTGGTCTGGAAGGCATCGGTGTGCTGAGCACCCTCGTCGATGCGAATCAGCCCGGTGAAGACGGACAGCGCCTGGTCCTCGACCGCACCTTTCAAGAACATGTCGGAGGTGGTGTTGAGACCGGCGTGATGCATGAAGTATCGATAGTCGAGCACCTGGTTACGGTCGCCGAAATACGCGCCGACGATGTTGGCCGATGACCCGCGGCCTTCCAGATCGACGGTCAGTTGCCAGCGCGACAACGCGCCTCCGATCCCGGCCTCGGCCACCGTGACCGTGGCGTCGCGTCCCACCACGGCCCGCAGATGTCCGATGGAGCGAGCGGAGCGATCCAGCGTCTGGACCACCGAGACGGCCACGTTGGATGCAGCGCCGGCTGCGATCTCGATACGCGGAACGACGAGGGCAGCGCTGTCCGCCACCGAACGGAGGTGAACCACCACGGAGGCCTGCGCCAACTCTGCAGTCGAGATCACGACTCTCGGAAACGACAAACCGCTCCGGCGAGTCACCCTCACGTCGACGAGGACCGCCGGGGACGTGACATTGCGCTCGACATGAACCAGCACGCCGTCGGTGCCAAATGCTTCGTGAGCTGCCGCAAACACGTCCGTCGAGGGGTCGACGATGACGGAGTCGAGCCCTTCCAGCAGCGGACCCGTATCGTCGCCGATCCCGGCCAGCGACCGTACCCGCACACCATCGCTCTCGGTGTCGGGAAGCGAAGCGGTCAGTCCGTCGACGACGGTGACGTGTGGGCCATCCACCGCTCCGGCGAGCGACTCCACATTCGGTGATGCGTCCGGCTCGCCCGTCGTCCCTGGCCCAACGAGATCGAAGTCGGAGAGGTCGAAATCGAGATCGATGTACTTCCACATCTCGTCTTTGTCGCTCGGCATGCTCATCCCAGCGAACGTCTCGTACGCCGCAAGTCGCCTGGCCGCGCGCCACTCCGGCTCGCCGCTCACGGCGCGATCGACGGCAGCGCGATCGAGGATGGTCACAGAAATCGGGTCTCCGGCGTCGGTGGGTAGAGAGATTACCGCCCCTCACCGAACCAGCCCAAAAGGGGTGGTGCTGCGACCGGCTGAGATTGCGCAAATCGAAGACCTCCCCTATGGTGCCGCCCTCGCAGAGTCTGGCTTCGGTAGGAGCCTCTGCTGATTCCCCTCATAGGGCCTTTTTCATCATGAAAAAACGTTTGACAACGATTGTGTTCCGCGCGCTCGTCGCACTCTCGCTGATGCCGGTTGCGGTGGCCGCACCTGCCGCAGCGGCCGAATCAGTGTCTCTGACGTGCTTTCCGCACGGCAGTGGTCCGGTCGACTACGTCGACTCGTGGGGCGCTCCCCGCTCCGGTGGACGGGGCCACACCGGGACGGATTTGATGAGTCCCCGCGGTCTCGAGGTGGTTGCAGCCGCCGACGGATATGTCGAGACGCTCCGCAACGGCTCACGTTCGGGGTTCTACATCCGGCTGTCCCACGACGGCGGGGCGTGGGAGACCTGGTACATGCACCTGAACAATGACACTCCGGGAACCGACGACGGTCGCGGCGGTGCCGAGGCGGCCTATGCGCCCGGTATCGAAGTCGGCGACTTCGTGGAAGCGGGCGAGGTGATCGCGTATGTCGGTGACTCCGGCAACGCCGAGTGGACCGCACCTCACACCCACTTCGAGCTCCACATCGGAGGGAAGAAGGTCAATCCGTACGGCTACCTCGTCGAGGCCGAATCGAAACTGATCGAGGCCCGGGAGATGCTCGATGCGGCGCTCACCGCACCATCGGTCGGTCCCGAGCAGGCCGATCTCCCCGAGCTGTGGGCATCACTCGCCGAGGCCGGCACGGATCGCTGCCTGTCGGACGGCTATCAAAACGCTGTCGAGCATTTCTTCGGTCAGCTTCCCAGTGAACGTGTTGTGCTGGCTCGGGTGATAGCTCGCTAGGACAACGATGTCCTCGACTGCGACCTCGAGACCGTGGGCGAACTTCGGTCGGGGGTGGGGCAGTCTGCGACCTCGTGCCGCCAGGTGACGCCACAGGGCGTGGTAACCGAACTGTCCCAGACAGAGGAAGACGCACGCGTTGGGCAGGAGTGACAGCTCGGCGGCAAGCCACCCGGCGCATGTCTCCCGTTCGTCGGGAGTGGGCTTGTTGGCCGGCGGGGCGCATTTCACGGCGGAGGTGATCCACACGTCGTCCAGCCGCAGACCGTCGTTGACGGCTACTGCCTCGGGGCGGTTGGCGAAGCCGGTCCGGTGCAGCGCCCGGAACAGCCATTCGCCGCTGCGATCACCCGTGAACATGCGACCGGTGCGGTTCGCGCCGTGAGCAGCCGGAGCCAGGCCCACGATGACCACCCGGGCCGCTGGGTCGCCAAAGCCCGGAACCGGTCTCGCCCAGTACGTTTCATGTGCATATGCGGCACGTTTCTCCTCGGCCACCTGCTCCCGCCATGCCACGAGCCGCTCGCAGCGGCGGCACGCCACGAGTCGGCTGGCAAGGTCGCCGAGCGCTCCGACCGGCCGGAGCTCGGTCACTCCGGGGGCAGGAAGCTGGAGTCGTACAACGTGTTGGCCGACCAGATCATCCACCCGAGATCACGCTCCTCCACTGCCGCCTGGACCTGCAGGATCTCACCGGCATCCAGCTGCCACGTCTGAATCCACGGCCGGTAGATCGAAAACCCCTGGAGTCGCGGAATTCCGGCATCGAGAGCCTGGGACACCACCTCGACGGGGTGTTCGTTCGGGTTGTCGAAACCGCCCCAGCCGGGCCCATAGGTGTAGGTGTAGATCATCGGGCTGAGCACATCGATGGCCTGCGACAACAGCTCGGGGCGTTGCCCGATCCCTTCGTCCCAGTCGCTCGTCAACGTGATCGCGAAGATGTCGGCAGCGACGGCACAGCCGAGCGGGTTGAGCCGCTTGTGCGCCTCGGTGAGGAACGCGTGAATCGTGGTGGTTCGCACCTCTTCGTTGTAACCGCCGTCGACCTGGACCGTCCGTATGTCACCATCAGAGGGAAAGCGGACGTAGTCGAACTGGATCTCGTCGAAACCCAATTCGCACGACTCCACGGCCAGGGCCAGCGGGTACTCCCAGGAATTGCGGTCGGTGGGATCCAGCCACCGGATTCCTTTTGCGTTCTGCCAGATCCCCCCAGTGTCCTCGTTGCGGATGGCCCACTCGGGACGCACCTTCGGCACGAAGTTGTCCTGGAAGGTGGTCACGCGGGTGATCTTGTAGAGACCCGCCTCATCCATGTCGCGCAGCACTTGTTCGACGTCGTACATGAAACTCTCGTTGAGCGAGCCCGCTTCTTCGACAAGCGGCACCGACGTCTCGCGGAATACCCAGCCGCTCTCGTCCTTGGTATCGACGACGAAAGCGTTGACCTTCGATGTGGCGGCCAGGTCGAGTAGCTCCCCCCAGACCTTGGGATCTGCAGCCTTGTCGCCGCTGACGCGGAGCGCATGGATCTCCTTGGGCTGCATCGTCACCGTGACTTCGCGTACCTCGCCGTCCCAGGATGCAGTACCTGTCTCCCAAGCCGGGCGGCTCGCCGCGATCTCTCCAGGGAGCGCTCGCGTCAGCGAGAACCGCCCTGCGGCGTCGGTGACTGCAGCCCGCCCGTTGAGGCTCACCTCGGTGGCCGGCAGCGGCCGCTGATCGGGCCCGACGACGGTACCTTCGAGTACGAGCGGTGCCAAGGTCACCTCGACCCGCCCCTCGCTCTCCTCGGGATATTCAACGACATCGGCCGCCGCGGTCTCGAAGCCCGGAGCGGAGACGGCGAACTGCAGTGGCTCTCCGTTCCAGTCGACGGAGGCGACCCCGGACTCGTCCGTCACCAGCGGGCCCCGGTCCATGGCAACCTCGGCGGCGGCGACCCGACCGCCGTCATCGCCGGCCACGACCACGATCTCCAGGACCGGATCGGGGGCGGAGGGCTGAATAGCCGCGTCACCGATCACCGCCACACCCGAACCGGCACAAGCGGCGAGCGCAACGGCGAACGATGCAATGGTTGGGACGAGTCTCTTCATCGTGAAGTCGAATGGGATGCCAGCGCGGCATCCGTGCGGTGCAGGATAGTTCCCATTGCCAGATTGCCCGGTCAGTGATAGGTTCAGGGTCTCCCCCGGCGGAGGAAGCGGCTTCACCACACATTTCGCCGTTTTCGGTCAGGGGCCGAGCACCGAGCAAGCTGCATTTGCCTGAGGGGGCAAAATGGCAAGCAGCGCAAAGCGTGCTTCGGTTTCGGACCCGGTTGGCAAGTACCTCGAAGAGGTTTCAGGTCACGGGTTGCTGGAAGCCGAAGACGAAATACGGCTGGCGCGTACGATCGAAGCGGGCCGTCTCGCCCAAAGACGGCTCGACATGGGTGGGCGGACACTCTCTGTACGAGAACTGCGATCGCTCAAGCGCGAGGTCGAGGCGGGTGAAGACGCCAAGGCGGAATTCATTCGGTCCAATCTGCGGCTCGTGATCTCCATCGCCAAGCGATACACCGGACGCGGTCTCGATCTGCTCGACCTCATCCAGGAAGGAAATCTCGGGCTGATTCGAGCCGTCGAGAAGTACGAGTGGCGCAAAGGTTTCAAGTTCTCCACGTACGCAACGTGGTGGATCCGACAGGCGATCACGCGCGGGTTGGGCAATCACGGAAGGACCATCCGGCTTCCGGTGCACATGGTCGACGTGGTGCGTACCGTCCAGGACGCTGAACTGTCATTCGAAGAGCGCAATCACCGCCGGCCCACGGTGGCTGAGATATCCGAGGCGAGCGGTCTCGACGAGACCAAGGTCAGCATCGCCCGCAACGCCCCGACAGATTGTGTCTCCCTCGATCGGCCTGTGGGCAACGAAGGCGATGCCAGTCTCGGCGACTTCATGGAAGACGAGAATGCGATCGACCCATTCATCGTCGCCGTACACGGGGCGCGACGCGAGGCGCTGACTGTGGCGCTGCAATGCCTCGACGTGCGGGAGCGGACCGTGGTCATTCTGCGGTACGGTCTGAGCGGAGCGCTGCCGAGGACGTTGTCGGACGTGGGCAAGGAGCTCGGAATGACGAGAGAGCGCGTACGCCAGGTGGAGAACCGCGCCCTCGCCAAGCTACGCCATCCCAGCTCGAGCTACGAGCTCGAGAGCCTGCTCTGACCCCTCTTTCGTCTACACCTTTGCGGAGAGAGGGGACGCCGTCACCCGCCGAAGAGCCCTGAGACCGCGTGCAGCGAAGGCCGGCTCTGCCGTATGGTGACTGTCCCACACCATCGCCGCGAAGGAGATCGCCCAACCCAAGGTGCGGAGGTGGGTGGCGGGTGTGATCTGCTCGTACGCCTCCCAGAAGTCGTGGTGAGCGTCGTCGTCGAACAACAGGTACAGCGCAGCTAGATCTGTCGCCGGGTCGCCGGCGCAGAGATCGCCCCAGTCGATCACCCCAGCCAGCCGTCCCTCACGTCCGATCACGTTCTTGTGATGGAGGTCGCCGTGAAGCCACGCTGGATTCGTATCGACCGGCGCCTCGACCGCCGCATCGAACAATCGCACGAGAAGCTGGCCGTCCAGCTCCGCTCGGGCGGCCCGGAGGGAGGCGAGACGACCGAGCAGGATCTCCTTGCGACCGGTGAGCGATCCACCGCGATACGCGTTGATCGGTGCGTCCCCCGGCACGTCGAGGGTGTGCAGGCTGCGGAGGAACCGGGCGAACTCAGCGCTCGCAGCGGCGTCGAGCGGTTCGTCCAAGGCGGTGACTCCCTCGATCCAGGGGACGATGCTCCATGGCCAGGGATACCCAGCACCCGGGACCCCGTTGTGGCACGGCACCGGCACTTCAACGGGAAGAGCCGGCGCGAGCTCGGGTAGCCAGCGTTGCTCATTGCCGATCAGCGGTACTGCCACGTCCCGTCTCGGCAACCTGGCGGCGAGATGTGCGCCGATCCGGAAAGTGCAGTTGTCCCAGCCGACTGCAGCGAGCTCGACACCCTCGTCGGCCAATCTGGGACACTGCTCGGCGAGCAGCCGGCGCAGCAATGCCGCGTCGGGAGTGAAGTCGCCCGGTGGTGGCGCACCGTCGTATCGAACCATGCCGTCTGGACGATACCCCTGAGTCAGGTTCGGCATGATCGAACACATGTTCGAGTATGGTAATGGGATGGCGCAACTGCGGTGGCCACAGCCCGGTGACGATGCTCAGCTGGCGCTGCTCGACGGGGCGGAGCGCACCGTTGGCTCAGGCGAGTATCGCGGACTCGAGTTCTTCGAAGTCGATGCCAAGACGTTGATAAATCGGGTCCCGGGTGGGCCCGTGTACGGCTTCGAGTACACCATCAACGCGTACCGCGGCTGCTCACACGCCTGCGAGTACTGCTTCGCCCGGCCGACTCACGAGTATCTGGCGCTGGGAATCGACACCGACTTCGAAACGAAGATCGTCGTGAAACGCAACGCCGTCGAGCGGGTACGGGCCGAGACCGCACCTCACCGCTGGGGAGGAGATCTCCTCGCCATGGGGACGAACACCGATCCATACCAGCATGCCGAGGGCAAATACAAGCTCACGCGAGGTATTCTCGAAATCCTCGTCGAGCGCCGCAATCCGTTCTCGATCCTCACCAAGTCGACGTTGGTGTTGCGCGACCTCGATGTGCTCGTCACCGCCAGCCGGGTGATGGACATCGCAGTGGATTTCTCGATCGGAACGATCGACCCCCGGTTGTGGCGCAGCACCGAACGTGGCGCACCCCATCCGCAACGCCGCATGGAAGCCGTGGCGAAACTGAACGCCGCCGGGGTTCCCAGCGGAGTCCTGATGGGTCCGATCTTGCCGGGCTTGTCCGACGATGCGAACCACATCGACGATGTGGTGGCCGCTGCCCTCGGTGCCGGCGCCACCTCGATTGCGGCTGTGCCGCTCCATCTCAAGCCGGGTTTGAGACGACACTTCATGAGCTTCCTCGCCGACGAGCATCCCGAGCTGGTGATCGAATACGAGCGCCGCTTTCGAGATCGCGCCTTCCAAGCTCGCCATCACCAACAGCGCATTGTGGAGATGGTGCGGGAAGCGGTACAACGTCACGGTGGGATTCGCAATCACCGACGACGTCCCGTTGCGGCCCGGCGCCTCCAGCCACCGGTCGCCACGCAGCTGACGATCGAGGGGATCGAGTGAGGCGCCCGGCACCGGACCGACAAATCAGAACAGACGCAGCACAGGCGAGTCGACGCCTCGCAGATAGTCGTAGTCCACCTCGAGCCATGCGATCCCGCGGTCGTCGGCCAAGGTGCGCGCCTGCGGTTTGACCGTCTGGGCGACGAACACCCCGCGCACCGGGGCCAGCCGGTCGTCGCGGTTGAGGAACTCGAGATAGCGCGCGAGCTGCTCCACACCGTCGATCTCCCCGCGCCGTTTCACCTCGACGGCGACCGTTCCACCATCAACGCTACGACAGAGCAGATCGACCGGACCGATCGGCGTTGGGTATTCCCTCCGGATCAACGTGAGACCGGCCTCGATCTCATCGGGCGTTTCCGCAAGCAACCGCTGCAGCTCGCCCTCGACGCCGTCCTTCTGCAGCCCGGGATCCTCGCCCATATCGAGCGCCGTCTCGAAATGGATCTCGGTGAACGTGATCGTGAGCGTCTCTCCCTTGGGGTTGGTGACGACCCACCGGTCGTCCTGCTCGACGAGATGGTTGGGGGCAGTCATCCAGTTCAGCGGTTTGTAGGCGCCGCCGTCGGCATGGACGGCGACGCAACCGTCTGCCTTGACCATGACCAGTCGCGTCGCCAGCGGCAGATGGGCCGTGAGCCGGCCCTCGTAGTCGACTGTGCAATCCGCAACGACGATGCGCACTGTGTCCTCCCAGGCAGGGCGAGGCTACACCCAGCAGCATTCCGCAGGCGAGGTAATGTCCGAGTGACGGAGAGAGCGACACACGTGAGGGGTACCGATGTTGGTCATCTGGGGCGTCCGGGCACGGTACAAGACGCTCGACGACGGCACGTTCTCGTGCCCCAACGAGGGCGGCGACCGCCGCTACGAGCGAAAAGAGGCGCGACGCTGGTTCACGTTGTTCTGGATCCCGCTGATCCCACTCAACATTCTCGGAGATCTCGTCGAGTGCCAGAGCTGCCGGCACAGCTATGACCCGCGGGTGCTGACCCAGCCGACCACTGCCCAGATGATGGACAATCTCGCCACAGCGATGCGGCACGCCGTGGTCGCCATGGCAAACGCTGGGGGACCGCCCGACGATGCCCGCACGGCGGCGGCACTCGATGTCATGCAGCGCTACGCGGACACGCCCTACACCGATCGTGACCTGAAGAGCGATCTGCGCAGCCTGAACCACCGCGAGCTCGAGGCCAGGTTCGCCCTGGTCGCCGACACACTGAATGGGCACGGCAAGGAGCAGCTGCTCACCGCTTGCCTCGAGATCGCAGTCGCCGACGGATCCATCGGTCGAGCCCAGCTGGAGCAGGCACGCCGCATCGGCAGTGCTCTCGGCATGTCGCCTGCCCACGTGCGTGGTGTCATCTCAACCGCCGAGGAGCGGCTGCTCGGCCGCTGAGGCCATCGGAATCGACTGTGCTCGGCCGTGCGATCACGCGATGTGGTCGCACGATCGAGGTGGCTCAGCCGACGGCACCCTCCATCTGCAGCTCGATGAGCCGGTTCAGCTCGACGGCGTACTCCATCGGCAGCTCCTTGACGATGGGCTCGATGAAGCCGGCGACAATCATCGCCGTGGCCTCTTCCTCGGAGAGACCGCGACTCATCAGGTAGAAGAGCTGCTCCTCCCCCACCTTGGAGACGGTGGCCTCATGACCGATC
>JBFISM010000026.1:0-32387 GCA_041608535.1 Acidimicrobiia bacterium
CCGAGCCGCCATCGAAGCCCGTGCCGAGAAGGACCACGCGACCGTGAGCGAAGTGATTCGCGAGGCGATTCGCCGGTTCCTCGACGTCGCATAGCAACTGATCCCGGGCGATATCGCCCCCATCACGAAATAGCGCCGACCGGCACTGATGCGTGCGGGTGCGCCTACCGCCAAGGGGCTATCTTTTCGTTCCTGAATGGATATCCTTGGGATATGACGAAACGGTTGATCGACGTAGACGACGACAAGCTCGAGGCAGTCAAGGCGTTGCTGGGCACCACCACGCTCAAGGCGACCGTCAACGCCGCGCTCGACGAGGTTCTGGCGCTAGACGAGCGGCGACAGGCGCTGCTCGCCGAACGCGGCGTCGACCTCAGCGAACTCGCAGACCCTGACGCCCGCCGAGCGGCATGGGGTTGAAGGCCTACTACCTCGGCGATACTTCAGCCCTCGCCCGCCTCACCCATCCTGCAGTCACGCCTCGACTGGCGCCGCTCCTCGAGAGCGGGCTGGTCGCCCGGTGCACCCCCACCGACCTCGAGGCCGGCTACTCGTCGCCGAGCCCCGACGCGCATCGCGCCATGCGCCAATTCCGGACTGCGTGGCCCCAAGTCGACATGAGCAAACCCGTGTTGGATCGTGCGGTCGAGGTGCAGGATGAGCTCGCAGACCGCAGCCAGCAACGCGGCGCGAAGATCGCCGACCTTCTCATCGCTGCCGCAGCTGAAGCAGCGGGGCTGGTCGTCCTCCACTACGACCACGACTTCGACCTGATCGCCACCGTCACCAGCCAGCCCGTCGAATGGATCTTGCCCGCTGGCACCATCCCCTGATCCACCAGACCAGCCTCCCCATGCATGCCAGGCCGGCCACGCCGATCACCCGCTATGCGCGTCCACGCGCCGATGACGCAGCAAAGCCGACGGTACGACTGCGCTTGGTCTCGAACGCTCACACTGGGCACCCACCACGGCAGGTCAACCGCCGCGACTACCGCCCGGCGTCGTAGGAACAACTGAGCCCACCTGGCATTGGAGCGCAAAGACCCCGAATCTGTCACACCCCCTCGATATGTTGGTTGCAGCTTCCCCGAATGACTTGTTTGGAGTTAGTGATGACGGTGGAAGCAATCGAGCTGCCCCCGGTCGAGGACGGCGGGCCCGGTTTGGCGGTAGCACCTCGACGGGAACGCGAGTTCCGGCTTGGTGAGTTGAGTCGGGTGGTGATGACGGCGATCCATCAGCTCGTGGTGGAGATCGCAGACACCATGGGCGACGGTGGCGTGGTCGGCGACTCGGCGGCGGACATGCGGGCGTGGCTCGTCCACAACCTCGGAGCCTCGCAGTCGACGGCACGCAACTGGGTGCAGCTTGCCCAACGTGTCGCCGAGCTGCCCGAGACGATGCGACGCCTCCACAACGCACACGTCTCTATCGATGCGGCTCTGATCATCGCCAAGCACGCGACGAGCAGGAATGAGGCCGAGCTGGCAGAGCTGGCCGGTGACGCCACCATCACAGAGTTGCTGCGGATCGCCAAAGACATGCACCCCGACACCACACAGGACGAGGTGCGGGACAAAGAGTTCAGCAAGGACGTCAACTGGTACCGCAACGAACGGGAAGGCTGGTGGTATCTCAATGGGCGCCTCCCCTTGGCCGACGGCGTCGTGGTGGAGCGGGCGCTCGAACGAGTCATGGACGGCATGGAGCGCAAGGACCCGCATGGCGTGTACTACCCGCACGGGATGATCGCCGCCGAAGCGCTCGTCGAACTCGCCGGTGTCCGCATCGACTCCGATCCCGACCCGGACCGGGCCACCGTCGTACTGCATATGACCCAGCCCTGGGAACCGTCGCAGCAGCAGTTGACGATGGTGGAGAACGGCCCCGTGATCCCGGAGTGGTCGGCGCACCGCCTGACCTGTGACGCCCGCTGCCAGCTGGTCACGCACACACCCGACGGCACCGTGATCGGGGTCGGGCGAACCACCCGAGTCGTACCGATGTGGCTCCGGCGGCTCGTGCGGGGCCGGGACCTCACCTGCCGGTTCCCCGGCTGCGAACGCACCAAACATCTGCAGATCCATCACATTCGGCATTGGTCACACGGTGGCCCCACCGACCTGGACAACCTCCTCTTACTCTGCACCCGCCACCATCGCATGGTCCACGAACACGGCTGGGCCATCACCGGCAGTGCCGACAACCCGACCTTCGAACTCGCACCCGGACACCCCTACCAACCGATCCGCCTCCTCTTACCCGACCTCCCACGCTGGCACCGCCAGCCCCTGCTCCAACCCGGCGCCCTGCTCGAGCCTGCGGCGACCTCGAGGTGACGCCGCAGCGCTAAACTTCAATTTCACTTGAAGAATCGAGGGCGATGGATGCCAACGACCTGCTGACGATCGGCGAGGTAGCGAGCCGCGCCGGTGTCGCCACCTCTGCCTTGCGCTTCTACGAGGAGCGCGGGTTGATCTCGTCCGAACGCACCGAGAGCAACCATCGGCGCTACCGGCGCTCCGTACTCCGCATCGTTGCCGTGATCCAGGCGGCACAGAAACTCGGACTCTCGCTGGCCGAGATTCAGGATGCGCTCGCCGAGCTTCCGGAGGGTCGCACCCCGACCGGCAAGCACTGGACACG
The DNA here is from genome assembly GCA_041608535.1 of Acidimicrobiia bacterium. Lineage (GTDB taxonomy): Bacteria > Actinomycetota > Acidimicrobiia > Spongiisociales > UBA5794 > JBFISM01. The sequence continues at coordinate 2,649 of JBFISM010000026.1, forward strand.
TATGTCGTCGCGGTGGAAGGACCGGCTGGACCAAGACATCGCCATGCTCGAGAAGCTGCGCGACGATCTCGACGGGTGCATCGGGTGCGGTTGCCTCTCCTTGGAACGGTGCGCCCTCTTCAACGCCGACGATGTGGCCGGGAGCAAGGGACCGGGCCCACGGTATCTCTTCAACGCGGCAGCGGGAGGCACCGCCTAGAGCCGAGCGTCGCCGGCAACCGGCGACCCCTGGAGCGGCGCTACGTTACCGGTTCCATGGTCGCACCCGTTCTCGCTCGCCTCAGACAAGCGTTTCGGGCGCGCGGGGCTACGGCTTTCATCGTGGCCGCCTTGCTCGTCGGGGTCATCGTCGGCATCGCGGCCGCGGTTTTGGTGTGGGCGATCGCAGTCGTCACCGGCGCTGCGGACTGGGTGGAATCGGCGGTACCCACCGGCCGGGCGGCGCTCCTGCTCATCATTCCACTTGGTCTGGTGGTGTCGTGGGCTATTGCCAGGAGATTCGGTCCCGGGGTGGAAGGCGGCGGAGTCACCGCAACCATGATGGGCCTCTCGCTCCACGCCGGTTATCTGCCGACACGGACCGTATTCAGCAAGATCGCCGCAACCGCGGCCACCCTCGGTTCCGGAGCATCGGCGGGGCGGGAGGGCCCGATCGTGCAGATCGGTGGGACCATCGGGTCGTCGTTCGCCCGCTACACCCGGTTTGGCGAAGACCAGATACGCAGTCTGGTCGCCGCGGGAGCCGGCGCGGGGATCGGGGCGAGCTTCAACGCACCCATCGCCGGAATGCTGTTCGCCATGGAGGTCATCCTCGGTAACTTTGCGGTGAGACACATTCAGGATGTCGTCGTGGCCTCGGTGGCTGCCGCGGTGACCACGAGATCGCTCGTCGGCCAGGAGCGCATCCTGTCCGCACCCGTACACGGGTTCCGTGAGCCTCTCGAGTTGGTTCTCTACGCAATCCTGGGGTTGATCGCCGTCGTCCTCGCCATCGCGTTCCTGCGCGCCTACCGCATCACTCACCGGGTGGGGCTCCGGCTACCCGACTGGCTGCGCCCGGTGGTTGCCGGTGTCGCCATCGCCCTGGTCGGGATCGCCGAACCGCGGGCGCTGGGCACCGGCCAGGAGTTCGTCGGCGAGCTGCTGCGCACCGGACCGGCGAGCGACCTCGTGGCACCGGCTCTGTTCGTCCTGTCCCTCGCCAAGATCGCAACGACGGCGATGACCCAAAGCGGCGGCGGATCGGGCGGATCCTTCATGCCGTCGCTCTTCGTGGGCGCATCTGCCGGGACCGGGTTGGCGCTGCTCGCCGGACCGGTTTGGGGCTTCTCCACGTTGAATCCCGGCGCCTTTGCCGTGGTCGGTATGGCAGCCACGTTTGCGGCCGTCGCCCGCGCCCCGTTGACCGCTGTGATCATCGTCTTCGAGATCACCGGGGATTACGGGTTGGTGCTCCCCCTCATGCTGGCGGCGGCCCTCGCCACGTTCATCACCGAACGGTTCACCGCCACCAACGTCTACAACCAGCCACTTCGTCAGCTGGGTATCAACCTGCCCGTCACCGAGGACATCGATCTACTGGACACGGTCACCGTGGGTCAGGTCATGTCGACCGCACCCGACCTGCTCGATCCAGGAATGTCGATCGCCGAAGCCGAGCAGGTGATGCACCGGTACCACCACCACGGGATGGCCGTGGCCACCGACGGTCGGCTCGCCGGCCTGCTCACACGCACCGATCTGGCGCTGGCAGCCGGGACGACCGGGGAGCGCGGCACCGTGGCGGACGTGATGAACCGCAACCCGATCACGGTCACGCCGAGCATGCCGGTCTCGGCGGCGCTGGCGCGGATGGCGGCACTCGACGTCGGGAGGATGCCTGTTGTCTCCGACGACGACCCGTCGCAGATCGTCGGCATGTTCCGGCGGGCGAGCGTGGTCCACGCCTACCACCAAGCGCTCGGCGCAACCACGGACCGGCACCTCTACCGGCAACGCCTCAAGCAACGCACCGAACCAGGCACCGGATTCTTCGAGATACCGGTACCCCTCGGCTCTGCGGCGACCGGGTTGTCGGTTCGGGAGCTGGATTGGCCCGAGAATGCCATCTTGGTCTCGATCCGGCGCGGTACCTCGGTGCTCATCCCCCATGGCGACACCGCCATCCTCCCCAACGACGTGATCACCGCGTTCGGAACCGGGGAGGCCCGGGTGGCGCTGGCGTTCCTCCTCGAGCCCAGCGGCGACGGCGAGCAGTGGTGAGCGGTCGGCGGGCAGACGACCAGCGCAATCGGTAGCGTTGGTCCGCACCACGAAGGGAGAAGAGATGCGACGCCTCAGCGGTGTTGTCATGATCGCGCTCGGTCTCATCGTCACGGTGCTGGCCCCGGCAGGTGCCGAGGAGCCGGCGACCGATGGCACGGTGCGATTCGCCACGTTCAACGCCTCGCTCAACCGGTCCAACGCCGGCGACCTCGTCACCGAGCTGTCGGCACCCGGCAGCCCTCAGCCTGCGGTCATCGCCGAGATCATCCAGCGCACCCGCCCGGACGTGCTGCTGGTCAACGAATTCGACTTCGACGCAGACCATGCCGCTCTCGCGTTGTTCCAGGAGAACTACCTGTCGGTATCCCAGAACGGTGCTGATCCCATCCACTACCCCTATGCGTACACCGCGCCGTCCAACACGGGGGTGTTCTCCGGTTTCGACCTCGACAACAGCGGCGCGGCTGGCGACTTCGCTCCCAACGACTCGTTCGGCTTCGGGTTCTTCGAGGGTCAGTTCGGGATGGCCGTGTACTCGATGTATCCCATCGACTTCGCCAACATCCGCACCTTCCAGTTCTTCTTGTGGAAGGACATGCCCCGAGCTCTACTTCCCGATGATCCCGCCTCCCCCGGCCCCGCCGATTGGTACTCCCCCGAGGAGCTCGACGTGTTCCGGCTCTCGTCCAAGAGCCACTGGGACGTCCCCATCAGGATCGGGAGGGAGAGGGTCCACCTCCTGGTGAGCCATCCCACCCCCCCGGTCTTCGATGGCGCCGAGGATCGCAACGGAACCAGGAACCACGACGAGATCCGTTTCTGGGCCGACTACGTGACACCGGCCAAGAGCGGCTACATCTACGACGACAACGGGCGGCGGGGCGGGTTGCCGTCGCGGGCGCAGTTCGTGATCGCGGGCGATCTCAATTCGGATCCGTTCGACGGGGACAGCATCCCCGGGGCGGCCCAGCAGGTGCTCGCCAACCCACGGGTCAACACCTCGGTGACGCCAGCGAGCCCGGGCGGAGTCGAGCAGGCGTTGCTGCAGGGCGACAACAACCTCACCCACCTCGGGAACCCCGCCTTCGACACTGCCGACTTCGGGGAGGCCATCTTCGGTGGTCCGGGGAACCTCCGTGTCGACTACGTGCTGCCATCGTGGAACATGGCGATCGCCGACGCCGGCGTCTTCTGGCCGCTGACGACGGATCCGCTCTTCCCGCTGGTGGGAACATTTCCCTTCCCATCTTCGGACCACAGGCTCGTTTGGATAGATATAGTTCCATAGGGCCCCATGGGGGAGCCAGCTACAGAACCGATGGGACGCCGGCCGTCTTGGAACCAGGGGGAGCGGGCGGCGTCCCGCCGCGTTCGGACCGCCCCATGCAGCTACTCGTGCGGTGACCCTCACCCCTGGCTGACGTCCCCGCGACATCGGCACCACCGGCCCCTGCACCGGTGGGGCGCGAGGTTGGCGCGGCAGTAGGGTCGGCACCATGGACTGGACCGACCCAATCACCGTTGCCGAGATGTACGGCGAGTGGGCCGTCGACGAGGAGACGGTCCGGGACATCCTCGATCGCAGCCGCAACCCCCGCAGCTCGTCGTCGCTCTACGACACGGTGGGCGAGACCGGGCTCGGGCCCGACCAGGTCCTCCTCGACATCGGAGCCCGCGATGCCCGCCACTCGATCGCTCTCGTCGAGCGCTACGGATGCCGCGCGGTGGCGATCGACCCTGTCGACAAGCACCTGGAGGCCGCGAGAGCGGCCGTGGCCGGTCATGAGCATCGGGACAGGATCGAGGTTCGCCGGGGCAGCATCGAGCACATCCCTGCCGCATCCGGCGAATTCGACGTCGTGTTGTGCCGCGACATGTTCAATCACATCCAGCATCCGGCACCCGCACTTGCCGAGTGCTTCCGGGTGCTCGACGACGGCGGACACATGGTGGTCTACCAGACATTCGCCACCGCTCGGCTCGAGCCGGCGGAGGCCGTGGCCCTCTATGCCGATCTGGCGATCGTGCCGCAGCGAATGTCACCCGAGGACTTCGAGCGACGAGTGCTCGACGCCGGGTTCTCGATACAGGGCGTCGACCCCGTCGGGTCGGAATGGCGCGAGGCCTGGGAAGAGGACGGCAATGGTTGCACTGCACGCAGCCTCCTCCATGTGGCTCGCCTGCTGCGGGTGCGTGACGAGATGCTGGCCGAGCTGGGCGAGGTCGCCTACCGCGTCGAGCTGAGCGACGCCTTGTGGGGCGTCTATCAGATGATCGGCAAGCTGGAGCCGCGCATCTACGTACTGGGCCGGCCCATTCCGGATCGATGACCGGGCGGGCGACCGCTGGTGGGTGACCAACTACGCTCGCCGCATGGAGGCCGTGCGCACACCTGAGGAGCGCTTTGTTCACCTGGACCCCTCCATATCCGTGACCATTCGGGACGCCGCTCCGTCTCCAACGGGCCAGCCCCGAGGAGCCTGTGACGATGGTCCTCGATCTGATGGAGAGCGAACGATGCAGATCCCCAAGCCAACCGAGGCCCAGAAGGAGAGGTTCATCGACCTCGTCCCGGACGGACCCGGCATCGAGGTCAAGCCGATGTTCGGCAACGTCGCCGGCTTCGTGAACGGCAACATGTTCATGGGTCTGTTCGGCGGCGATGTCGGAGTCCGGCTCGACGAGACCGCTCGACGGGAGCTGCTCGCCGAGGACGGAGCCGGGCCCTTTGGTCCGGAGGGGCGGCCCATGAAGGAGTACGTCACGCTCCCGGCGGCGTGGATCGAGAGCGGCTCCGAGAACGTCGACGACTGGATCAACCGCGCTCTCACCCACGTCTCCGCCATGCCCCCCAAGGCCGAGAAAGCCAAGCGAGGCAAGTAGCCGGTTGGCCCGATCGAATGGATGACTCGATGACGAATCGGCTCGAGGCAGCCCGGCATCGGCTGTTCGCATGGTTCTGGAGACTGGCTTCGGGCCCGGTGAACCGGACGCTCGCTGCACAAAAACGCAGGCTGTTTGTCGATCTTCCCCAGCACCTCGTCGAGATCGGCCCAGGGATCGGCGCCAACTTCGAGTACTACCCGCCCGGCACCAGCGTGCTCGGCTTCGAGCCGAATCCCGGGATGCACGACGGGCTGCGAGCCGCGGCACGACGCCACGACATCGACCTGGAGATTGCCGGCTACGACTTGCGGGAGGCCCAAATCAAAGACGAAAGCATTGACGCCGTGGTCTCCACGCTCACGCTGTGCTCGGTCGACGATGCCGCCGGGTTGGTCGCAGAGATCAAGCGGATCCTGCGGCCCGGCGGCAAGTTGCTGTTGCTGGAGCACGTCGCCGCTGCGGAGGGGACGGCCGCCTGGCGCATCGGCAAGATCGTGCGCCGGCCGTGGGCGGCGATTGGCGATGGCTGCGACATGCTGGCGCCGACGGGACGTATCGTGGAGCAAGCGGGGTTCTCCACACTCGACACGCACTCGGAGCCGTTCGGTCCCGTCTTCGTTCCGAGCCGGATCCACTACTGGGGAGCAGCGGTCAAATGAGTGTCGCCCTCCTCCGCTCCCGGTGGTGATGGACGAGGCCGCCATCCGCAGCCGGCTCGGCGCCGCCCGCAGCGCCGTGCTCGCCACGATCGATGGTGAGGGCCGGCCCCACGTTGTTCCCATCGTCTTTGCGATGGTCGACGACGAGACACTCGTCTCGGCAGTCGACCACAAGCCCAAGACGACACAGCGGCTCAAACGCATCGACAACGTCGCCGCCCATCCGGAGGTTTCCGTGCTCGTCCATCACTACCAAGAAGACTGGACCCAGCTGTGGTGGATCCGGGTCGATGGCACCGCTGCGGTGATCACGGAGGAGCCGGAACGCACCGAACTCATCGCACGACTCGTCGGCAAGTACGACCACTACACCGAGCAACCTCCAGAAGGCCCGGCGATCCGCGTCACGGTGACCGGGGTGCGGTCCTGGGAGGCCACACCTCACAGAGGCACGTGACCGACAGAGCGGCCACCATCGACCCGGTGGACCCCAGGCGATCAGGCGCAGAGCCACAAGGCATCCCGTAGAGCGCCGGCCTATCCGCCGTCGCTCTAAGGTTCCGAGCCGGATGGTCTTCATCGATCTCAGCCACACGATCACCGACGGGCTCATCACCTATCCCGGGTTACCGGCACCGTCGATACGCACCCATCTGTCGTTCGCAGACTCCGAGGCGACGTATGTCGATGGCAGCCACTTCGAGATCACAGAGATCACGATGGTGGCCAACACCGGCACGTATCTCGACACCCCCGGCCACCGGTTTCCCGGTGGAGACGATCTCGCGGACATCGAGCTGGAGCAGGTGGCCCATCTCCCCGGCGTGGTCATCGACGCCACCTCGCACGGAGAGCGTGAGGTCCCCCTCGAGCTGCTCCCCGGTCGCGAACTCGGGGGGTATGCCGTGTTGGTGCACACCGGGTGGAGCCGCCATTTCGGAGAGAGGGCATACACCCAGGATGCTCCGTACGTCGGTGAGGAACTGTGCGATGCGCTCATCGAGCTGGGCGTCGAGATAGTCGGCATCGACTCGCTGAACATCGACCGCACCGACACCGGCGAGCGTCCGGTGCACACGAAGCTCCTCGCCGCCGAGATCTTGCCGGTCGAACACCTCACCAACCTCGCGGCCATCGATGCGGCGGCGCCGTTCCGGTTCTTCGCCGTCCCCCCACGAGTGAGAGGCATGGGCACCTTCCCGGTTCGGGCCTTCGCTATCCAGTGAGCTCGAGCTCTGCGATCGCAACCGCACCCAAAGTCGAGCTTCACCTCCACCTCGAGGGAGCCATCCCGCTGCCCACCTTGTGGGAGGTGATCCAGTCGCACGGCGGCGACCCCGAGGTCCGCTCGCTCGCCGATCTCGAGCGCAGCTTTGTGTTCCGCGACTTCGCCCACTTCATCGACAGGTGGTGGTGGATGACGGGGTTCTTGCGCAGCGAGGACGACTTCACTCACCTCGCCAAGGCCGTTGCCAGAGGCCTCGCCGACCAGAACATCGTGTACGCCGAGGCATCGTTCTCCCCCAGCGACTTCGCACGTCACGGGCTCACCCCGCAGCAACTCGCCCACGCCATCCGTCGCGGTCTGGAAGCGGTCGACGCCACCCGAGTAGTGCTCAACGTCGACCTGGTGCGCGACGTCGGGATCGAACGTGGCGCCAGAACCCTCGATGCAGTGATCGAGGTCAAGGACGAGAGCGACATCCGCGGGATCACGATTGGCGGCTCGGAGCAAATGCATCCGCCGCAACCGTATCGAGACATCTACCGGCGGGCCGCCGCATCCGGGCTCCGTCTCACCGCTCATGCCGGTGAAGCCGCCGGTGCGGACAGCGTCCGAGCAGCGCTCGACGTGCTCGGCGTGGAGCGGATCGGCCACGGTGTCCGCTCCGTTGAGGATCCAGAGCTCCTCGCACGGCTCGTCGCCGACCAGACACCACTCGAGGTGTGCCCGACGTCGAATCTCCGCACCGGAGTGGCGGCGAGCTGGGAAGACCACCCGGTCGGACGTCTCCTCGATGCCGGCGCCAACGTCACCATCAGCACCGACGACCCCACGCTGTTCCATTGCACCCTGGCGGGCGAGCTGGAGGAGGTGGTGCGGCGGTTCGGCGCCGACGCCGGGGCCCTCACCCTCACTGCGATCGAAGCATCGTGGATGACCGCCGCGGAGAAAGAGCCGCTCCGCCGGGCCGTGACCGCCTACTGGGATGAGCCGTGACCGGGTCTCGCTAGGTTTCGAACATGGAGCGGCACCGATACGACAAGGAACGCGACCTCGCCGCCATCACCCGGATCTGGCGAGAGATCGCCTGGCTCGACTCCGACGATCAGATGGAGGCGATGGAGCACTTCTTGTCCGACACCGATTGCTGGGTCGCGCTCATCGACGGTGAAGCCGAGTGTGCCGTGATGAACTCAGCCGGCCTCATCCGTTATGAGGACAGTGACCTCGACCTGTCCATCATCAGCGGCGTGACCACATCCTTGATCGGACGCAAACAAGGTCTGGCCACCCGGCTCACGGCTCATGCCGTTGCCGAAGCCGCACAGACCGGGGCGAAGGTGTCGATCCTCGGCATGTTCGAGCAGGGCTTCTACAACCTGCTCGGGTTCGGCTCCGGCAGCTACGAGCACCACCTCCGCTTCGACCCGGCGTCGCTTGCGATGGATCTCCCCTACCGGCGGCCGGTACGGCTCACCAGGGACGACTGGGAGGAGATCCACAACGCAGTCACCCGTCGGATGCGGTCCCACGGTGAGGTGGTGAGCCTCCCAGTCGGTTTCACTCGACTGGATCTGATGCTGACCGAAGCGCCGTTCGGGCTCGGCTACCGCAACGACGCCGGAGAGCTGACCCACTTCATCTGGGGTCGCAGCAAGGGCGAGCACGGCCCGTACCGGGTGGGAATCCTGTCCTACCAAGACCACCATCAGCTGCTCGAGCTGCTTTGCCTGGTGGGTTCGCTCGGCGACCAGGTCCGGCTGATCAGCATCACGGAGCCGCCGGGCATCCAGCTCCAGGACCTGCTGCGTCACCGCGTCCGTCAGTTGCTGGCCACCGCCAAATCGGAGTACGAGTTCCGCCACGACTCGGGAACGTGGTGGCAGGTGCGCATCCTCGACCTCGAGAGCTGTGTGGCCGCTCGATCGTACGACGGAGCGCCGGTCAGCTTCGTGCTCGAGCTCAGCGACCCGATCACCAAGTACCTCGACGATCAGGCCTGGCGAGGTGTCGCCGGGAGCTACGTCGTCACGATCGGTGAAGTCTCGACGGTGACCCCCGGTGCGGACGATTCGCTTCCGGTGCTGCAGGCGTCGGTCAACGCGTTCTCCCGGCTGTGGCTCGGTGTGCGCCCGGCCACAGGTCTCAGCGTGACCGACTCGTTGAGCGCACCACCCGAACTGATCGCCGATCTCGATCGGGCGTTCGCCTCCCTACCCCAGCCCCACCCGGGTATGTTCTTCTGACTGGTCATCGTGGTATCGCAATCCAAGCCCATCCCCTCGCCGCTGCTCGAACTCCTCGATCGGCCCAACTTCGTTCACCTGGCGACGCTGCGTGAAGACGGCTCGCCCAAGCTCGATCCGGTGTGGGTCGGAGTTCGCGACCGTCACACGCTGCTGGTCGGCACCGGCCGGGCATCGCTCAAGACACAGAACGTGCTGCGCGATCCTCGGGTGGCCATGTCGGTGCTCGACGAGCACGATCCATATCGGGAGGGACAGCTCCGTGGCATCGCCGAGGTGATCGATGACCCGGATGTCGCGATCATGGACGAGATAAGTCACAAGTACACCGGCAAGCCGTTTCCTCGTCGCGGGCCGGATCGGGTGGCGCTGGTGATCACGGTCACCCACGCACGCTACGCCGAGCTCCCTTTCTCCCACACGCCACCGGAGAGGCGCTGAATGACAACGACAGTCGAACCGGAACGCATCCATGTCTGCAACGACATCGAGCCCGGTAGCGGTGACTACACGCTCTACTGGATGCAGGCTTCCGTGCGCAGCGAGCACAATCCCGCACTCGAGCACGCGATTGCCGAGGCCAACGAGCTGGGGCAGCGGCTGCTGGTGTGCTTTGGCCTCACCGACGACTACCCCGAGGCCTCCGCCCGGCAGTACCAGTTCCTCCTCGAAGGCCTCGCTGCGGTGGACACGGCTCTCCGTCGTCGCAACATCAAGTTCGTGGTGCGCCGCGGCAGCCCCGACGAGGTGGCCATCGACCTCGCCGCAGACGCCAGCTCGCTGGTGATGGATCGCGGCTATCTACGGCACCAGCGAAGCTGGCGCCGTAACGTCGTCGCTGCGGTGGACATCCCGGTCACCGAGGTGGAAGGTGATGTCGTGGTGCCGGTGGAGACGGCCTCCGACAAGCGGGAGTACGCCGCGCGGACGCTGCGCCCCAAGATCCACGAGCACCTCGACCGCTTTCTCAGGCCGCTGCGAACCACTCCCGTCGACAAGCACTCGTTGAATCTGGCGGGGGATGGGCTCGATCTCTCGGACATCGGTGCGGTGCTGGCCGACCTCGACGTCGATCACTCGGTGCCGCCCGTGGACCATCACCACGGCGGCACCCCGCAAGCCAGAGCCACCCTCGACGGCTTCCTCGACGACCGTTTCGGCGACTACGACGAGCATCGCAACCAGCCGCAGACAGACTCCGTTTCGTATATGTCGATGTACCTGCATTACGGACACATCTCCCCCGTGTATGTGGCGTTGCGGGCCGCGGAGGCCGGAGCGCCCAAGGAGGATCTCGAGTCGTTTCTCGAAGAGCTGATCGTGCGCCGTGAACTGACGTTCAACTACGTCTGGTTCGAGCCCGACTATGACGCTTACTCGGCGCTGCCGCAGTGGGCACGGGATACGCTCGAGGAGCACAAGGACGACGAGCGCGAGTACGTCTACACGCGGCAGGAGCTGGAGGACGCCGCCACCCACGATCCATACTGGAACGCTGCGATGGTGGAGATGCGAGAGCTCGGCTACATGCACAACTACATGCGCATGTACTGGGGGAAGAAGATCGTGGAGTGGACCAACACCCCCGAATACGCCTACCGAACCGCGCTGTATCTCAACAACAAGTTCTTGCTCGATGGCCGTGATCCGAATTCGTACGCCAACGTCGGTTGGGTCTTCGGACTCCACGATCGCCCGTGGACCGAGCGTGAGATCTTCGGGAAGATCCGCTACATGAACGCCAACGGCCTCCGCCGCAAGGCCAAACCGGACGAGTACGTGGCGAAGGTCGCCGAGCGCAGCGGTGTGCCTATCGTCGGGGCCGACGCAGGTAGCTCTCAGACATCGCTCGAGGTCTCCTGAATCCGAACCTGGCTCTCCAGACAGCGCAGCATCTCCCGTCTGATGAGCCCGCTGAACGGGCGGACAATCAACCAGTAGAGGCGAAACAGTCGGCGGCTGCGCGAAGTGAGGCACCGTATCCGGGTGGATGTCGAGACCTCGATGAATCCGGTCCGTACTGCGGCGAAGTCGAAATTCCAGGCGATGTGAAGCCGGTCCGGCACCTCAACCCAGATGACGAACTCCTCCGGTGGCCGTTCGGCAACGATGCTGAACTCACCACGTTCCAGGATGGCGTCGAGCGATGCCACGCCCCGAATCCCACGGATGTGGAGCAGCGTCCGTGTGATCCAAGAAGCCGAGAAGTCGAGATGCCGTGCCGTGGCGTAGACGACCGATCGGGAGCTCGCAGACAGGGTACGGCGGTGGGTCTCGGAGAAGTCCCACACCGGAAGGCGCTCGTCGATGAGTCTCTGGCGGGGCGTCGTCATTCGTATCCATGATGTCATGGCGCCCCCCTCGATCGAGACAGCCGGGGCCTAGCCTGACTCGATGGCCTGGTTGGCGAGACTGCTTGGGACACCGCAACTCCGTGTGACTGGGCGGCCGCCGAGCCGTAACGGGGCGTCATCGTTCCATCTCCGCTGGCACGGCGTGCCTCGGGGTGCAGCGCACGGCATCGTGGCTGCTGCGGCGGATCTCGAAGTCGTCACGACACCCGCCGTCGATGACCTGTACTTCTGGGCACTCCAAGCTTCCTTCACTGCTCCGGACGGCGGTGCGGCGCACCTCGGTTTGCAGCACAACCGTCGCTACCCCGACTTCGGTGCGGTCAACTGGGGTGGCTATGCACCACGCTCCACGGCGGGAGGTGGAGGATTGTTGGCCGGAACGATGTCACCGCTTCCGAGCACTCCGGGAGATGCCAACACGAGAGATTTCTCGTGGCGCCCCGGGCGCAGGTACCGGCTGCGCATCGAGCGGGGAGAGCGCCGCGACGGAGCCAGTGAATACGCCTGGGCCGGATCGGTCGAGGACGCTCACACCGGGGTGGTGACCCACGTGCGGCATCTCTTCTCGCCGGGGATGTGGTTGGATCATCTCGTCGTGTGGACGGAGTGCTTCGCCGCCTGCGATGCGCCACCGGTGCAGGCGCGCTGGTCCAACCTGTCGGTGACCACCGAGAGATGGCAGCGGCTGCCCGTGACGCAGGTCGTGGTGAGTTATCAGCCACGCAAGGCCGGTGGTTGCGACAACACCAATGCCATGGTCGATGGCGCCGGCTGGCTTCAAGAGACGAACTCGGTGCGGTCGACACCACCGGGTTCGCTCCTCACCCTTGGCTGACGGGCACCATCGATCGGAATCTGTCACACCTGCCCGATACGGTGCGCTACATGGAGACCAAGTACCTGGAAATGGAGACCGAGGAGAGCGCCAGGTTGCGCACGAGCACACTCGATCCTGAGATCGCACGGGCCGAGCACCTGCTCGAGGAGGCAGGCATCGGTTTCACCGAGGTTGCCCGCTGCCCTGCCGCCTCATGCGAGGTGTGCGACCCCCCGGCGACGCTGGGCGCAGCCGCCTGAGCCGGCCCCGCCCTTGGAGGCGACGACGGCACCGGCGGCCACTCGTCACGGGCGACCACCATCGCGCCCCGCAGGCCACGTGGGAACCCGCTGGCCGCCATGCCTGAGCGAAGCGACGCAACATCGACCACGAGCGCAGTATTGCCGTCGGCCTCGGGCGGTATTGCTAGGTTGACCGCCACATCACAGGCGCAACGACCCGGTTGCACTGAACGCAGCAGGTCGTGGGACCCGCGGTAGCCGCCGGTCCACACCGCACAAACGGAGGGTGTCGTGGAGCTCAAGATCACCGAGACCGACGGCCCCGGTGGGTGGCGCATCATCACCACCGAGGGCGAGATCGATCTGGCGACCGCACCTCAACTGGACGGAGCATTCGAGGGGACGATCACCTCCGGATACGACCGCATCGCCATCGACCTCCGGACCGTGTCTTTCATGGACTCAACGGGCTTGCGCTCGCTGATCGCCGCCCACCGCCGCCTCGAAGCCGATGCGCGCCGTCTGGCCATCATTGCGGATGACGGGCCCGCCCGCAGGCTGCTCGAGGTCGCCGGAGTGATCGACGTGCTCCACGTCGTGGCATCTCCAGATGGGCTGGCCACCTGAGTCAGTCGGAGCAGCTCAACCAGGCGCGGGAGGGCCCCCGATCACCAGGATGGTTGCGTCGTCGTCCGCCTCCACGGCCTGGCCGAGCACGCTGTCGGCAACCTCTTCGACCACCGGTCGGACACCGGACAACCCCTCGGTGAGCAAGCGCAGCGACTCGTCGATGTGGCGGTCGCGACGCTCGATCACGCCATCGGTGTAGAGCACGAGACAGGTGTCTTCCCCAAGCGTGAGGGTGTGCGTCGGCGGTCCGCCGCCGATTCCCAAAGGAGTCCCGATCTGCATCTCGACGAGATGTGCTCCGTTCCGTCCCACGAGCACCGGAGGGAGATGCCCCGAAGAGGTCACCTCCACCTGCGATGATCCCGGGCGGACCGAGGCGCACAGCACGGTGGAACACAGCGCAGTCGTGTCGATCTCCGCGACCCCGGACAGCACGCCGAGCGCTTCGGCCGGCTTTCTCCCCTCCATCAACAAGATGCGCAAGGAGTGACGGAGCTGAGCCATCGTGGCGACGGCCTCCAAGCCACGCCCGACGACGTCGCCGATGACATAGACCTGGTCACCATCGGGGGAATCGATGACGTCGTACCAGTCTCCACCGATGGCGCCGACACCCGACGCCCGATAGCGCACGGCGGCCGGCACCCCACTACGCCCCACCAGCGGAGGTGGCGCCAGCGCCGCCTGCAGAGTCTCGGCGACCGAGCGATTGCGCTCGAAGAGCAGACCACGTTCGATGGCCAGCGCAACATGCTGGGTGAGCGCAGCTACGAGGGTGCGATCGTCGGAGCCGAAGCTGCGAGAATCGTTGTACACGAAACCGATGGCGCCGACGAGCCCGCCGGAGGTGCGTAACGGCGCCGCCACATACGCACCCGGTACCGAGTTTCGCATCACATCGCCGAGATTCGGATACCGCTCCAGCAGCTCCTCGACGTTCCCGCAGTACACAGTGACCCCTGCGGTCGCTGCCTCCTTGAGCGGGGCTGGCTCATTGAGCGCGGCTTCGAAATGCTCCAGACGCTGCGGCGTATACCCGGTGTGCGCCACGATCTCGAGTTTTGCGTCGCGGAGCATCACCACCGCTCCCCGATCGGCGCCCAGCGCCCCGACCCCGCTTTCGATCGCTGCCTTCGCCACTGCATCCACGTCTGCAGCCCGCGACAGCTTCGTGACCACCTCGTTGATCGCTCGCAACCGAGTGGACGACCGCTCTGCTCGCCGGTGCGCCGCGACCGCCTGCTCATGCAGACGTGCGTTGTCGAGCGCCAGCGCAGCATGGCGGGCGAACTCCTCGGCAAAAGTCTTGTCGGCCGCAGTGAAGCGATGCTGGGACTCGGCCGAGACCAGCGTGAGCAGCGCAACGACCTCCTGGCGAATGTTGATCGGTACGGTGAGCGCCGAGGCGAGTCCAAGTGACCGCAGGATCTCGAGGTGCTCATCGTCGACCGCAGCTTCCGCGAGCAACTCGTCCGTGATCTCGTCGATGATCAGTGCTTCGCCGGTCTCGATCACGACACGGGCGACGTCGCTGGGCTCCGGGTCCGGCGGGTACTCCTGCTGCAAGCGATCCACCATCTCGAGCATCGCCGGATCCCTGTGGGCAATGGCGACTGTGCGTATCTGGCCGTCCTCGACCATCTGCAACGAACACCAATCGGCAAGCTCGGCAACCAGGAGGTTGGCCACCTTGTGGAGAGTCTCCTCGACCTCGAGCGACGAGGCGAGGATCTCAGCGGCTTGCACGAGGAACCGGTGCTGATCGGCTTCACGTTTGCGGTCGGTGATCTCGGTGACGACACCAACGATCCGCACCGTGACCCCGGCATCGTCCGTGATCGCATGGCCCCGACCGTTGAGCCAGTGCACCGACCCGTCCCGCCACGTCACCCGAAAGTCGAACTCGTAATCATCGCCATGAGTGAGCGCGCGCTCCACCGCAGCGACCACGGTCGGCCGGTCGTCGGGATGGACGAGCTCGAGGAAATCCTCGTACGACACCGGCTCGAAGCCCCGCTCATTTCCGTACAAGGGACCGGTGTTACGAGACCAGCGGATGGTGTTGGTGGCGACGTCCCAGCCCCAAGCGCCGGTTCCTGTGCCCTCGAGCGCATCGAGCACCTCGAGGAACGAACTCAAATTCGCTGTACGCATGCCTTCTCGCTGGGGGCGATTCGACGCCCACGGGGGCTCCGAAGACGGCTGAGCCGCAACGATACCGGATCCACCCCGCAAGCGACACCGAAACCGCTGTGCCGCCGTGGCGAGTCGCGGCCGCTCAGGCGAGATACGTCCGAAGCTGCTCGAGCTGGCTGTGGACTGAGGAAGGCGAGCCGCCCCCGGGGGACACTCTCGCGGCCACCGAGCCGCTTGCATCTATGCAGCGGAGGTCGTCGGGTTCGAAACCGACGTGCGCAGCGGTGAGCTCGGCGACCGTCACCGAATCCAAGGCGCGACCCTCGCCGACCAGACGGGTCGCCAGGGCACCGACCGCAGCATGTGCCTCGCGAAAGGGCACGCCTCGGCCGACCAACGTTTCGGCGAGGTCGAGCGCAGTCACCCAAGCCGTCGGCGGCGCCGGGTGGAAGGTGGCCGTGGCAACCATCCCGGCCAGCGCCTCGAGTGCGAGTGACAAGGTGTCATCGGCGTGAAAGACGCTCCGCTTGTCCTCCTGGAGATCGCGGTTGTAGGCGAGCGGGAGGCCCTTCTGCACGGCGAGCAACGCCATGACATCGCCCAGCACCGACGCCGCCTTGCCACGAACCAGCTCGGCTATGTCGGGGTTCTTCTTGTGCGGCAGGGCTGAGGAACCCGTGGTGTGGCTGTCGGCAAAGGTCACCCAGCCGAACTCCGAGGTGGACCACAGCACGAGCTCTTCGGCGAGCCGCGACAAGTGCACCATGCACTGCGCAACCACGAAGACGTACTCGGAGGCGAAATCACGCGATGCCACCGCATCGATCGAGTTGTCGAAGTACCTGGGGAAACCAACCCTCTCGGCAACTCGTGCCGGGTCGAGCGGCAACGAACTGCCGGCGCCGGCCCCGGCGCCGAGTGGTGACACTTCGAGGCGTACGATGGCCTGCTCCAACCGCTCCTTGTCGCGCAGCAACATCCATGCGTATGCCAAGAACTGATGCCCCAGCGGCACCGCCTGCGCCTGCTGCAGATGGGTGTATGCAGCAACGATCGAATCAGCGTGCTGTTCGGCGACGTCGGCCAGGATCGCGATCATCTCACGGAGTTGCTCGATCCGCTGCCGACCCGCGGATGCGAGGTACAACCGCAAGTCAAAGGCAACCTGGTCGTTGCGGGAGCGGCCGGTGTGGAGCTTGCCGGCTACCGGGCCGATGAGCTCACCAAGACGACGTTCCACGGCCGTGTGCACGTCCTCGTCTCCGGGCTCGAAGTCGAACGCACCCGCGGCTGCCTCGGCGGCGATGGCATCCAGCCCTGATCTGAGGGCGTCGTGCTCGGCGGCGTCGAGCAAACCGACGTCCCTGAGCATCGCCACGTGCGCCTGCGAGCCGGCGACATCGACGGCGAGAAGCCGTCGATCCGATGTGTCCACCGTGAAGCGCCACAGCGCATCCGCAGGTGCCTCCTCGAACCTGCCACCCCAGAGCCTGCCGTCCGGCCCGCTCACGGCGTTATTCGCCGCCGCCGACACGTTGCTCGGCAAAACTGCGCAGCCGCAGCGACTGGAGGCGGATGAACCCCGCAGCGTCTCCTTGGTTGTAGACATCATCGGCCTCGAAGGTGACCGTGGCCTCGTCGTACAGCGAGTCGTCCGATCGCCGCCCTTCGACGATCACGTTGCCCTTGTACAACTTGAGCCGCGCCTCCCCGGAGACTCGCTCCTGGATCGAGTCCATGAAGTCCTGTAGCGCCTGCCGTTCTGGAGCGAACCAGAAGCCGTTGTACACCATCTCCGCATACCGGGGCGCCAGCTCGTCGCGAAGATGGGCCACCTCACGATCGAGCGTGATGGACTCCACGGCGCGATGCGCATGGTGCAGGATCGTCCCACCAGGAGTCTCGTAGACACCACGGCTCTTCATCCCGACAAAGCGGTTCTCCACGATGTCGATCCTGCCCACGCCATGCCGCCCACCGATCTCGTTGAGCGTTCGCAGCAGATCGGCGGGTCCCAACGACCGACCGTTCACGGTCACCGGATTGCCGTGCTCGAAGCCCACCACGACCTCTTCGACCACATCGTCCGCTTCCCAAGGGTCGATCGTCATGTGGAACATGCCCTTGGGTGGCGCCTCCCAAGGATCTTCGAGCACGCCACCCTCGTACGAGATGTGCAGCAGATTGGCGTCCACCGAGTACGGCTTGTCCGGGGTCACCGGCACCGGGATCCCGTGCGCCTCCGCGTAGGCGACACAGTCGGCCCGTCCCCGCAGGTCCCACTCGCGCCAAGGTGCGATCACCTTGAGGTCCGGCTTGAGCGCATACGCAGACAGCTCGAAGCGGACTTGATCGTTGCCCTTCCCCGTGGCGCCGTGGGCGATCGCTTCAGCACCACAGCGCTCTGCGGCGCGCACCAGTCCCTGGGAGATGACCGGGCGCGCCAGGGAGGTGCCGAGGAGGTAGTAACCCTCGTACACGGCATTGGCTCGAAGGGCGGGGAACACGAAGTCCCTGACGAACTCCTCCTGGAGATCCTCGGCGATCGCCTCCACGGCCCCGGTGGCGAGTGCCTTCTCCCTTGCCTCGCTCGCCTCCTCGCCCTGACCGACGTCCGCGGTGTAGGCGACCACCTCGGCGCCGTACTCCTCCTGGATCCAGCGCAAGATCACCGAGGTGTCGAGTCCACCGCTGTACGCCAACACCACCTTTTTGATGTCACCACGCTGGTTCACCGCTGCACTCCGATCCGATCCAGCTCGGCGAGCAATCCACGCCCACCTTGTTCTTCCGTACCAACGATGAGCAAGGTGTCGTCGCCCGCCACCGTGCCGAGCATGCCTGCGAGCTGGGCGCGGTCGATGGCACCGGCGACCACGTGGGCCGCCCCAGGTCGGGTGCGGATGACGAGCACGTTGAGGGAAGCCTGCATGTCCGTCACGAACTCGTCGATGATCCTCGCCATCTCACTGGCGCTTCCCTCCGGCGCATCGATGCCGGAGGGCACTTCATACCGCAGGCCGCCGTTCCCGGTGCGTACTTTGACGGCGCCGATGGCGTCGAGGTCCCGGGATACCGTCGCCTGGGTGACGTGGTATCCGTCCTGACGCAGCAGGTCGACGAGCTCGCCCTGCGACTGGATCGGCACGGCCTCGATCATGCGGCGCACCAGCCGCCGCCTCGTTGCGATGCTCCGGTTCATGTCTCTTCCTTCAACGTGACCATGGTCCCAATCCCATCGGGGGTGAAGATCTCGAGCAACACGGCGTGTTGCACCCTTCCATCGAGGATGTGCACCCGTTCCACACCGCCCCGCAGCGCGGTGGCGCACGACCTGAGCTTGGGCAGCATGCCCGCCGAGACGGACCCCGATGCGATGATGCTCTCCAGCTCGTCGACGTCGATACGAGAGATCAACGAATCGTCGTCGCCGAGATCGCGATACAGACCCTCGACGTCGGTGAGGTACACCAACTTGCGTGCGCCGATGGCGGTGGCGAGCGCCGCTGCTGCCGTGTCCGCATTGATGTTGTACACCTGACCGTCCTCGCCACGAGCCAGCGGAGCGACCACGGGCACGAATCCACCGTCCTGCAGACCGAAGATCACGGACGGATCGACCTTCGCTACCTCGCCCACGAACCCGAGCCGCTCATCTGCAGGGTGCGCCACGAACAGGTTGCCATCCAGACCATTGAGCCCGGTCGCCACCGAGCCGTGTCCGTTCATCAGCCGTACGATGTCCGGGTTGATCTCGCCCGCCAGGGTCGACTGCACCACTCGAATCGTCTCCGCATCGGTCACCCTGAGCCCGTCCACGAATTGCGGTTCGATGCCGCGCTGTCCCATTGCCCGGGAGATGTGCGGTCCCCCTCCGTGCACGATGACCGGACGGATTCCAACCCAGTGCAGCAGCGCAACGTCGTCGGCGAAGCTGGCTCGCAGGTCTTCGTCGACCATCGCCGAGCCGCCGTACTTGATGACCACGGTCGTATGGCGGAATCGCTTGATGAACGGCAGCGCTTCGGAGAAGATGCGCGCCTTGCCCATTGAGTTGGCGATCCGAGACTTCGCCGGCGACGGCGTGGTGTGCCCGGTGGCCATCAGCTGCGCTCGCCGTTGAACACGGCGTAGTCGGGGGTCAGGTCGGTGGTGAGGATGGTCGCGCTTCCCGGACCGTCGCCGACGCAAACCTCGATGGCAAAGTCTCCTCTCGCCAGCTCGGCGGCAAGCGCATCCTCGTCGAACGAAACCCCCTCGCCGTGCGACGTCACCTTCACTCCCTGCCACACGATGTCAACACCATCCGGGTCGTAGGTCTCATCGCTCGTCCCGAGTGCGCCGAGGATGCGGCCCCAGTTCGGGTCACCGCCGTAGAACGAGGCACGCACCAGCGCGGAATCGGCAATCGTCCGTCCCAGGTTGCGCGCTGCGGTGTCCGAAGCTGCGCCGATCAGGTCGATGGTCACCACCCGCGACGCACCCTCGGCGTCGGCGGCGATTTGGGCCGCCAGCTCGCCGCAAACGACCCGGAGCGCTTCTCCGAGCTCATCGGGCTCCGGGGCGGCTCCAGAAGACCCCGACGCCATCAGGACCACCGCGTCGTTGGTCGACTCGCAGCCGTCGACATCGAGCGAGTTGAACGTGGCATCGACGGCCGGTTGCAGCCGGGCACCGAGTCCGTCCGCGGCGACGACGGCATCCGTCGTGATGACTGCGAGCATGGTGGCCATACCGGGGCGCACCATGCCGGCGCCCTTGGCCATGCCACCCACGCTGTAGCCGTTCCCTCGAAACTGTGCGGTCTTGGGCCGCGTATCCGTGGTGAGGATCGCTGCTGCGGCGTCACCGCCCCCACTGGGCCGCAGGGCGGAAACCGCACTACGGCATCCTGCTTCCACGACGGTCTCATCGAGCCGGCTCCCGATGGTGCCCGTCGAGCACACGACGATCTCGCTGTGCCGGCATCCGAGCGCATCGGCGGTGACCTGCGCCATCCGTGTGGCCACCCGCAGCCCTTGCTGCCCCGTGGCGGCGTTGGCGCTTCCCGAATTCACCACGACCGCTCGCAGCGCAGGATCGGAGGCCATCGCGCGCCGGCTCACCACCACCGGGGCCGCAGCTGCCCGATTCGCCGTGAACACGGCCGCTCCCGTCGTTCCGGGGGGACCCGCGACCACCGCCAGATCGAGGGCGCCGTGGGCCTTGATGCCGGCGGCGATGCCTGCTGCGGTGAATCCTGCCGCCGCAGTGACGCTCACGGCATCCAGCCTTCGATGGGAAGACCGGCGGTCTCGTCGAGCCCGAGCATGAGATTGGCGCACTGAACCCCCTGACCGGAGGTGCCCTTGACGAGGTTGTCGATGGCAGAGATCGTGATGACCATGTTCGTGCGCTCGTCGAGGTGCACCGAGACGAGACAGCGATTCGAGCCGACGACCCAGCGCGTCTGCGGGGGTTCATCTACGAGTTCGACGAATGGGCGCTTCTTGGCGAAGGAACGCATCGCACTCGTCAACGACTTCGCCGTGACGTCGGGTTTCGCCGGTACGTAGCAGGTGGTCAGGATGCCGCGCTGCATCGGGACGAGATGCGGCGTGAACAACACGGTGACGGGGTGTCCGGCGATGTGTTCCAGCCCCTGCTCCATCTCGGGTCGGTGCCGGTGCGTGAGGACGCCGTAGGCGCGCACCCCCTCATCCACGGCGCCGTACATCAGATGTTCCTTGACGCTGCGACCGGCACCGGACACACCCGTGAGCGAGTCGACCACCACTCCGGGCTCGACGAGATCGCCGTCGAGCAGCGGAGCCAGCGCCAGAACAACCGACGTCGGGAAGCACCCCGGCGCCGCCACCCGGTCGGCGTCGGCGATCTCCTTGCCGAACAGCTCCGGCAAACCGTAGACCCAGGCGCCCAGTTGGTCCGGATGGGGGTGGTCGTCCCCATAGGCTTCCTGATACCTGCTTTCGGTCCACAGCCTGAAGTCGCTGCCCAGGTCGATCACCTTCTTGCCCGCCGCAACGAGCTGCATCGCCGGCTTGGCCGACGCCCCGTGGGGCAAAGCCAGGAACACGAGGTCCGCCTCTTTCGCTCGTTTGGGATCGAGCTCTCCGATCTTGCGCTTACCGCCGCCGAGGTGCGGCTGGACGTCGGCCAATCGAGAACCGGCGGAGTTGTGCCCGCCGAGATAGACGATCTCGAGATCGGGATGACCATCGACGAGACGGATGATCTCCCCTCCTGCATAGCCGGAGGCGCCAAAGACGGCGACGGGGTACGTCATGGAAGGAACCTTCTCACAGAGCGATGGATGGAATCGAGTCGACCGACCCGACCGGGACTACTATACGCATAGACGCATAATCATACAACTCGGGCGCACCGCAGCACGCTACGCTTCCGACGACGATCGACGTCTTCGAGTGGGAGCATCGGTGGAACGTGGACATGCCAGCCACGTGGTGATCAGCGTGCTACGACCTGAACTCGACGACCACGCAAACCCATCGCGCTCGGTGCTCCGGCTCGCCGGTCTACGTGCAGAATCTGGGGAACAGCTGTGAAACCGGTCACGCTCGTCTACGTAACTGACATGGAAACATCGCTGGCGTTCTACCGCAGGCTGCTTCCCCACGCCGAGGTACTGTCAGCCTCGCGCCATTGGTCGGAGTTGTCGGTGGGTAGTGCCTCGGTGGCCCTTCATCTCGCCGAGGAAGTGACGGCCGGCTCCCAGGTTGGTTTCGCCTTGCTCGCCGATCGCCCTCTCGAGGACGTCGCTGCGGCGCTCGACGAAGCCGGGGTCGCGCTGTCGCGGGGCATCGCCGACGAGACTTTCGGCCGCTCGATGGTGGTCCGGGACCCCGATGGCTTGGCCATCCAGATCAACGAGCACGGCACCTGAGCGTACCGAGCGCGCAGAGCAACCCTCAGCCTGTCTCGCTCTCGGGTTGATCCGGCTCGACGACCTCTTCGATCGCGCCGCTCGGGACGATGGAGTCCGGAGGCGCGGGTCCGGCCGAATTGATCCAGATGGTGCGCTGGGGGAAAGGGATCTGGATACCTTCGCGGTCGAAGGCTTCCTTCAACCGACCCCGGACCACGCGAGCCGTGACGAACTGCTCTGCCGGCTCGACCTTCATGGCGAGCCGGATGACGACGGCATTCTCCGTGAAGTTCTCCACGCCCCAGATCTCGGGCTCTTCCAGGATGGTGGCGTGGGGAAGATCGTCGTGCCACACCCCGTCGGCCACCTCCTTGATGACACGCATGGCATGTTCGAGCTCCGTGTCGTATGCAACCTCGATGTCGAGCACGGTTCTCGCCCAAGCCTGTGACTTGTTGGCGACACGGCGGATCTCACCATTGGGCACGTGCCACAGCGTGCCATTGACGTCGCGGATCTGGGTGGTGCGCAGATGCACCCGCTCCACGATTCCGGCCGCCTCCCCGACGTCGACAACGTCGCCGACCCCGTACTGGTCTTCGATGAGCATGAAGATGCCGCTGAGAAAGTCCTTGACCAGGCTCTGTGCTCCGAACCCGAGCGCGATCCCGGCGATGCCGGCGCTGGCGATGAGCGGGCCGAGGTTTATCTCGAACTCACCGAGCGCCATCACGAATGCGATCGTGTAGATGATGATGCTGGCCAGGTTCTTGAGCACCGCACCCAGCGTCTCGGTGCGCTGCCGACTCCGCTCGGTGGACTCGGCGAGATCGCGGGCTCGCTCCAGCGCTCGATCCGCGAGTGCCACCTTGTCCTCGGTGGCGTCGAGCTCGGCTCGCGCCTCCTCCTCGGCACGCTGGTCGTGGGCCGCCACCAGCCGATCGATGCTGTGACCTATGGCGCGGCGCGCCAGCCTGGCGAGGATCCACGCCACGGCGAGGATGACGATCGCGGTGATCACGCTCCCCGCCACATCTGTGAGGCCTGCGAGTGTCTCGCTTCCCGTCAGCTCGAAGATCTGCTCACAGAGGAAGTCGGGATCCTGCCCGCACGCATCGACCAGCTCAGCCGGCTGAGCCAGCACTTCGGCTGTCATGGCCCGTCCTCGGTCAACTCGTACTGGGAACCTACCAGCGGCGGCGCCAAGAATGAGCCATGTCGGTTGCCGCAAGCACCCGTTTCCGGCAGGACTCCTGCCAGGCGACATCACGTTCTAACGTCGTGATCATGCGCCGGGTCTCTGCACGCTTGTTGGTCGTGGTCGTGGCCGTCGTGCCTGCATGGGCTGCGCCCGGGATCGCCGCCGCCCACGGCATCGGGGGACGCACCGACCTGCCCGTACCGGTGAGCTTCTTTGCGGTCGGCGCCGGGGCAGCGCTCATCGTCTCGTTCGTGATGCTCTCTGAACGCTGGCAGGGAACCCGGCTCCAAGAGCCACCCGCCACGGCGGCTTCGCCGGGGGGCGGATGGCTGCGGAGCCTGCTGCGCATCGTCGGGATCGCGGGCTTCGTAGCGTTGCTCGCCGCCGGGACTGCCGACGGCGGCAGTTCGCGCAACATCGGCCCCGTCCTGGTGTTCGTCTATTTCTGGCTGCTGTTCCCGTTCTTGGCCGGTGTCTTCGGCGATTTGTGGCGACATGCGTCACCTTGGGCCTGGATCTCGACGAGGCTCAACACCGGCGGGGTGGAGCGGCCGGAGTTGCTGGAGAGCATCGGCATGTGGCCGGCCACGATCGCATTCTTCGCCTTCACGTGGCTGGAGCTGGTCTCCGCAGAAGCCGGCAAACCACGCTCACTCGCCGTCGCCGCCCTCGTGTACACCGCCTACATCGTCGCTGCCGGCTACATCGCCGGGCCGCGCACCGGTCTCGTCATGACCGATGCCTTCCATCACTACAACGCCCTACTCGGCGCCATCGCTCCTCGCCAGCTCACCAAGGCGGGCTGGCAGCACCGACGGTGGTTGCAGGCTCTGCCTTCTCTCGCCACTCCGCCGGGATTCACTGCGTTCGTGATCGCCATGATCGGAACCGTGTCGTACGACGGCTTGTCCGGATCGGAGTGGTGGGAGACGACGGTGGGCGACCTCCGCAGCAATGAGCTGTTCGAAACCGCAGCGCTGCTCGCTTCCGTCCTCGCCATCGGTGGTCTCTACTGGCTGGCCGCACACACCGCAACCCGCTTCACCACCCTCCCGGTGACGACCACCACGGTGGCCGGCAGGTTTGCTCATACCCTGATCCCGATCGCCCTGGCGTACGCCGTAGCCCACTACTTCACACTGGCGATCTTCGAAGGGCAGCTGCTGCTGTCGGGTCTGAGCGACCCGTTCGGTCGTGGCTGGGATCTCTTCGGCACCGCAGACTGGAAGACGCAGTTCTTCTTGTCCGCCAACGCAGTGTGGTACATCCAGCTGGCGGTGATCGTGCTGGGCCACGTCGCCGGGGTGGTGCTCGCCCACGACCGCGCCCTCGCCGACTTCGGGGAGGATGCGGTGCGCACCCAATATGCCATGCTGATCCTCATGGTCTTCCTCACCTCGCTCGGTCTCTTCATCCTCGCCGGATGATGATCGGCCGTGACGTCGTCGTGGTGCTCGGCCACCAGGGGGGCTGGGACGAGCTGCTGCTGTTCGGGGGTCCGGTGGTCCTCGCCATCTGGGTGGTGCGGCGTATGGAAAGACGGCGCCGTCGGGAACAGCTCGAAGTCGACGAGACCCGGGTCCGGCCCGCCGAGCCCGATCCGCAGCGAAATGGCGGCGACTAGCGTGGCCGGTGTCCGCCCCAACGGACTCTTCCGCCGACCACCGCCAGAGACCATGACACAGACGCCACCCAGCAGCACTGATTCCGCTCTCGTTGCGGCACGTCTCGACCAGCTGCTGACCAACCACGACCCCCGAGGGGAGCGCCACGACTTCATGGGTGCGCAATTCGACCTGGGTCTGGCTTGGGTCCACTTTCCCGAAGGGCACGGAGGGCTCGGTGTGGCGCCACAGCTCCAAGAAGTCATCGACGAGCGGCTCGACGCCGTCACCCAGCATCGCCCCACCTTCTTCGACATCATCGGCCACGGTATGGGCGCACCGATGCTGCTGACTCACGGCACCGACGTCCAGAAGCAGCGCCATCTGAGGCCGCTGTTCACCGGTGAGGAGGTGTGGTGCCAGCTCTTCTCCGAACCCGGAGCGGGCAGCGACGTCGCCGGGTTGTCGACACGAGCGGTACGTGACGGCGACGAATGGATCGTCAACGGGCAGAAGGTGTGGACCACCGTGGCTCACATCGCCAAGTGGGGGATGCTGGTAGCGCGCACCGACCCAGATCTGCCCAAACATCGAGGCCTCACGTATTTCTTGCTCGACATGGAAGCGGACGGTGTCGAGGTCAAGCCGCTACGCCAGATCACCGGCGAAGCCGAGTTCAACGAGGTGTTCATGACCGATGTCGTGATCCCGGATTCGCACCGGATCGGCGATCGCGGCGACGGTTGGCGGGTGGCCCTCACCACACTCATGAACGAGCGCGTCGCCATCGGTGGGCGGGTGGAGCCGCGCAACGCCGGCGCCATCGGTCACCTGCTCGACGTGTGGAGCGACCATGGCGGGACCGCCCACGACCGCGACAAGCTCATGCAGCTGTGGGCGGAGGCAGAAGCAGCACGGCTCACCAACTTGCGCGACCACGAGAACCGCACCGCCGGCACACCGGGCCCGGAGGGCTCCACGGCCAAGCTGGTCTATGCCGAGCTCAACAAGAAGATCTACGACCTCGCCATCGAGCTCATGGGGCCCGATGGCATGCTCTACGACAGCTATGAGGTCATCCAGCCGCGTACCCCGGAGGAGATGCCACAGGACAACCGCCGTCGCTTCCTCCGATCGCGGGCCAACTCCATCGAGGGTGGCACCTCGGAGATCATGAAGAACATCCTCGGCGAGCGCGTCCTCGGTCTGCCCGGCGAGCCTCGGGTCGACAAGGACCTGCCGTGGACGGAGGTACCCCGGAGCTGAGCCGCCGCCGATGAGCTGGCTTCGGCGCGGCACCGTCCACTCGATGCCGGCGGACACGAGCGGCTAGCGTGAGCTGATGCGGATTCTGGAACGTGTGAAGAACTTCCTGCGGGGCCTCACCAAGCAGACCAAGGCCCCGGGCACCGTGTCCGACTCGAAAGAGGTCGAGATGGAGCGGGAACGCAAACGGGGTATGCGGGGGATGTAGCTCGCGGATCCACTGCGATCACAACCCGCGCTCGGCCTTGAACTCGTCGAGCATCGCGTATGCCTCTTCCTCGCTGTAGGGACCGTCGTCGATGCGGCGATCGAGCAGCATTCGCATCGCCTCACCGATGATGGGCCCCGGCTCGACACCGAGATGGGCGATCACCTGATGACCGTCGATCGGGGGGCGTAGAGCGTTGATCTCCTCTTGTTTCGCCAGCTCCTCGATTCGCTCTTCGAGCTCGTCGATTCGTCGCTGGATCGCTTTCGCCCGCTTGGCGTTACCGGTGGTCACGTCACACCGCACCAGCTCGTTGAGCTCGTCGACCAGCGGAGAGGCATCTCGCACGTACCGGCGCACCGCCGAGTCGGTCCACCCCAGCGCATACGTGTGCGGTCGCATGTGGAGGAACACGAGCTTGGACACGTCCTCGATGACCTGCTTGGGATAGCGCAGCGCCCGCAGCCGCTCTCGTGTCATGCGCGCTCCGACGACTTCGTGGTGATGGAAGGTGACCTTGCCCCCGTCGAAACGGCGGGTCGCCGGCTTCCCGATGTCGTGGAACAGCGCCGCCAGACGCACCACCAAGCGTTCCGAATTCGTCTTCTCCACGACGGCGATCGTGTGCGCCAACACATCCTTGTGCTTGTGCACCGGGTCCTGTTCCAGTGCCAGGGCCGGCAGTTCCGGGACGAACTCCACCGCCAGGCCACAATCGACCAGACCCCACAGCGCCGGCCCGACGTACTCGCCTGTCATCAGTTTGTCGAATTCGACCTGGATCCGCTCGGGGGCAACCACCGCCAACCTCTCCCGCATGTCGGCCACTGCCAGCAAGGCTTCCGGGTCCGGAGTGAAGCCGAGAGTGGACACGAACCTGAAGAGACGCAGCATGCGCAGCGGATCATCCCCGAACGACGTCTCCGGATCCGTCGGGCATCGCAACACTTCAGCTGCCAGATCTTCCAGCCCCCCGTACGGGTCGACCATCTCCGGTACATCGGCGGCCGCCCCCGGCAACCGGATCGCCATCGCATTCACCGTGAAATCGCGCCGGGCGAGATCATCCTCGATGGTGTCGGAGAACGTCACCGTGGGCTTGCGCGACTCACGGTTGTAGATCTCGCTGCGAAACGTGGTGATCTCGTAGATCTCGCCGCTCTTGATGGCTCCCACTGTGCCAAAGCGCTCCCCGGCCAGGTAGAGATCGTCGGCCCACTCCGACACGATGGAGCGGATGCCCCCGGGCCGGGCATCGGTGGCGAAGTCGAAGTCAGGCGAATCCCGGCCGAGCAGTGCGTCGCGCACGCTCCCCCCGACGAGGTACAGACGTTGTCCGGCCGCCGCAAAGAGCCGGCCGAGCTCGGTCGCCGGCGACGTATCGTGCAACAACGGGTGCAGCCGGGAAGGGATCACGGGCGGCAGGTTACCGGGGGTCGTGATCTCAGCCCTCAGCCACGATGGCTCGGCATCGCCCGTGTGCAGCATTCAATCGGCGAACCGACTGGCGCGTTTCCCGATTCGCTCTAGGGTGCACGCCGGCTCATGCGCAGTCTCGTGCGAATCCCCCTCATGATGCTCCTCGCTGCCATCGTGGTCGGCTCGTGGATGGCGACCACCCCGTCTCCAGGTTCCGCGGCCGGCACGGTCATCTTCGGCGCCGACGCCGGGACCGACGAGAACGGCTCGGATCTGCAGCCGCTGCTCGACCTGGAGGCCGAGATCGGTCGCCAGCTCGATCTCGTCCGGGTCTTCCTCCGCTGGGACGACGACTTCATCTCCGCCTATCTGAGCGAGATCGAAAACAGCGACCGCATCCTCTTCGTGTCCGTCAAGGCGAAGAATCTGGATGGGTCGACCATCTCGTGGCGGGACATCGCAGACGCCACGCCCGGCACGGCGCTGCACGACGACATGATCGAGTGGGTAGACCGAATCGAGGCATGGGACGGCGATGTCTGGTTTGGCTTCCACCACGAGCCCGAGGGTTCAGGAAGCGCCGTCAATGGCGATGCCGCCGACTTCAAGGACGCCTGGCGGACGTTCATCGGCTTGTTCAAAGATCGCAACCTCGCTCATGTCAAGTACGCCTGGATCATGACGTACTGGAGCTTCGCCACCGATCCCAGCGACGTGAAGTACGCGGACAAGTGGTATCCCGGGGACGAGTACGTAGACATCATCACCGCCACCGCGTACAACTGGGACAACTGCAAGGGCAACGACACCGACCCGTGGATGCCCTTGACCCAGATCATCGAACCGATGCGCCAGTTCGGGTTGGCTCATCCTGACAAGGGCCTGGCGCTCGCTGAATGGGCCTCGACGGAGAAACCGAGCGACAACGGCGCCGCCAAGGCGGCTTGGATCGACGACGTGGCCGAGATGTTCCAGCAGCCCGAGTGGAACCAGTTCGTCGGGCTGGCCTACTTCAACGTCTTCGACGACACCTACCCGAACTGCCTGTGGGAGCTCGACTCGAGCACCGCAGCAATGGAAGCGTTCACCGCAATGGGTGCCGATCCGTTCTACGGGGGAACCGGAGGCGACGGGACAACGACACTGCCACCCAGCACGACCGCACCGCCGGGATCGACCTCCACCTCGGCGCCACCGACCACCGACCCACCCGGTAACCCCGGCCCCGACGGGTTCTACGACGTGGTCTCCGACAACCTCTTCTTCGACGACATCGTATGGCTCGCCCAAAGCGGCATAACCAAGGGCTGCAACCCGCCGGACAATGACATGTTCTGCCCGACCAGTCACGTCACGAGAGCCCAGATGGCGGCCTTCCTGGTGCGGGCCGTGGGTTACACCGCAGACGGTGGCGGGAATCTGTTCATCGACGACGACGGGCTCGTGTTCGAAGCCGACATCGACAAACTCGCCACCGCCGGCGTCACCAAGGGATGCAACCCGCCGATCAACGACGAGTTCTGTCCAGGGAGCCATGTCAGCCGCGGTGCCATGGCGGCGTTCCTGGTGCGGGCCATGGGTTACACCGCAGACGGTGGCGGGAATCTGTTCATCGACGACGACGGGCTCGTGTTCGAAGCCGACATCGACAAACTCGCCACCGCCGGCGTCACCAAGGGATGCAACCCGCCGATC
>JBFISM010000027.1:0-31207 GCA_041608535.1 Acidimicrobiia bacterium
CGAAGCCGCCGGCCCACAGGCCGTTGCGACACGCGATGTCGACCGCAGTGAGTGCGGCGATCACCTCGCCGGGGTGGTGGGCCTCAACGATGTCCACGAGGTCGACGAGTTCGAACGCCTGCTCGTTTCCGGGCGACAGATCGTCGAATCGCACCTGCGCCATTGCTCCTCCGACCCTACCGATGACATCTGCAGGCTGTCGGCCTTGCCTGCGACACGGCGAACCGATGGGGATATCGATGGCGTGCCACACTCTGGCCGGGCAGCCTCGGTCACACAAGCGTACCGTTCCTCGCGCTCTGCGCCACGATTGGGAGCGTGTGCGAGCCTTCGCACCTGCCCGCGACCGAGACGGTTGGCGGAATCCGAGAAGCCTGCAGTCCCGGGCACCTCAATGTCGACTTTGCTAGGTTCGGAAACGCCGAGCAGGGACAGCCTCGTCGGTTCAGGCCAGGACGGCGGAGCATTCCTCCCAACTGAGCGACAGGAAGGCGGGCTGAAATGGCCGACGAGGACCTCACCGAGGTCACTGAGGCGTACGAGGACTGGGAAGCCGAGGAGCGGCGCCGGCGACGCGAAGCGATATACGACAGGCGCCCGTTCGAGGGGCTCCAGGTCGACCCGGAGATCGATTTCTATCCGGAGGTCGCCGATCGCGAGCCCGGCGACACCAACATGGTCAAGTGGGGTTTCGACATCCACCCCCAGGTCACGTTCTGGTCGGCGGGGATCCTCGTGGTGTTCGTGGCATGGACCCTCATCTTTCAGGACACCGCCGGAGAGGTCTTCAACGAAGTGCTCAGCTTCGTCGGCAACAGCTTCGGCTGGCTCTACATCCTGGCGGCAAACGTGTTCGTCGTCGTCGGTTTCTTCTTTGCCTTCAGTCGCTACGGCAAGATCCGCATCGGAGGCCCGGAAGCGCAGCCGGAATTCACGACCGCCGCCTGGTATGCGATGTTGATCAGCGCGGGGATGGGCATCGGGTTGATGTTCTGGTCGGTGGCCGAACCCATCTTCCATCTGGCGGGACCCCCGCCATTGTTTGGCGTGGAACCCATGACGGGTGATGCCGGCGAAGCGGCGCTGGCCACCACGTTCTTCCACTGGGGATTGCACCCGTGGGGCATCTATGCGCTGGTGAGTCTCGCCCTGGCGTTCTTTGCGTACAACCGGGGTCTCCCGTTGACGTTCCGATCGGTGTTCTATCCCATCCTCGGCTAGCGCATCTACGGGACGTGGGGGAACGTGATCGATGTCCTCACCGTGCTGGCGACGTTGTTCGGCCTTGCCACTTCACTCGGTCTCGGGGTGGGGCAAGCCGCAGCTGGGCTCAACTTCTTGTTCGGGACTCCTACCGGTACCGGTTTTCAGGTGCTGCTGATCGCCATCATCACCGGCTTGGCCACCATGTCGGTGGTTGCCGGTCTGGATGCCGGAGTCAAGAGGCTGAGCCAGATCAACATCAACCTGGCCGTGATCTTCATGCTCTTCATCATCGTCGTTGGGCCCACCTTGTTCATCTTCTCCGTGTTCACGCAGGGCCTCGGAGAGTATTTGTCGGTCCTGCCCCAGCTGTCGTTCTGGAACGAGGCATTCAGCGATACGACGTGGCAGCAGGGCTGGACCATCTTCTATTGGGGATGGTGGATCTCGTGGTCGCCATTCGTTGGGATGTTCATCGCACGCATTTCGAAGGGTCGTTCTGTTCGCGAGTTGATCCTTGGAGTGATGGCCTTTCCCACGCTCCTGTCGGCGCTGTGGATGTCGGTGTTCGGCGGCACGGCGATCAACTTGCAGCTCGAAGGTGTTCGTGACGTCGCCACCGCCGTCAACGACAACGTGGCGACGGCGTTGTTCGACATGCTCCAGGCGTTCCCGCTCACGCAGCTCACCTCGCTGCTCGGGATAATCCTCGTCGTGTCGTTCTTCGTGACTTCCTCCGACTCGGGATCGCTGGTTGTCGACCACCTCACCTCGGGTGGCAAGCTCGACTCGCCCAAGCCGCAGCGCGTGTTCTGGGCGATCATGGAGGGCCTCATCGCCGCGGTGCTGCTCATCGGGGGCGGTCTCACTGCGTTGCAGACCGCCGCCATCACGACTGGTCTCCCGTTTGCGGTAGTGCTGCTGGTCATGTGTGGCAGCCTGTACGTGGCGTTCCACGAGGAGCTGGACTTGCTGGAGAGCCACTACGACGCAGCCCTCTTCCGGTCGCGTCACGGTGCACTGCTCGCACACCACGGGCTGGGCGACGACGGCCACCCCCTCGAACCGGCCGACACCGCCAATCCGAGCGAGGAATGAGACATGCGGACCACGACACGCAACAGACTTGGATTCGTGCTGGTGCTCGCACTGGTCACGAGCGCATGCGGAAGCCTGGCGGAGGAAGCCGACGGTGACGGTGGACCGGCGGCGGGGGTCGAGGTGACGGGTGGCGAAGTCGTCATGGCTCGCGCCACGTGGGACACCGGCTGGTTCCAGGCAGCGATCTATGCGCAACTGCTCGACGAGCTGGGTTATGAAGTCAGCGATCCTGCCGCGCTCACCAGAGACGCCAATACCTTCTACCCCGCGCTCGCCCAAGAGGAGGTCGATCTGTGGGTCAACGGCTGGTTCCCACTGCACGACATCTATCTGGAGCGGGAGTTGTTCAGCGGGCAGCTGATCTCGGAGCCGATCGAACCCATCGGCTTCCAAGTCGAAGCGGGCGCCATCCAGGGCTACTTGATCGACAAGGCGACGGCCGATGAGTTGAGCATCACCTCGATGAACGATCTCGTCGATCCTGCGATAGCCGCCGTGTTCGACACCGACGGAGACGGCCTCGCCGATCTCTATGGATGCAACGACGGATGGGGCTGCAACGTGGTGATCGAGGAGCATCTCGACGAACTGGAATGGGGCCGCACTGTCGAGCAGGTGGTCGGGCAATACAACGATCTGATCAACGACGTCGTCCGCCCCCGGGTCGGAGCGGGGGAACCCGTCCTGTTCTACACCTGGACGCCGAACTGGACCATCGACGTCCTCGTACCCGGGACCGATGTGGTGTGGCTGGAATCGCCGGCACTACCGGATGAGGAAGAAGACACCTCGGTGGCCGGCCTGGCCGGCTGTGCCGCAGGCGATCCTTGCGAGCTCGGCTGGCCGGTCAACGACATCCGCGCCGTGGCGAACACCGAGTTCCTCGACGAGAACCCACCCATCCGGCGCTTGCTCGAAGTCGTGGAGATCCCACTTCAGGACATCGCCGACCAGAACGCCAAGATGGCGATGGAGGAGGAGTACACCGATGAGATGGTCCGGGCCGACGCCGCGGCGTGGATCGAGGAAAATCGCGACCTCGTCGACTCCTGGCTCGCAACCGCACGGGGCTCGTGACCACCTGGGTTCGTGACGGCACGGGCCCGTACCCCACGGGCCTGGTGAACGGAGCGCATGCAGCCCAGCCTCCGAGTCAGTCGAGCGTGGACCCGAACCATTTGTCGTGGAGGCGTTCGTAGACGCCGCTCTCGATCAGGTCGAGCAGCGCGAGATTCAGCTCCTCCCGGAGCGAGTTCTGCTCCTCGGAGAGGACGACGCCGTATTGGACGCTCTCGAAATCAGACCCAACCGTGACGACGGTCCCCTCGTCCTCTCTGGTGGCGTGGAAGCGAAGTACCGGAGCGTCGAAAACGACCGCGTCCGCCCGGCCTTCGTTCAGGAGTGCGTAGGCGCTCTCGACGTCGTCGACGAGGATGGGCCCGATCCCGTGGGCCGAGAGGTATGCCTGGCCCGCCGAGTCGGCAACGGTCACCACCCGGTGCCCAGGGAGGTCCGCAGGTCCAGAGATCGTGCCCTCGATCTCCTGGACGGCAAGGGCGGATGCGATCGCCGCAGTGAACGTGGCGAACACGAGCGTGCCCGCGGCGATCCACACAAGTGCGAGAAGACGCCCGGGATTGCCGCGCGCAACCTTGTCTCCATAACCGACGGTGCTCGCCGTCACGACCGACCAGTAGAAGGAGTCCCAGATCCCGCGGCCGTATTGCTCTGCGAAATCGGGATTGTTGCGGCGCTCCGAGAGCCAAATCAGATGCGCCGCGACGAGCAGCGCAAGTGCGAAGACCAGCAACATCCATGGGAGATCAGAGGCGAGAATGGTCCTCCAGAAGCTCCGTATCTGACCCAGGATTCCCTGGCTGTCCTCGATGGGGACGAGGATCGTCAAGCCCGTGTTGAGGATCGGCAACGTGAAATCGACCATCTCCTCCCGGCTCTCCGTGATGACCACGCCGCCGATGGCGGCTTCGGCCGCGCCCCGGGCCACGTCGTCGAGCTGCTTGGCAACCGTGTCGACGGCATACACCTCGACGGGACGCCCGAGGCTGGCGCCGAGCAACTCTGCGAGCTCGACCTCGAAGCCTCCATACGTCCGGTTCTCGTAGATGACGAATGGCGGCAGTGGCCGGGCCGCAATCCGCAGCACTTCGCCGCTGTCCCCGCCGGTAGCCGCCCCGCTGCCCACGAGCGGCACGGCGTCGGGATCGGCGGCAGCGAGCCAGTCGTTGACGATGCCTTGGTTGGCTGCGATCCATTCTTCGGCGTGACGGCGGATGTCGGCCGGGTCGCCCTCACCTTCGACCATGCGGGCGTTCTGTTCCAAGATGTCGTCGAGTGGGATCTCCACGAGCTCGAGCAGGGTCCTCAGCGCCGGGTTGGACGACAGGAAATTGCGATTGGCCACGGTGCGTATGTCGTTGGGGGGCCATCCGGTCTGGCACGGATCGTTGGCACACCCTTGGAGGCCGGCGACCGTGGTGAGCAGTTCCCCGGAGTAGCCGGGAGGGAGGGAGGGGAATGGCGTCTCGAGCCATACCACGTCGTCACCCGGAACCAGCTCGCCGACCGTCCAGTTTGGCGTGAACGTATAAAAGAGGATCGGCTCACCGGCATCGAGACGGTCGATCGTCTCGTGCATCAGCGGTGAGTAGTCGCCCTGGACGTGTTCGACCGTGGTGGACAGCTCGTAGACATCGAGATGGTGTTCGATGGTCTGAGCACACGTCCAATCGACGTTGCACCCTATGAGGTCGGCCCGACCGTCGCCGTCAACGTCGAAGCGCGCCGCGAGCTCCGCATCTGAGAAGTCGCCGAGATTGCTGATACCGAATTCCTCGGCGCTCTGCCGGTCCACGAAGTACCCCTGCAAGGCGCCGGCGTCGACTTGGGTTCCGACCAACTCGACGGAATCCTCGCCATCGATGAGCGGATCGTGGAGGGGGAACCAGCCGTTCACCCACAAGTCGACTTCGCCGGCAGCGACCGCCTCGTAGAAGCGCTCGTTCTCCATCGTCACGGGCCCATCCACCCGGTACCCGAGGCGATTGATGATCCCTCGGTAGATCTCGGCCTGGAACCACCCTGTGTCCCAGGTGGCCCGGGCCATGCGGACAGTGGGCGGCGGCTCAGGATCCTCCTGGGCGGAGGCGGGGACCTGGCCGGCGGAGCCAACCGCCAAGAGGGCCACCAGCACGGCAACCAGGCAGCAGGCCGAGGTACCTCTCTCCCGCTCGTTGGCCCGTGTCATCTTCCGAGCTTAAGAGCTCCCCGCCAGCACCGACTCCAGCTCATCGGCAGTCACCAGCACCGCGCGCGCCTTCGAGCCTTCGGAGGGACCCACGATGCCCTTGTTCTCCAAGATGTCCATCACCCGCCCGGCTCGGGCGAACCCGATGCGGAGCTTGCGTTGCAGCATGGACGTGGAGCCCAGCTGGCTGCGCACCACGAGCTCGATCGCCTGCGTGATGATCTCCGGATCTTCCCCCTCGAACTCATCGGCATCCACTTCGGCTTTCTTGGCGGTCTCGAAGACCTCCTTGTCGCGGTATCGCGCCTTCTTCTGCTCCTTCACCCACGCCACGACATCGCGCACTTCGCCTTCGGACACGAAGGCGCCCTGGATCCGTTCCGGCTTGGGGTCACGAGCGGTGACGACCAGCATGTCGCCGAGACCGACCAGCTTTTCGGCGCCGGCGCTGTCGAGGATTACCCGGGAATCGGTCTGCGAGGCCACGGAGAAGGCAAGACGCGAGGGAACGTTGGCCTTGATCACGCCGGTGATGACGTTGACCGATGGCCGCTGGGTGGCGAGCACCAGATGGATGCCGACCGCCCGTGCCATCTGGGCGATGCGGACGACGGACTCTTCCACGGTACGTCCGGCAACGATCATGAGATCGTTCAACTCGTCGACGATGATGACGATGTGAGGGAAACGGTCGAAACCGTTTTCGTCGAGCGCCCCGGCGTCATAGGCCTCTCGATAGCTGATGATGTCGCGCACCCCGGCGTCGGCGAGCAACTCGTACCGGCGATCCATCTCCTGCACGGCCCACTGCAGCGCATCGGACGCCTTCTTCGGATTGGTGATCACTCGGGTGAGCAGGTGCGGCACCCCGTTGTACTGGCCCAGCTCGACTCGCTTCGGATCCACCAGGATCAGACGCACCTCGTCTGGAGTGGCCCGCATGAGCAGCGAAGTCACCAGCGTGTTGATGCACGAGGACTTGCCCGCACCGGTTGCCCCCGCGATGAGCACGTGGGGTAGCTCGTCGAGCTTGAGCATACGTGCCGAACCGCTGATGTCCTTGCCCAGCCCCACCCGCATCGGATCGTCGTCCAGAGTCGCCTCGGGTGTGTTGAGCACGTCGCCCAGCGTCACCAGATCGCGATGCCGGTTCGGCACTTCGATGCCGATGGCGCTCTTACCAGGGATCGGGGCCAGGATCCGCACGTCGTGCGCCGCCATCGCATAGGCGATGTCGTTGGCGAGCCCCGTGACCCGCGACACTTTGACGCCGGGAGCCAGCTCGATCTCGTAGCGCGTAACCGTCGGGCCGGGCACGATCCGGGTGAGACGAGCATCGACACCGTGCTGGTGCAGCGCCTCCTCCAGCTCGGCGCCGGCCTGCTCGAGCAAGCGGCGGTTCTGGCCCGACGAATCGGCCAGATTCAGCAACTCGAGCGGAGGCAGGATGTAGGACCCGTCGCCGGGAGTGACCGCCTTTGGCGGCGGTGGCTGCCGGGGCTTCGCCTTTTTCGGAGCGTTCTTGGCGTCTTGCTTCGGGGCCGGACGTGTCTTCTCGCCACCATTCTCCACGACGGGTGGCGGAGCCTCCACGATCGCCGTGCGGTTGACCATCGGCAAGGGTTCGGGCCGGCGCATGATGCTGCGCAGCCAGCGATATGTGTCCGCAATGGTGTGACCCACGTCGCGCACCGTTGCTCTGGTCACGATGAGCACCCCGATGCTGATGGTGGCGAACAGGACGAGGAAAGCGCCCCAGAAACCGATGAGCCGGCGTAGGGGGAAGGCCGTCAGGGCCCCGACCGCTCCGCCATGCGACTTCACCTGCTCGATCGACGCCGACAGCGAAATTGCTCCCGTGAGCAGGTGGAACAGTGCAAGCGACCCCACAAACAGCGTGACGAGCCCCACCGTCAGCCGGGCGTAGTCGGTGCGAGGCATGGTGCCCACCATGGCGACGCCGACGGTCGCCACGATCACCGGGGCGAACCACGCCCACAGTCCGAAGAGAAACGTCAGGGTGTCGGCGGCCACGGTGCCGACCGGCCCGGCGAGCTCGAGCTGGGCGAGCACCATCAACACTGCGGCGACGATGACGACGACGCCCCACACGTCGTCGGTCTGGCGACCGAGACGCTCCCGCAGCCGCTCCTTCATCCCCCGCAGCGCTTGGAGAACACCGGTCTGCTGCTTCTTCGTTCTTCGAGCTGGCTGTTTCCTGGCCTGCTTCCGCCCGTTAGCCCCACGACTCTTCGTTCGTGTTGCCATTTGGAGGCAAACCCTACCGGAGTGCGCGCGCGGCGCAAACGACTCTCCGGTAGGGTCGTCGCCGGTGCTACTGCACTTCGAAATCGGCGAACATGCCGGCTTCGTAGTGATCGGGAAGCAGACAAACGATGATCTCGTACTGCCCCGCAGCTTCGAACGTCACGGTCAGGTCGGCCGTCTCACCGGGTTGGACGATGACGAGCGGATCCTCCTCTTCACCCTCGCCGTGGTCGTCATGACCTCCGGCGATGTGATCTTCGACTCCGTGCATCGTGCTGAGTCGGAACTCGTGCTCGATCTCACCCTCGTTGGTCACGCGGAACGTGACGGTCTCCCCGACCTCGGCCGAGAATGCATCCGGCTCGAAGGCGAACTCGTTGGCGACCACCTCGACGATCCGGCCCAGTTCGGCGGCATCGCCCTCATGGTCGGCGTCCTCGTCGTCGGCTGCTTCGTCGTGCGCGGCATCTTCGTCGTCCTCGTGAGCCGCCTCCTCGTCGTGAGCCGGCTCCGCCCCAGCGGAGGGCTCGACGATGATCGCCGTCACCATGCCGAACATGCCTTCATCACGCTCCACGTGGGTCAGGATGTGGCAGTGCCACACCCACACCCCGGGAGTGTCGAGGTGCATGAGCACTGAGTAGCGCTCACCGGGCGCCACGTTGACCGTGTCGGCCCAATAGGGGTTGTCCAGCGGTATCCCGTCCTTGGCGATGACGAGCTGCGGGAACTGATGCTGATGCATCGGGTGGATCTGCAGCCCCTCGTTGTAATAGTGGACTGCGATCCAGGAACCCTCCCCGAAGACGTATGGCTGGGTTGCGGGGAAGCTCTTCCCGTTCAGCGAGAATCCGATCACCCCGGCGTCGTTGAGCACCATGGGGATCTCCTCGGTTAGCTCCACATCGGCCGGAATCTCTCGTCCGCCGATCGTTTGCCCCGCGGGGAGCGGGAGATCGCCGATGATCAACGTCCCGAACATTCCGTTGGGCACCTGCATCTGTGCATGGTGGTGGGCGTGATACATGCCGATCGCCGGGGCGGTGGTGGTGAACTCGTACACGTACTCGGTGCCGGACTCGATCAACGGCTGCGTGACCGGCGCCACCCCGTCCTGGTCATTCGGGGTGCGGACGCCGTGCCAGTGGATGTCGGTCCCCATCGGCAGCTGGTTGTCGACCACGACGCGGACTTTGTCGCCAACGTCGAGGCGAATCGCCGGGCCCGGCACCTGGCCGTTGTAGGTCCACGCATCGACGAACTTGCCCGGCTCCACCTCCCACGGTGTGATCGCCGTGGTGATGCGGAACTCCTTCGTCCCATCGGGGAGGATCGTCGGCTCGAACGGCTGATTGCCCACACCTTCGGTCTCGGCGGGAAACGCGAGGATGCTGTCCGTCATCGCCTGATCCAGCGCCGCCCAGTCGGGCTCCTCGTCGTGCTCCTGATGCGCCGCCTCAACGGCGACCGCACCCTCTTGCACGACGAGCGTTGCCTCCATCCCGGCTTCGACGTGCCCGGGAATGTCGCAGATCAACTCATACGTACCCGGAGCAAGCACTCCGAGATCGAGCACCTCGGTCTCGCCGCTGTTGAGGTCGGAGGTGCGCTGCCGACCGTCCACGACGACGTTGTGCTGCACGGCTCCGTCGTTGTGCACCTCCAGACTCACCTGGCCTGCCGGCACGGTGAGCTCACCGTCGATGGTGAACTCGGTGAGGCTGAGCGCCGCCACGGTCTCCACGACGTCCGCTGCCGGTAGAGCCGTCGCATCGTCCGTGGCTTCGGGCTCGTCACCGCCCACGAGTAAACCACCGACGACGAGACCCACGGCGAGCACGGCTGCCGCAAACAGCGACGCCTCGAACACCCGCCCTCTGAAGAACGATTTTTCCACGATTTCTCCTGGTCGACGTATTTGTGCTCTATGTCACAAGCGGTCCGCCCGGGTGAGAAGGGTCGAAAGTCACCTCGAATGGGACCATGTCGGGGTCGCTCCCGAGCTCGACGCGACCGGGGGCCACCAGAGCTGGCGGCCCCCGGTCTCCCCCGGTCTGTCTCACTCGATCGACGTCACAGACCCAATGTCACCAATCGCTCCAGCGTGCGCAGGTCGTTGGCCTGCACCCGGTTGTCCGAGATCGACCAGATCTCATCGTCCACCACCACGAGACGGCGGATCGAAGGGAGCCATTCGTTGGGCCAGCAGATCTCGACCCGGCTTGCCTCCGGGATCCCGGCGACGAACTCCTCCATGCCCGGGCCCCAGAACTGCAGCTCGTCGGCGGGAATCCGCTCGCAGCTCAGACCGGCGACGCCGCCCAGGTCGTCCTCACCGCACAGCTGCACCACGCCCTCCTCGGCGATGTGCCACAGCTCGGTTTCCTCGGGCAGGTCGCTCCGTGACAGCCGCTCGCAGTCGCTCTCCCTGCCTATGGGCTCGCCATGAGTGATCTCACCAAACTCGTTGATCCCACGGGCGGTGACGTCCAGCAGCACGGCCCCTTGCAGCCCGCCCGAATAGCTCTGCACCGGCACTCCCGCCAGCGATTGCTTCTCCCACCACAGGAAGGCGCGATGGTCCCACGCAACAGCCGATTCGGCATTCTTCATCGTCCAGTTGTCGATCTCGCGCGGATCGCTCGGATCGGACACGTCGAACAGGGACACCTTCGCTCCCGTGACCACACCGTCGTCGGTGGCCTCGCTACCCACGCCGATGACGAGGCCGTCACCGATCGGATGCAGATAGCTCGAGAATCCGGGGATCTTCAACTCACCGGCCACGGCGGGCTCGGTGTGATCGCTGAGGTCGATGACATACAACGGATCCACCTGACGGAACGTCACGACGTAGGCGGTGTCGCCCAGAAAACGCACCGAGAAGATCTGCTCGGTCACACCCAGACCATCGACACGGCCGATCTCGACGAGCTCGCTGCCGTCCGGCCGGAGCACGATGACAGAGCTGGAGGACGTGTCGTCGCTCGGCCACCACACGTCCCCTTTGGTGACGGCTACACGCAGGTCGCCCTCCCACTCGCCCAGCGAGAACTGGTTGAGGAGTCGACCGGGTACCTTGCCCGAAGCCACGTAGTTCGCCCCCGCCGGGTCGGTGATGTCGAACATGTGGATGTTTGTGGTGGGATCCTCCGCCGGCTCGCCGATGGCCCCGTCCTCTGCCCAGATGATCTCGGGGAAGCGCGCCGTCGTCGCATAGAGGTTGTTCGCCGAGGCGTACACCGTGTGTGTCTCGGCGAAGATGGTCGAGGCGTCTGGCGACTCGAGTCCGCGAGTGGTGTCGATCGTCACCACCGAGGTCGTGCTGAACCCGCTGAACACCTCGGGGACGTGCACCCGAGTGCAGTCACTCACCAGACCGTCGGCAGCGGCGCCCCCATCACGGCTGAGCTGGAACCGAGGCAACCAGTCTTCGAGCTCGGACTCGGCGACCACCTGCCGGTTGACTTCAAGCGCCCTGTCTTCGCTTCCCGGAGTGCTCGGGAAGACGAAGTCGAGACCACCAGGCTGGCTGGTGATGACGACGCTGGCGATACCGTCCACGAGCCGGCTCGTCACGTAGGACCCTTCGACCCGCAGCTCGCTGACCACGGATGCATCTCCAGGCCGGGAGACGTCAATCTCGGAGATCACGGTGAGCGGCGTTCCCGGTCGGATGACCGGCCAGCTGAGCGACTCCAGGGCGACCTCGTCGAGCCACTGGGTGGAGAAGATGTAGAGCCGGTCGTCGGCCAGCAGCATATCGGTGGCGCCGAAGTCGCCGAGGTTCACCGCCGCCACGATGTCGCGTTCGGCGACGTCGACGATGGTCAGCCGCTGGTAGTTGACGATATAGAGGTAATCCCCGTCCGTCTTGACGAGATCGCCCTCGTCAACGCCCTCTTCCTGAACGTTCGTGGTCGAGAAAGCGCTGCCCCCGCCGGCGTCGTCCCCGCCACCGTCGAAGGCCGCTTCGGCGGGAACCGCAGTGGTCGCCGGAACCGCGAAGTCGCCTTCCGCCACGAAGCCGCCACGCCAGAAATTCCCAGACCCGAAGCCGTAGGGACCCACCCGCTCGGCGGCTTCGGCTTTGATCCATTCGAGCAACCCGTCGCATGCATCGAACACATTGAGGGCCGCCGGCAACACGCGCAGGTTCGACCCCGATCCCGAGACGACGCCTGCGGCGCTGCCACTTGAGCCCGAGCTTCCGTTGTCGCCACGGTTCTCGATCGTCCCGACAACACTCGTGGTCGAGCCCTCCGTCTCCGGCGTCCCGGTGCAGGCCGCTACCACCAGCACAAAGACCAGCATTGCCAGAAGCCCATTGCGTCGCATCGTTCCACCTCGATTCAGCGGCATCGCCCATCAGACGTCCCCGATGACCGCAAAAGTTCCCGTTGGGTCTCGCGCCCGAGCAGCCGCATCTCGAGGCCGCATCTCGAGGCCGCATCTCGAGGCCGCATCTCGAGCATCGAGATGTTCCTCGTTCGGAGCTGCCGATTGTGTCAGTCGTCGACGGCGGCGGCTTCTCCTCCGACACGACGGTGATCGCGCTGTAGCCGCGCTTGGCTCACAGAGGACCTCAGCGTCGCACGAAGCCTTCGACCGGAGTTCGCCCGCCATCCGCCGTGACGAACCACAGCTTGCCGTCCGAGCCGACCGTGACGTAATCGACGTCGACCTTTTGCCCTTTCGCAAGTGGCGCCTGAACGGGAGGAGTCGCCGGATCGGCGAACACCAGCACCGGGACACCGTCCCGGACGGCGGCCACCTTCTTCTGGTAGGCCAGGAACAGGTGGTCGTTGATGATCCGATCCTTCACTTTCCCGCTGATCGGTCGGCGCTCCCCGAACGACATCGCTACCGGGACAGCGTGCACCGGCGCACCGTCACGCAATCGAGCAAGGACGACGTCGAAATACGGCCCCGGACAGTTGGGCTTGGTGTTCTTGATCCAAGCGTGTTTGAGGATGTTTTCGATGGGGATGTCGAATCGGGCCATCCAGTCCCGGCACTGCCAGACGATGGCATCGATCTGTGCGGGCGGGCGTGTCTCGAATGGTTTGCCCTCCGCTTCGATCGTCAGCGACCATTGGTTCGGACTCCCACCGCGGTCGATCAACGGTTGCGCCTGGGGTGCACTTCCCGCGACGTTCCCGTTCGTCCACGGCCCGTGTCCTTCGGGGATGACGCGAAGAATCGATCCGTCCTTTTGGATCATCACCGTCGAAGACGCACCCACTCGCTTGCCAGCGGTTCTTCCGTTGATCCAATGGTCGAGGCTGCCGGTGGTAGTGCCGTCCTGGATGTGCAGAACGATGAACCGCGGTGCTCCCTGGATGCCGCTGCGCTTCCGATCGATGATGCAGCGGCTGAGCATGTAGTCCCGCGCCGAACGCATCTTGTCGTCGTTACGACTGGGTTTGGTGGTCGACACCCCGAA
Organism: Acidimicrobiia bacterium; assembly: GCA_041608535.1. Lineage (GTDB taxonomy): Bacteria > Actinomycetota > Acidimicrobiia > Spongiisociales > UBA5794 > JBFISM01. The sequence goes on from JBFISM010000027.1 coordinate 13,284, forward strand.
CCGCAGGGCGTCCGCATCGTTCTTCAGGTCGAAGACCTTCGGCTGTGCCTGCGCACGCCCCACTCGCCGGGATGGAGGGGATCCGCCGTCCGTGTCGCTCAGGTTGCCGAAGGCACGGTTGGCCTGGCCGACGATCTGGTTGGCGTAGTTGGGATTGGTTGCCCACCGACCGGAAAGGAACGCAAGCGTCTGCGCTTTGCCGAGAAAGCCGGCAGAGCGAACAGCTTCCAGCCTGGGGTCGAGATGTGCAAAAGGAGCCAGCTCTGGTGGCAGCGTTTCGCCGTCCACGTAGTACCACAGGTGGATCAAGTGAGCTCGTGCGGCGAGGTCACCATTGTCAAACGAGATCATCTGATCATGGTCGTCGGTGACGCCGATGCCTCCCGGATTCAACCGCTTCTTCCAGATCTCCGACGTTCCGATTGCTGTTTCGTCGCACCACTGCGCAAACGCGATCTCGAAGCGAATCCCGATCGCTACACAGATCCGGTGCAGCTCCCGAACGTACCGATCGACCTCGCGCTTCGGTTTCCCGTCCTTGGCGTATGCAAGGGCCTCGGCAACGGTCCCCGTCGAGAGTCCACGTATCGTTGTGCCTGTTGTGAGAGCCATGATCCTTCCCCTCGTACCCGTGGTATTGGTGTTGGGATATGACGCATCGACGGTTCACCAAATACATTACGCCTGCACGGTTCTGCGGGTCGGGGGCACGCTGATCCGCGCTCTCGGCGTTGGCTTGGTGACGGAATTGCGACCACTTCGGCCGCGCCGGGATCAGCGGGTGTCGTTGCGTGACAACGTGGTGTTGCTGTCGCGACCTCAAATCTCGATGATGAGAGGAAAGACGACGGGGCGGCGGGAGAGCTGGCGTTTCACGGAGCGAGCGGCGGCGAGGCGGATGGCTTGACGAAGTGCATCCGGGTCGACGGGGAGTTGCAGCTCGTGGATCGCCTCGATCACGTCCTCGACGACACCGGCATGGAGGTCCTTCGTGTCGTCTGAGACGCCGTGCGAGTCGGCGTCGGGGCCATTGACGATCTCGCCCGTGTGGCGATCGACGCCAACAGTCACGATCAGCACCCCGTCGTCGGCGAGGTGGCGGCGATCGCGCAGCACCTCATCGACATCGCCGACCACGTCGCCGTCGATGTAGACGTAGCCCGCCGGTACCGCCGAGCGCTCTACCGTGATCTCGTCGCCGTCGAGCACGATCCGGTCGCCGTTCTCCAGCACCTCCACGTGAGGGACCCCCACCGAACGTGCCAGCTGCGCATTGGCGTGCAGGTGGCGCACTTCGCCGTGCACCGGTACGAACGCCTCCGGTTGCACCACGTTGTAGAACGTCCGTAGCTCATCCCTGGCGGCGTGACCGGAGACGTGCACATTGGCGTTGCGGCCGTGATAGACGACTATGCCCTTGCGGACGAGATTGTTGATCACGCGCGACACCCTCGTCTCATTGCCGGGGATGGGTGTGGCGGAGATGATGACCGAGTCGCCTTCATGCAGCTCGAGACCCTTGTGCTTCTGCTGGGCCAGCAACGACAAGGCGGCAAACGGCTCCCCCTGGCTGCCGGTCGAGATCACGGCCATCTCGTCCTCCGGAAGCTCGATCACCTCCTTGAGCGGCAACACCAGCCCGTCGGGGATGTGCAGCGCACCGAGTGCGGATGCGATCTCGACGTTGCGCACCATGGAACGTCCCAAGAACGCCAGCTTGCGGCCCGCCGCGGCCACTGCGTCGATTGCCTGCTGCACTCGGTGCACGTGGCTGGCGAAACAGGCGATGATGACCCGACCCGAAGCCTCGGCCGTCAGGTGGCGCAACGGCGGCCCCACCGAGGCCTCGGAGGGGGTGAAACCGTCCCGCTCGGCGTTGGTGCTGTCGGCGAGCAGCAGCCGCACACCCCGCCGTCCGAATCCACCAAAAGTGGCGAGGTCGGTGGGTTTTCCGTCGATAGGCGTGGGATCCAGCTTGAAATCCCCGCTGTGGGCGATGAGCCCTTCGGGGGTGTCGAACACCACACCCACCGCTTGCGGCACGCTGTGGGCGACGTGGACCATGGCAAATGTCACACCGTTGCCGACCTCCACCCACTCGCCGGGTGTCACGGCAACCAGTTCGGCATCGATCTCCATCTCTGCGATCCGAGTCGACGCAAACTCGACAGTGAGCTCGGTGCCGTACACCGGGACATTGGCTTCCCGAAGGAAGTAGGCCAATGCCCCCATGTGGTCTTCATGACCATGGGTGAGCACGACGCAGACGAGATCGTCGATTCGGTCGAAGACCCAGGAGAAATCGGGCAGCACCAGATCGACACCGAGCATGTCCTCCTCCGGGAACATGAGCCCGCAGTCGACGAGAACGAGCTGGCCGTCGATCTCCACCGCAGCACAGTTGCGGCCGATCTCACCGAGCCCGCCGAGAAACGTCAACGATACGGCCATACCTGCCTCGCGCTAGCTCGTGGCCGTCAGACGGCTGCCGCACTCGCCATCGCCGCTTCCACTGCGGCCATGGTCTCTTCCGACGCCCGTACCAGCGGGAGACGCGGCTCACCGACAGGCTCCCAGAACCGGTTCATCGCCTCTTTCACCGGCATCGGGTTCGGCTCGAGGAACAACGCATCGAAGATCGGCATGAGGGCGTCTTCTATGGCTGCCGCTCGCTCGTCGTCGCCGGCACGGATTGCTTCGATCATCGCGGCGATCTGCCTGCCCACCATGTGAGCCGCCACCGAAACCACTCCGACGCCTCCGGCGTCCATCATCGACTTGGTCATGAAGTCCGATCCTGCATAGACCGCAAAATCTCCGGGCAGCCGATCGAATGACCGCAGCGTGAAGTCGAGATCGTCGACGGCGTCTTTCACTGCAACGATGTTGGGATGCGCCGCCAGCGTCACCAGGGTGTCCACCTCTATCAGTCGAGCGGTGCGACCCGGAATGTTGTACAGCAGCACCGGTAGATCGCTGGCGTCGGCGATCGCCGTGAAATGCGCCAGCAAGCCGTGCTGGGGCGGCTTGGAGTAGTACGGGGTCACCGCCATCACCCCGTGACACCCGATGGTCTCGGCTTCCCTGGTCATCTTCACCGACTCAGCCGTGTCGTATGTGCCGGTCCCGGCCACGATCTTCATCCGGTCGCCGACGGCATCGACGGCAGACGCGAACAATGCCAGCTTCTCCTCGGCGGCCAGTGTGGGCGACTCCCCGGTGGTGCCGCAGACCACCACACCTTCCGATCCGGTGTCCTCGAGATGGTGGAGCAGTCGCCAGAAGGCCTCGTAGTCGACTGACCCGTCGGCGGCAAAGGGGGTGATCGCAGCGGTCAGCAGACTCCCAAACGGTGCCGGTGGTCGGCGCATGACCAGACGGTAGCAGCGCAGGCGCCGACTACGATGGTGCGTCCGATGACGCACAGCTCCGAGTACATCTCCGACGTCTCCTCCGACCAGTTCGCCACTGCGGTGATCCAGCGCAGCCACGAACACCCGATCGTCGTTGACTTCTGGGCGGAGTGGTGTGGCCCCTGCAAGACCCTCGGTCCGCTGCTGGAGCGGCTCACGGTGGAGCACGATGGAGATTTCGAGCTGGTCAAGATCGACGTCGATGCGAACCCGGCGCTCTCCCAGCAATTCGGCATCCAGGGAATCCCCACGGTGATCGGCTTTCGGGACGGTGTGCCGGCCGCACGGTTCACCGGAGCGCTCCCCGAGCCCCAGGTGCGCGAGTTCCTGGCTGCGCTGCTGCCCACGGAGCTGGATCGCATGGTGGACTCGGCGCGCGACGCAGCGCTGACGGGCAATCTCACCGAAGCCGAGCACATCTTCCGTCAGGTGCTCGAGCAGCAGTCCGATCACCCCGACGCCGGCACCGGTCTTGCATCGTTGCTGCTCGCCCGCCAGGAGACCGAGGAGGCATTGATCGTGCTCGGCAAGCTGACCCCCAGCCCCGAGGTGGAACGGCTCCAAGCGGCGGCCCGGCTCGGCCAGTCGCGTGGTGACGATCTCGGGGAGCTGGAGCGAAAGCTCGAAGCTGCCCCCGACGATGCCGAGGTGCGTCTCGAGTTCGCCAAGGCGCTGGCGGCGCGCAACGAGTTCGAACCGGCGCTCGACCACATGCTTTCGGTGGTTCGCGGCGGCGGCCCTCATCGCGAGGCAGCCAAGACGGCGATGCTCGATGTCTTCGGGATACTCGGCACCGAGCATCCGCTGACGATCACCTACCGCAAACAGCTCACGTCCGCGCTGTTCTGATCCAGCCGGCGTACTCGGGGTTCTGCTCGACGACATTCGCTTCGCCGGTGTGGTGGAGCCGGGAACAGTTGTCGCTGCCCAGGAGCCGCGGCGGCTGGGACAGCTCGCAGGAGAGACTGGTGCTCGCCTGCTCGATGGAGATCGATCCCCGCCGAGATCCATCGAGCTGGAACCAACCTTGATCGAGCGAGGATCGGGGGAGCTCCGGCCCTGACGGCTCGTTCAATCGATGCCGAGAATCCCGTCGAGCCCGACTGTGACCGGTTCCACGAGACCGGCCACTCCTCGGATCGCCGCCACCACGCCGGGCATGAACGAAGCTCGATCAATCGAATCGTGTCGGATGGTCAGTGTCTCCCCCGCTCCGCCGAAGACGACCTCTTGGTGGGCGACCAAGCCGGGAAGCCGCACCGAGTGCACCGGGACACCGTCGGCCGTGGCCCCGCGCGCACCCGCGAGCAACTCGGTACCCACCGGTCCGGGCGTCGTTGTGCGAGACGCTGCGATCCGTGCGGCGGTGGCCAGCGCCGTGCCTGATGGCGCATCCGCTTTGCCGTCGTGGTGGAGCTCGATGATCTCGGCGCGCGCGTAGAGCGGGGCGACGAGCTCGGCCATTCGCATCATCGCCACTGCGCCGATCGAGAAGTTGGGGACGATGAGACACCGGCCGCGCCCCGTCCAGAACGACTCGACACTGGCGATGCGTGCGGCGTCGAAACCGGAGGTACCGACGACCGCATGCAGATCGAGCTCGTTCCACACCCGGAGGTTCCCGAGCACGGCATCGGGATGGGTGAAGTCGACCACGACGTCACAATCCGCCGCAGCAGCAGGATCCGGCGACACCGCGACGTCACCGACAGCCCCGCCGTCGGGGGCGACGTCGATGGCGGCACCGAGCCGGAGATCATCGGCTGAGGCAACGGTGGAGCACACCAGCGATCCCATACGCCCCAGGGCGCCGGAGACCGCAATGGTGATCACGCGACGTACGGCAGCAGATCGTCCTCGTCGAACGGACCGACCACACCGAGCACATAGGGCCCGGAATAGGTCTCCGCCACCACCTCGAGGACATCCGCCTCGGTGACGGCCTCGATCTTGGCCACGACCTCGTCGACCGAGAGATGCTCGACCCCCGTCAGCTCGGTCCGACCCAACCTGATCATCCGGCTGTTCGAATCCTCGAGCGACAGAGCAAGCGCTCCCTGGACGTGGCCCTTGGCCCGCTCCAGCTCTGCCTCGGTGAGACCGAGGTCGATCATCTTCTCCAGCTCGGCACGGATCAGCTTCAGCACCTCGGGCGCCTGGCTCGGCGTGGTGCCGACGTAGACCGCGGCCGCCCCGGTCTCCAAGAACGGCATCCGGAAGGAATGGACGGCATACGCCAGACCTCGCTGCTCCCGGATCTCGCGGAAGAGCCGGGACGACATGCCGCCGCCCAGAATATGATCGGCTACGAGAAACGCATGACGCCGCTCGTCGGCGCGTGCCAGCGCCGTGGTTCCGAAGACGAGATGGGCCTGTTCGGTGTCACGCCGGCGGACGTTGACTTTCGACGTTGCCTCGACGGAGATGGGATCCCGGGTCAACGCGGGACCCTCCCAGTCGCCGAACTCGTCCTCGATGATGCCGACGACATCGTCGTGGTCGACACGTCCCGCCACCGCAACCACGGTGGTGCGCGGTGTGTAGCGACGACCCCAGTAGCCCGAAATGGTGTCTCTCGTCATGGCCAGGATCGATTCGCGCGTGCCGAGGATGGGGGGCGCCAGCGGGTGACCTTCCCACAGCGCTCGCACGAACAGCTCGTGCGCCACATCGCTCGGATCGTCCTCGTTCATGTTGATCTCCTCGAGAACGACATGACGTTCCGAGTCGATCTCAGGCTGCCGGAATGCCGGCCGCTGCACCATCTCGGCCAGGATGTCGGCGGCGAGCGGGAGGTCGGCGTCGCGTAGCCGCGCCCAATACGCGGTGTATTCCTTCGACGTGAAGGCGTTGTGCCGAGCGCCGACTGCGTCGAACGCCTCGCTGATGTACTGCGCCGACATGGCCTCCGAGCCCTTGAACAGCAGATGCTCCAGGAAGTGGCTGGTACCGGCTTCGGGGCCGACCTCGTCACGACTCCCCGCATCGACCCAGCACCCGATCGCCACCGAGCGCACCGAAGGCATGTCTTCGGTGATGATCCTGAGCCCGTTGGGCAGCGTCGTGAGTTGGTAGTCCATCGGCGGGATGATAGGGGGCGCTCGGCGCCAACCACCGCCTTCGTCGATTTGACCCATGTGAGACAATGCACGGTTATGCGCCGTGGCCGAGACAGCGTACTCAACGAGATCCTCCCGCCGGAAGAGCGGGTGATCGAGGCTGTCGTGGCGCGCTATCAGCGGGTGGCGCCGGCTGTCACGAGGATCGCGAGATCGATCGCCGACAACCCAGGTCTGACGGTACGGCTCGGATCGACCGCCGCCGCAGGACCAGACGAGATCGTCATCGACCCCGGCGTCTTCCAGGCTGCGTACAGCCGCAGCGCTCCGGTGACACCGACCGAGGTGGCCCTCACGTCGGCACTCCACGAAGCAGTGCATCTCGTGGCGACCGATCTCGAAGAGCAACGGACGGTACCGGAGAGCTGGATCGCACACGGCGAGCAGCAAGAGCGGATCGAGCCACGAACCGTGACCGAGGCAATCGCCGAGGTGTTCGGTATCCCGCACGAGCCGGCGATCGAGGCCGACCCGACGTGGTCGCACCTCGACGACGAGGCGTTCGACTTCGCGATCGACGACATCGCTGCCGGGTCTGCGCTCGACGAAGATGACGAGGAGCCAGGGGGCATACGTCCACAGATGCGGCTGCTCGATGCGCTCAACGAAGTTGGGGGTCCGGCGGCCGAAGCTCTCTTCCTGTCGCTCGAGGACGCCCGGCAAGAGCGCCGCCATTTCGAAGGCTTCAGCGGAGCCCAGTCGGTCCTGCACGATCTCTACACCGCGGCTCTTCCGGACGCATTGCGTGATGCCCGGCCGCTGGGGCAGTTCGCCACGGTGTGCTTCATGATCGTCGGTGGGTACCTCTCCCGGGGAGCGGCGCAGAAGAAGGTCGCCCCCCACGTGGCGGCGGCAGTGGATGACGCCATGGCATTTCTCGTCACCACTGCGGACACGGAGGACCCATGGGACGTCGGCACCACGGCGCTCCAGCTGCTCGAGGTAGCGCGGCTCCATGGAATCGTGAGCGACGCCGGCGACAATCCGACGAAAACTACGCGGGATCTCGCCGACGACGCCGATCGCAACGCCATCACCGAGAGCGTCGATGCAGTCCGTATCGTCTCGCCACCGCTGCGCGACGTGGCGAGCTATGAGGACACGAGGGCCGCTTCCCAGGCGGTGAGCGCCGAGTCGGGGAAGAAGGGCGAGGCGGATCAGGCCGGCGACCCGGCCACGGACCAGGTGGTGAAGGTCTCCGAAGCCCCCACGGTCTACCTGCCCACAGGACAGGGGGGCAAGCTCGTGGTCGGGGGTTTCCCCCATCGCTTCACCCGGTTCGCCACCGACGGGCGGCTCCTGCTCGACGAAGCCGCCGCGCGCTGGGAGGTGGCACAGCGCCGCGTCTCCGGCGAGTTGTACCCGCTGTTTCTCGCCAACCAGCGACGGGGCTTGCGCACTGGCTACGACGCCGGTGATCTGTCGCCCTATGCGGCGCTTCTCCTCGGCGGTGGCGTGTACGACCGGATGTTCGAGCGGCGCGATCAGGCGCTGCGGCGTTCCTATGCGGTGAGTCTGCTCGTCGATGGCAGCGCCAGCATGCTCCAGCCGCGACCCGGACCTGGGCACCGCAAGACCCCGTGGGCCATGGCCGCCGCCGCGCTCGGTGCCTGGACGCTGGCCAACCTCTGTGACGAGCTTCAGATCGAGTTCGAGGTCGCCCTGTTCAATCGATCATTCGCCGCCGACGTCGACGACTCGGAGCGATCGTTCTCGCAACGGCGCCACGCCGCCACGGGAGCGCTGCGTCGCAGCCAGGGCGGGGCCGCCGAGCGACTGACCCGAACCGTGAACCACTATCTGGTGAAGCCGTTCGACCGGCAATGGCGGGGGGCCGAGGACGTCATGGCCGGCCTGTTCTGGGCGGCGGCCCGGCCTGCCGATGCCGTCCGCTCTGCCCAAGGCGACCCGGGTGCGATGCCGCCGGTATCGATGTTCGACAAAGCGGCGAACGTCGACGAGTTCAACGTCGCCTATGCCGCTACCCGGCTTGCCGGCCGGCGAGCCAACACCCGCATCATGGTGGTGCTCGCCGACGGTATGACCCGAGGATCGGTCAAGGAGCTGGCCGCGGCGGTGGAAGCGGTGGAGGCCGCGGGTACGACCGTCTTGGGCATCGGGATCGGCGACAACACGGTGACTGCGGCGTACGAGCGCCACCAGGTGGTGGAGCGGCCCGATGCTCTGGCGAAGGCGATGGTCGATGGGGTGAGGTCGACGCTCTATCGCAGCCTCGCCGCCATGGGCGGTCACGGATGGTGGGGGCAGCCCACCAACGTGCTTCGCGAGGAAGCGGCGCGGCTCGCCGGCTGAGGAAGAGATCGAGACAAGAGAACATCGAGGAGCACACATGCCAGACAGAGTCACGTTCGAGGATCCGGCCGGGGTCGATGAACCCGTCGAATTGACGACGGTCGAAGTCCCCAAGGACGTGCCCGACTACGAGCAGCGAATCAGACACATCCCCGAACCGGACCCGTATTACGTGGATCTCGGGATGCTGTACAAGCTGGCCAAACTCGAGTACGTGCGGCGTTCGTCGTTCGCCGACACCCCGCTACACACTGCTCTCCGCGGCCACATGGGGACGGGCAAGGACCACGACCTCGAGCAGTTTGCGGCGCTGCTGCGGCTCCCCCACTACCGAATTCCGCTCACCGGCGAGGTGCGTGACATAACGCTGATCGGCTCGGTGAAACTGCACGGCGATGGCAAGGGCGGCACCGAGAGCCGCTGGGAGGATGGCGACATCACGAGAGCATTGCGGGGCCCGGCATTGCTCAACCTCTCCGAGCTGAACGCCGCCGGCGCCGAGACGCTCTTCGCTTTGCACGGTCTCCTCGACAGGCACCGGGCCATCGAGCTGCCCACCGGAGAGACGGTGCGATTGCGCGACGACGTGCGCATCTACGGCACCCTGAACCCCACCGACCTGCGGGACTATGCGGGTACGCAAACGCTCAACAAGGCCTTTGCGGATCGCTGGATCATCTGGGAGAAGGACTTCCCCGGGGAAGACGAGCTGAAGGCGATGCTGGTGCGCCGCTATCCGACGATGAAGAGCGAGTTCGTCGATCTCATCGCCAAGCTCGCCGTCGAAGTCAACGCCTCGTTCACGTCGACCGACGCCAAGACCCGCGTCGAGACTCCCCTCAGTCTCCGTGCCGTCCTCGAGCGGCTCCCCGCCGGTCTGCAGATGGCCGACGGCAAAGCCGACCCACTGCGCTCGGCATGGGAGGAGTTCGTGCTCCCCCACATCGACGCGTTCGACCGCGACCACTACGAAACCGTCTGGGCCGCCGTCGCCCGCCGCGGCCCGAAAGGCCCTGCGTTCAAGTGAGGCGAACCTAAGGCTGTCGCGCGCGCTCAGCGCGCGCTGTCGCCGAAAGTTTGGCCTACGCTCTCTCGCCATGCCGAGCTTCGACGTTGTTTCTCAGGTAGATCGTCAGGAGGTGCGCAACGCCGTCGACCAGGCGATGCGCGAGATCGTGAATCGGTTCGACTTCAAGGGAACCGACACCGCCGTCACGATCAACGACGGCGGGATCCAGATCGAGTCGAGTGCCGAGGGGAGGCTCGACGCCGCAATCGACGTCCTCAAAGGAAGACTGGTCAAGCGTGGGGTGTCGTTGAAGGTACTCCAAGGCGGCGACCCGAAACCCGCTGCCGGGGGTCGGGTCCGTGCGGAATACACGATCGTCGAGGGGATACCTCAGGATGCGGCGAAGGAGCTGGCCAAGAAAATCAAAGACGCCAAGCTCAAGGTCCAGGTTGCGGTGCAGGGCGACCAACTGCGGGTGTCCGGCAAAAAGCGCGACGACCTCCAAGAGGTCATCGCCACGCTGAAGGCTCTCGACTACCGGCTCCCGCTGCAGTACGTCAACTTCCGGGACTGACGCCCGCAGTGAACTGCTCGGAGATCACCTATCGGTGGAGGGGCGACTTCAGCAACGCCGAGCTCGATACGATCCGCGCCGCTGCGTTCGATCACCGTGTGTTCTCCGATGAGGAGTGGGACTGGGTGTCGATCACGTCTCGCCACAGCTTGGGTTGGGTGACTGCTCGGGACGCGGGTGCGCTCGTCGGCTTCGTCAACGTGCCGTGGGATGGATTCGTGCATGCCTGGATTCAAGACACCGTGGTGGCGCCGACCGCCCAACGTCAGGGCATCGGTGTCGGCTTGCTTGCGGTCGCACGCGACGAAGCCAAAGCGGCAGGATGCGAGTGGCTCCACGTCGACTTCGACGACCACCTCACACCCTTCTACCTCGGCGCCGCAGGATTCACCGAAACGAGGGCCGGGCTCATCGATCTCACGAAAGCCGAGTGACGGCGGCACAGTCCGGAGTTGCCACTTGCTGCTCGTGCTCTGAGATCGTCGCCGTTCCCCCATGAGGTGAACACCCCACGGCGGCGACCGTCACAACTGATTGCCGCCGGGTACCTGCGGGCGCATAGTCCCCATCCAAGGAGCCCACGAGGAGTCGGCCGGACCGCAGAGACCGAGTGACAACCGAGCGACCCAGGACGCACGTGCGCTGTCGTCCGGCCAGCCATCAAGGGCACACCCTCCATGGTGGAGGCGGCGCCGGTCCGACGAAACCGGCAAGGAGGCTCAAATGAGGCCATCGAATGCGTTTCTCGGCGTGCCCCCACGCGGGAACGCCAGATTGGAGGGGCCGCGGAGAAGGATTCGAGCAGCGATGGCGTGCGTCGTCGCCTGTTCGATCGTCCTCACCTCCGTCCAGGCTGCGCACGCCCAGGATCCTCCCTTCACGCCGAACCCGCACCCGCACAGCGTCGTGGTCGACTGGGTCGAGGTGATGCTCGAAGCGATCGAGCTCAACCCGCCGGCCCCAACGGCGACGACATGGAAGATGTGGGTCGTGGCGTCTTCGATGTACGACGCCTGGGCGGCATACGACGGGAGGGCGCTGGCGACCCAGACTGGCTACGCCACAAAGCGTCCGGCAGCGGAGCGCACTCCGCGGAACAAGCATGCTGCGATCAGCTACGCGGCACACCGGGCACTGCGTTACGTGTACCCGAATCAGAGCTCCATGTTCGACGAGCTGCTGGCAACCCTCGGCTACCCGGCGAGCGACTCGGTCGACCCGACCACGCCGGCCGGAGTGGGTAATGCGGCCGCGGCTGCCGTGATCGCTTACCGGGAGCAGGACGGCTCCAATGCCACCGGCGAGTTCACCCAGATCGTTTCCGACACATACCCGGAGCTGTATCTGCCGACCAACAGTGATGATCCGTCGGCCGGCAACGGTCCGCTCGGACCGGATTTCGATCCCAACCACTGGGGGCCGCTGCGAGTCCCCACCGGCTCATTGCTCGACGACAACGGCATCCCGGTGGTCGATGACGCCGATCCCACCACGTACACGGTGCAGGGCTTCCTCACTCCACACTGGGGAGCGGTGAGTCCGTTTGCCCTCACCTCGGGCGACCAGTTCCGGCCGCCGGCGCCGCCACTGCACGGTTCCGACGAGCCCTACGTCGATGCGTTGGGCAACGTCTCCACCAATGACGAAGCTTGGCACAGCCAGCTGGACGAGATCGTCGACCTCGGTGGCAAGCTGACCGACGAGCACAGGATCATCGCCGAGTTCTGGGCGGATGGGCCGCACACCTGGACGCCGCCGGGCCACTGGGTGCAGCTCGCCATCGGTGTCGCCCTGCGCGACGGGCACTCGATCGACGACGACATCCGCATGTACATGGCGCTGACCGGAGCGCTGCTCGACTCCGGAATATCCGCATGGGAAGCCAAACGGGCGTACGACTTCGTTCGACCGGTGAGTGCGATTCGGTATCACTATGCGGGACAGCTCATCATGGGATGGGCCGGTCCCAATCAAGGAATCCAGCTGATCGACGGTTCCGAGTGGCGGCCGTATCAATCGCCGACGTTCGTGACTCCGCCTTTCCCCGAGTTCACGTCGGGGCACAGCACGTTCAGCCGGGCCTCGGCCGAGGTGTTGACCGCCTTCACGGGTAGCGCAGCGATGTACGACGGAGCGACACGGCTCGGGCGCGACTACGACGGCGACGGCAGCGAGGACCTCTTCGGGCGGCATGTGGCGGTGCCGGGATCGATGATGTTCGAGGACGGGCCCGCCGAGACGATCGTGCTCACCTGGGACACGTTCTACGACGCCGCCGACGAGGCGGCAGCGTCACGTCGCTATGGCGGCATCCACTTCCAGGACGGCGATCTCCATGCCAGATTCGCCGGGGAGAAGATCGGCAAGCAGGCGTATGCGCATGCCGAGCTCTACTGGGACCCGTTCGGGAAGATCCGCTCGACGCTGCAGAGCTTTGCGGTGGCCCGTGAGATACCCCGACCGCTGGCCAACCTGGTGGGTGCGTGGGTGAACGCCGCCGGTGCGGCTATCGGGAACGGCAACGAGGCGACTGCGTGCCGCCTGCTGGCTCGGGCCGACCGTGTGGTCGACCGGCATGGAGGTGGTGTCATCACGCCGGGCGCTCACGAGGTGCTCGACCGCCAGTTCGCCACGGTCATCGGAGCGTTGTGCTGAGGGGCGAGCCGGTCAGGAATCGATGAGTGTCGGGATCTGATCGAGATAGTGCAGCACGTTGCGCAAGCCACCTAGTGCGCCGACCTCCCGGCAACCGCAGCGAGAGCCGTCGTCATCGCACTTCGGATGACGACGGCTCGACCGCGGAGAGTGTATCCCACCATTCAGCCAGAACGTGTCGCGCAGAAGGTTCCGACGTCCATGCAGAGCGGTACGTGTCTGCCAACCGTGACGATGTGACGGGGTGATGGCCCGCCGCGCCGTCAGCCGGCCGGAACGATCCGCATGAATCGCGTCATCTCGTTCAGCTCGAACGAGACATCCGACACAGGCGTCAACGCCAACAACCGCGTCATCTCATTGGCGGCGAACGAACCATCGAAGACCACAGTCCCCGGTGCAAGCGCCCCAAATCGCGTCATCTCGTTCAGCTCGAACGAGACATCCGACACAGGCGTCAACGCCAACAACCGCGTCATCTCATTGGCGGCGAACGAACCATCGAAGACCACAGTCTCCGGTGCAAGCGCACCCAGACGGGTCAGCTCGTTGGCGACGAATGAACCATCGAGGTCGAGCGTCGCGGATTCGAGCGCACCCATGCGGGCCAGCTCATTGGCGGCGAACGACCCATCGGCATCGACGACCGCGGTCTCGGACGTGGTGATGGAGACGAGGAACGCGGAAACCAAGACGATCACCGCAAGAACCAAGATCCATCCCATCCAACGAACGAATCGTGTTGGACGCCGCCGTGGCAAGATCTCGCGAGGTGGCACCTCGCGCAGCGGCGGCCGCAACTCGACCTCGGACGGCAGGACCGGCGCTTCGCGGACCTCTGGCCGTTCCAGGGTCTTGGGCATGATGCCTCCTTTCTCTGCTGCCATCATGCAATGGCGGGCGAGTCCGGGATCAGCGACCCCCGGGCCTCCGACTTGCCGGTACGTTGTGACCTACTTGCGGTCCCGAGGGACCTCCGGCACTTCGCACGGCACCGTCCTGGAGGCATGATGAAGTCAGCCGCGGAGAGCAGACATGCACGCCGGATGGGTGATACGAGTTCTTGGTCCCATCGACGTGCTCACACCGGAGGGTGAGCGATCGGTGGGCGGTCGGCGGCGGCAAACCCTGCTGGGCGCTCTGGCCATCAGTGTGGGACACGCAGTTCCGAGCGACCGCCTCATCGACGTGCTCTGGGGCACCCGCCCCCCGCCGACCGCCCAGGCCACCCTCCAGGCTCACGTCTCCAAGCTCCGCCGTTTGCTCGGTCGGGACAGCATCGCCTCGTTCGACCACGCCTACGAGCTGTATGTCGCCCCCCACCAGATCGACGCCATCGAATTCGAGCGGTTGGTCATCGCCGCCCGAGAGGCCGCCGTGGACCCAGCCCGATGTCAGGCGCTGTGCCGGGAGGCGCTGCAACTGTGGAGAGGCGTGCCGTTCGGCGAGCTTGCCGACGTCGATCCTTTCCGCCTCGAGGCGCTGAGGCTCGACGAGTTGCGGGTGTGTGCGATGGAGTTGGAGCTGGCAGCCGAGCTGGAACTGGGACGCGCCGACCTACTCATCGGGAAGCTCGAGACCGCGGTTGCGGAGCATCCGTACCGCGAGCGGCTGTGGCATCTGCTCATCGAAGCCCTCGCCGACGACGGACGACGCATCGATGCGCTGGCTGCATGCGCCCGTCTCCGCGACCTCCTCGCCGAAGCTGGGCTCGAACCCGGGGATGAGCTACGCCGATGCGAAGAGCAGATTGCCCGCGGCACGTGGCAGCCGAGGTGGGTGAGTTGATCGCCCGCCGCGGCTGCCGATGATCGACGTGTGCCGAATAGGTCGCCGGTTTCAGCCGTCGATGAGCGTCTGCACCCGCTCGACGTAGCGGTCCAGCATGTCGCGGAACCCGGCCAGCTCTCCGGCGATCTCCGGATGACGGCGCTCGGCGACAACGGACCCGAACTTGGCTCCGCGGTAGTAATGCGGGAGGTCCTCGAGCCGGAACGCCTTCGGGCCCGGCTCGGGGTCACCCGCGGTGGGTGGAGGCTGGGTCGTCGGATCGAGATCCATCGCCCGCACCACCTCGAGGGCACCGTCCTCGGGTGGCCGGTCGGCGAAGTCGGAGGACTGGTGGCGCCACACCTCGTCACGGTCGGGGCCGATGACAACGGTCGTCGGCGTGGCGATGTCGCGCGGATCGCCGTCATCCGAAGCCAGGTACGGCTTGATCGCCTTGGATCGATCGGCATCGCTGAGGATGGGGAACGGCAGCTGCAGTTTCTCGACCATGGCTGCGTTCTGCTGCGGTGTGTCCCGCACGATGGCTGCAACGACGGCTCCGGCATCGAGGTACTCGTCGTGTCGCTGCGCCACGCTGACCAGCTGGCCGTTGCAGTACGCTCACCAGTCGCCGCGCAGGAACAGAAGCACCACCGCCGCACCGCGATGATCGGACAGGGTCCACTCGACGTTTCCCTGGTCGCGCAAGGTGAAGTCCGGTGCCGGCGGCATCGAGCTACGTTAGCGCCTCGGCCACATTCGCTCCGGTAGTACCGTTGCTCGTTCATGACAATGACCAGCCGGGATCTGCGCACCGCAATCCGCGCTCTCGTCGCCGATGCGGTGGCCGGTCTCGATCACGCCGAGCGTGACCACGAAGAGGACTTGATCGCCGAGATGCTCGAGAGCGGCATCAAGCTGCTCCGCGACGACACCGACCGGGGTGACCTCAAGCTGGTCAACAGCGCGCTCAAGGAGTTGCGTTACTCGTTCATCACGTTCAGCAGGTACAAGGGAATACCGAAGGCGACGATCTACGGGTCGGCGCGCACCGAACCAGATCATCCGAACTATCAAATCGCGGCAGAGTTCGCCAACCGCATGACGGACACGCATCGCTGGATGATCATCACCGGGGCGGGTCCGGGGATCATGGAAGCAGGCAACAAGGGAGCCGGTCGAGAGCGTGGCTTCGGCGTCAACATCCGGCTGCCGTTCGAGGCCGAGGCCAACGAGTACGTCGACCAGAACAAGCTGATCAACTTCAAGTATTTCTTCACCCGCAAGCTCATGTTCGTCAAGGAGTCACACGCTTTTGCCCTCTTCCCGGGAGGATTCGGCACTCAGGACGAAGCTTTCGAACTGCTCACGCTCATCCAGACTGGCAAGTCGCCGGTCGCCCCCGTCGTGCTGGTCGACGCTCCCGGTTCGGAGTACTGGAGGCGGTGGATCGATTTCGTCAGCCATCTGGAAGAAGAAGCGATGATCTCGCCCCACGACATGCACCTCTTCAAGGCGTTCCAGAACGTCGACGAGGCCTGTGACGAGATCCTCCATTTCTACCGCTCCTACCACTCGCAGCGGTATGTGGGCGGCAAGCTCGTGCTCCGGCTTCACCGGGAGCCGTCGGCGGCGCTGATGCGCGAGCTCAACCACCGCTTCTCCGACATCGTCGCCAGCGGGTCGATCGAGAAGATCGAGGCGACGGAACAGGAGGTTCGCGACAACGACGTCCCCGAGCTGGCCAGGATCCGGTTGCACTACATCCGCCGTAGCGTCGGCAAGCTGCGACTTCTCATCGACTATCTCAACGACCACCTGGCGTGAGTGAGGCGCGTCCTGAAGCGGAGGCGGCGTGACCGCGTCCCCGCCACATGTCGGGCAGCCACCGCCGGGGGTCGACTACCAGCGCCGCTGGTTTGCCTTCGTTGCCGTGGCCATGGGTGTGTTCCTCGGCACCATCGACGGCAGCATCGTGAACGTGGCCCTCCCCACGCTCGTGACCGAGTTCGACACGACCTTCGCCGTCGTCCAGTGGATCGTGCTCGGTTACTTGTTGACCATCTCGACCCTCGTGCTCGCCGTGGGCCGGCTCGGCGACATGGTGGGCAAGCGCAAGATCTACCCCTTCGGGTTTGGAGTGTTCACGGTGGCGTCCATGCTGGCCGGGTTGTCGCCCACCGTCGGCTTCCTGATCGGCTTTCGCGTGCTCCAAGCGATAGGAGCGGCCATGATCTTTGCGCTCGGCTTCGCCATCATCACCGAAGCCTTTCCTCCCCAGGAGCGCGGACGTGCCCTCGGGATGATCGGGTCGGTCGTCTCACTCGGGATCATCATCGGCCCGACCCTGGGAGGGCTGCTCATCGACACCCTCTCGTGGCGCTGGATCTTCTACGTCAACCTCCCCGTCGGGATCGTCGGCACCATCGCCGCGCTGCGGTTCATCCCCGAAGTGCCGCCGCCGGGTGGCCAGCGGTTCGATTTCGCCGGAGCCATCGCCTGGTTCGTTGCCCTGCTCACCCTTCTGGTCGGGCTCACCTTGCTTCAAGAACGCAGTCTCGACCTCATCGTGCTCGTCCTGCTGACGGTTGCGGCGCTCGGTCTCGGCCTGTTCGTCGCCATCGAGCGCACGGTGGGTCAACCAATGCTCGACCTGGAGCTGCTGCGCACCCCGCTGCTGAGCTCGAATCTCTTCACCGGGCTGCTCTCCTTCATAGGGATCGCCGGACTGCTCATCCTGCTCCCGTTCTACCTGGAGAACGTGCTCGGGTATGAGCCGCGCGAAGTCGGACTCCTGCTCGCAGCAGTACCGGTGACGTTGGGCATCGTCGCACCGCTCAGCGGTGCTCTGTCGGACCGTATCGGGCAGCGGCCGGTGATCATCGCCGGGCTGAGCATCCTCGTCGGCGGCTACCTGGGCATCCAGACCCTGACCACGTCCACCAGCGCCTCGGGCTACATCGTGGCGCTGCTCCCCATCGGACTGGGCATGGGTGTTTTCCAATCCCCGAACAACAGCGCCGTGATGGGGTCGGTGCCCCAGCACAGGCTCGGGGTGACGTCGGGTCTGC
>JBFISM010000028.1:0-30545 GCA_041608535.1 Acidimicrobiia bacterium
CTTGCCCGCGGTGCGGCCGGTGATGACGAGCCCCGCAACCAGATAGACAAACGCCCAGAGACCGAACCCTGCGCCCCACCATGCAGGACTCTCTGCGTAGTTGACGGAACGCCCAAAAAAGGTCTCCAGCACGTACTGCCCCAGGCCGAGGGCGAGGCCATAGGTCGTGACGATGATGAACCAATCGATCAGAAACGCGACCAGCCTGCTGAACGCTCCGGCGTAATGGCCGGACACACGGCCGACACTCATCATGGTTCCTCGCCCGGTTCTCCGGCGAGAAGCGGTGGACCGGTGGGCATCGAGTCCTGTGAACGACCGAGGAGCCGATTCACACCCCGGGCCAGCAGAGTGTCGATCGCAACCGCCTGGCGGCGCACGACATCGAGAGCCGACCCGGCGACATCGCTCGTGCTCTCGGCCACCAGCTCACCGATATGCGCCCTTTTCGCCACCGAGGCGACATCGACACGCTGCAAAAGAGCCTCGACGTCGAGCCGCGCCGCGAACCCATTCACGTCGACATCATCGAGCAGCGCCTCGATATCGACCCGTGCCAGCAATGCATCGAGATCCATTCGTCCGAGGAGGGCATTCACATCGACCCGATCGAGCACGGCATCGATGTCTGCACGCCGCAACAGGGACTCGATGTCGACACGGTCGAGGAGCCTGTCTACCTCGATCCGATCCAGCACCGCGTTCACGTCCACCCGTGCCAGCAACCGGTTCATATCGATCGAATCGAGCAGTGCATTCGTATCGACCCGAGCGACCAGCGCATCGATGTCGAGCGTATCGGCAACGGCGCCGACGTCGATCTCACCGATCACCTCGTTCGCATCGATCGCATCGACGACCGCTGGCACGACCACAGAGATCACACGCCCCAGCTGCTCCTCCAGAAAGATCGACGCCTGGCGACCGTCGGTAGCCACCCACTCACCGAACGCATCTGCCGCACCGGCTGCAGCCTCGCTCATCAAGCGCACGGATGAACCGCTGCCCGCACGGCGGGCCACCGCACGACTCAACGCAACAGTGCCGCGAACGCTCTGGATCCACAGCTCGGTGGCCAGCTCTGCCATCGCACGAGCCGTCGACGGTTCTCCGTCGGCCGACGTGTCGGCATCGGGACGCCGGCCCACCTCGCGCACCTCCAACTCGACGACGGCGGGACCGTCGGCCACCTCATCGGTGAGCGGCTCGTGATCTGGGTGTACGCTCACGCTCGACCATCCCTTCGGGGACTTCCATCGGGTCACAGGATTGAGCAACCCAGGACCCATAGTATGAGCCTCCGATCGCGAAGGACCGCAGCAATCCCGCTCACGGCATTCGGCTGAACCACAGCAACGAGCCGGCGGCCGCCAGCAAGGTCAGCAGCAGCCCCCCACCGACAAACCAGTCGGTGATCTCTCGCTGCTCCTCTTCGAGGGCGACCTGGGTGCCCAGCGTGTCGAGGATGGACTGCAACTCGTCGGATGTCGCCGCCTCGAAGAACTCGCCACCAGTGGCCGCCGCAACATCACCCAGCGCGCCCTCGTTGACGGGAACGGGAATCGTCTCTCCCTGGATGAAGACTTCACCTGATGCTGTGCCAAACGAGATGGTCGAGACCGGGATCCCTTCGGCGGCGGCGGCGTCGGCGGCTTCGAGATCTGGTCTCCCCACCGTGGTCTCACCGTCGGAGAGGACCACGATGGCAAACGCCGGATCGTCCTCCGCTTCCTCGCCCTCGTCGTCCTGCAAGCGTCGATCCGCGTCGATGGTGGACCGCGCCAGAGAGACGGCGGCGAATATCCCCTCACCGATGGCAGTGCCTTCGCCCAGCTCGAGCCGGTCGATGGCGAGCAGCGCCACCTGGCGATCGGTCGTCGGGCTCAACACCGGTACCGCCTGACCCGAGAAGGCGACGATCCCGATCCTCAACTCCTCCGGAGCCAGCTCCACGAAGTTGCGGGCCGCTTGCCGTGCAGCCTCGATGCGGGTGGGATCCACATCGGCCGCCTCCATCGACAAGCTCACATCGATGGTGAGGATCACGGTCGCCTCCTGACGAGCGACCTGGACGGCCGTGGCGGGTTTGGCCACGGCGAGCACCATGGCAATGAGCCCGAGGAACAACGCAAGCGCGGGTGCATGCCGGCGCCATCCGGGAGTCTCGGGAGCGACCTTGTCGAGCAGGTCGAGGTTGGTGAACCGGACCGCGTATTGCTCACGGCGTTGCAACGAGACGAGATAGCCAACGAGCGCCAACAAGGGCAGCACGAGCAGCGCCAGCCGTCCCGGCTCGAGAAATGTCACGGCCGCCGCCCCGTCTGGTGACCGCTGCGGCGTAGCGTCACGTGCCGGATCAGGTCGGCCACCCAATCGCGATCCGTGCTGAGCTGGAGATGGTGCGCCCCGGTCGCCCGGATCCTGCGCCGCAGCTCGTTGCGCTGTTCGGCGGCGGCCTCGGCATAGTTCGCACGCAACTCGGCCGATGACGTCTCCACGAAGCGTTTGCGCCCCGTTTCCGCATCCTGCAGGGTGATCGTGCCCACATCGGGCAGCTCCAGCTCCCTCGGATCGACCACCTCCATCGCCAGCACGTCATGACGGTGGGCCAGCCCGCGCAGCGCGTTCTCCCATGGCCCGGAATCGAGAAAGTCGGAGATGACCGCAACGAAGCCGCGACGCTTGGCGAGACGCTCTGCCGCCCGCAAAGCAACGGCCAGATCGCCTTCTCCGGCGTTGCGATCAGCGTTTTCCAGCTTGGAGAGGATGCCGAGCAGATGCGACCGACCGGTGCGGTGGCGCACCCAGTGGTCGGTGTCTCCGGCGACGAGGGCGCCGAGCCGGTTGCCGCCCCGGGAGACGACGAAACCGAGTGCGGCGGCGCCGGCCAGCGCCAGATCGCGCTTCTCCATGAGCGCCGTACCAAACGACATCGACCCCGAGACGTCCACGACCAGGGTCGTCTCCAGCTCGCGGTCGGCGATGGTGTCCCGTACGTGGGGCTCGATCATTCGCGCCGTCACGTTCCAGTCGATCCGGCGCACGTCGTCACCTGGCATGTACTGGCGGGCCTCACCGTGATCGGTGCCGTGACCGGGGATGAGACCCCGGTAGTCGCCCTGAAGGATGCCGTCGAGACGCCGCATCACCTTGAGCTCCAGGCTGCGCAGCGCCGCTTGCCGCGTGGGGGAGATCACGGCCGCTCGGGTGGGTCGGCTTCGCCGATCGGCTCGGTCTCCACCGTATCGGCGGAAAGTGCGGGCACGTCCCCGGGCTCAGCAGTCGCATCGGCGTCGGCGACGAGGGGCTCGACGTCCGCACCTGCACCAGGCGCGCCGGCACCAGGTGCGACATCGGTGCCGGCGTCAGCTTCGGTCGGCGGTGCGACGGGGAGGCGGTCGGACTCGTTCCCCATGGGGATCGTCGGGGCGACCACCGCACCGGGTGTCGTCGTCGTGCGTGTCGGCACCGGCTGCGCCCAGTTCCCTTCCATGTGGCGCTCGTTCACGGTGATCCGGGGCGCCGGCAGCTTGGAGAGGAGCTCGACGAGTACGTCGTCGACGGTCACCCCGTCGGCTAGGGCCTCGTACGAGAGCACGACGCGATGATTCAACACGTCGTAGGCGATCTCATAGACATCCTGCGGGAGGGCATAGCCACGACCTCGCAGTAACGCCATGGCTTGGGCGCCGCGAACGAGGGCGATGCTGGCGCGCGGGCTGGCGCCGTACTCGAGGAGCCCGTCGAGCTGACCAAGGCCGACATCGGTTGGCCGGCGGGTCGCCGTGACGATGCGCAGCGCATAGTCGAGCACCTTCTGGTCGACGAAGATCTGCTTGGTGAGAGCTTGCATCGCGATCACGTCGGCCGGGTCGAGTATCGGCTCCGCCGCCGAGGCGAGCACATCCATGCGACGGACGATCTCGCGCTCCTCGTCGACCGACGGATAACCGACCGGGACCCGCATCATGAAACGGTCGCGCTGGGCTTCGGGCAGCGGGTACACGCCCTCGGACTCGATCGGATTCTGTGTGGCCATCACCAGAAACGGGTCCGGTGCAGGGAAGGTGCGATCACCGATCGTGACCTGGTGCTCGGCCATCACCTCCAGCATCGCCGACTGGACCTTGGCCGGAGCTCGGTTGATCTCATCTGCGAGGACGAAGTTGGCGAGCACCGGCCCCGTCTCCACATCGAAGGATTCACGCGAGGCGAGGTAGATCCGGGTGCCGGTTATGTCGGAGGGAAGTAGATCGGGCGTGAACTGAATCCTCGAGAAGGATCCGCCCAGCACTCTTGCCATTGTCGACAGCGTCAGCGTCTTTCCCAGACCGGGCACACCCTCGAGCAGACAGTGGCCGCCGGCGAGCAGCGCCACCATCAGACGCTCCAGCACTCGGTCTTGCCCGACCACGACGCGGCGCATCTCGAAGAGCGCCTGTTCGAGCTGGGCCGAACGCTTGGTGAAATCGTCCATCAATTCCCTCCACCGAAGAAGTCGAACTCGAAGGCGCCTCCGTCGCCGGAGAAGCCGTTGGCCAGCGCGTCGAGCAACCATTGCAAAAGAGCATCGGTGAGCTCGTCGAAGGGGTCCCCGCTCGATGGGGGCTGCGGCGTCGCACCGCCGTCGTCGGGTGCGAGCCCTCCTCCCTGGGGTGCCATGAGGTCGTCGAGCAGATCGCGGAGCGCATCCGAGAGCTCATCGGGATCACCCAATCCTGGAGGAGATCCGTCCGGCCGGAAGGGGCCATCGGGATCGAGCAAGCCATCGGGATCGAGCAGGCCATCCGGGCCGAAGAGACCATCGGGATCGAGCAGGCCATCCGGGCCGAAGAGACCATCGGGGTCGATCCGACCGTCGGGACCAAACAGGCCATCGGGACCAAACAGGCCATCGGGATCGATCTGGCCGCCGGGGTCGAGGAGGCCGTCGAACAGATCACGCAGCTCGGGCGGAAGCACCCCGTCGAGATCGCCAAAGGGCCCGCTGGCGCCGGGCGATCCGTCGAGCGAACCCGGATCGGGATCATCGATGGTGAAGCGATCGGCAATGGCGACGGCCTCGTCGATGGCGATGGCGAATCCGACACCGTCGCTGCCCCCCGATGCGGTGGCGATGGCCACGTTGACGCCGATCACCCGGCCCCGGCGGTCGGCGAGAGGCCCACCGGAGCTGCCCTGGTTGATGGGAGCGTCCGTCTGGATCAGTCCGTCGAGCCTGATGCTGCCGATCCGCAACGAGCGATCCACACCAGAGACGATCCCGGAGGTGACCGACTGTCCGAATCCGAGAGGGCTGCCGATGGCGATCGCCAGTTGTCCCACTTGCGGTGTCTCCCCGAGGGCGAGCGGAGCCAGGTCGAGATCGGCATCGACGTGGACCACGGCGACGTCGGCCACGGGATCTCCACCCAGAACCGTGCCGGTGAACTCGCGCCCGTCGAATGTGCGAACGGTCACTTCCCGAGCCCCGGCCACGACATGTGCGGCGGTGAGGATCCGGTTCTCGGCGTACACGAAACCCGAACCCACCGCACCGAGCCGATCGATCTGCACGACCGACGGCAGCAGATCGGCCGCAACGGCGGCGATGGGCTCGTCGACCTCTGCGCCGATGGCGTCGCGCACTTCGTCGGGGATCGGGCTTCCGGCGAGGGTCATGTCATCGCTCCACGGCGACCACAACACGACACCCGCAGCCAGACCCACGATCACCACGAGTCCGATGAGCCAGGGCCAGACACTGCGCTCCCCGCCGGGCGTTGGCGGCGGTGGTGCCACCGGTGGCGGCGCCACCGGCAACGGAATCGTGTCGGTCGCCGTCGTTACCGCATCGTGCTCGTGAGACACCGCTCCCCGATATGGATCACCCGGCGGGACTTCGGGAATCCGATCGGATTCCGGCGGAGCCTCCGGCAGGTCCTTCCACGATCGGCCTGTGGAAATCGAACGTCGAGTGTCCGCGTCGAGGGTCATGTAGCCCGGGCTCCCATCGTCTCCACTCGCACCGCCCGCGGCGGCGCCTCTGTACAGCTGGGCCGAACGTACGTGGCGAGAGGTAAACGCAACGTAAGTTCGTGACGGTGTGGGTCGGTGGTGGCGCTGTCCACCGGCCCCTAGGGTTGCCCGATGTCGACGAAGGTAGCCATGGTCAGCGGCGGTGGGAGCGGGATGGGGGCCGCGGCCGCACGCCGTTTCGCCGCAGACGGCTACCACGTGGCGATCCTGTCCTCCTCGGGCAAGGGCGAGAGCCTCGCCGGGGAGCTCGGCGGTGTCGGCGTCACTGGCTCCAATGAATCCAACGACGATCTGCAGCAGCTGGTCGACCGCACCATGAGCTCGTGGGGGCGAATCGACGTGCTCGTCAACAGCGCGGGCCACGGCCCCCGCGCTCCGATCATCGAGCTGGCGGACGACGATTGGCGCCGCGGTATGGATGTCTACTTCATGTCTGTCGTGCGTCCGACGCGTCTCGTCACACCGATCATGCAGGAGCAACGGTCGGGGGCGATCGTCAACATCTCTACCTTCGCCGCTTTCGAACCGGACCCGGTATTCCCCACCTCGGCAGTCTTTCGCGCCGGTCTTGCCGCCTACGCCAAGCTCTTTGCCGACACCTATGCAGCCGACAACATCAGGATGAACAACGTGCTGCCCGGCTTCATCGACAGCCTCCCCGAGCGCGAGGAATTCCGGAAACGGATTCCCCTGGGCCGCTACGGCTCGACCGTCGAGATCGCCGCCACCATCGCGTTCCTCGCCTCTGCAGGTGGCGCCTACATCACCGGCCAGAACATCCGCGTCGACGGCGGGATGACGCGGTCGGTGTAGGGCTTCGATCGAGGCAGGCCTCGATCGAGTTGTCGCTCACTGCGTTCGCTCAATACGTGCGGCCTCCGGCCGCATCGATCACTGCTGATCGCACCGCGCAAGTCGCTGCGATCAGATCGAAGGGGGACGGCAAAGCCTCTCCCCCTTCGAGCATCCCCCTTCGCTGGCAAGTGACCACGCACCTTGAAGATGCGCCTGCGGGGGCGTCGGTACCCGGGGGGATGCACCGCACAGGTCGCTGCATCCCGCAGCGAGGCGGACTCCACGGAGTTCCGTCCCCTTCCCGCACCACCTGCTCGGAGTAGCTGCGCGTGTCGAGACGCACCGCGGCCTGATCGTCATGCCGTCTGGGCTGCGAACGGGTCCCAGGTGGCGTGGATGCCGTCGTCGCTGATGAGGGTGCGGTCCAGACCCGGGGTGGTGGGGAGCCACAGCACAAAAGCGGCACCGGCACCCCGCACCGAGCGGACGGTGAGATCGCCACCGTGAGCCTGCGCGATCTGCTTGGCGATGGCGAGCCCCAACCCCGTGCGCCGCTCGGAGCGAAGGCTGGTGTCGTCGCCACTCCAGAATCGCTGGAAGACGGCCTGGTGATGGCGCGGATCGATGCCCGGTCCCTGATCGTCGATCCCCAGCCAGGCAAACCCGGAATACTCCCCCGTTCCTATGCGCAACTCCGAGCCAGGTCTGGTCAACCGCACTGCGTTGTTGACGAGGTTGGCGAAAGCTCGCTTCATGCCCGCCCTTTCCGCAGCGACCACCACCTCGGCGCCGAAGAACGCAACCGAAAGCGCAGCCTCGTCGAGTGGACCCGCGTACTCCTCGATCACCTCCTCAGCGATCCTGCGCAAGGCGACCTGCTCACGCACGCTCTCGGGAACATCACGACGGGCGAACACGACGAGGTCGTCGACGGACCTGGTTGCCCGGTCGACTGTGCGGCGCACCACCTGCGCACTCGCCCTCAGGTCGTCAACCGTCGCTGCAGGGTCGGCGAGCACGACGTCGAGATTCGCCGCCATCACCGCCAGCGGATTGCGCAGCTCGTGTGAGGTGTCCTGGATGAACGCTCGCTGTCCCTCGACCCCGGCCTCCACTCGATCGAGCATCGCATCGAATGTGTCGGCCAGCTCTTTGAGCTCATCGTCCGGACCGCCGAGATCGATGCGGCGCGACAGGTCGGTCGCCTGGATTTCCTGGGCAACCGATGTGATGCGTCCGATCGGTCGCAACGCTCGGTCGGAGACCACCCAGCCGGCGGCGATGGAGATCGGGAACAGCACGAGCAGCGCCAAAGACGAGAAGCGACGCAACTCGGCGAGCGCACGCCGGTTGATCTCCTCCTCGAGCGAGATGGCGTCGACATCGACCAGCAGGGTCCTGCCGTCTTCACCCACCTGGGCGGTGTAGCGAACGGCATCGGTCACCACCGGATCCCCGAGCGATTGCGAGAGGGCGAAGTTGACCGCGGCGATGGCCACGAACAGGAGGCCGAAGACGACCAGCGAATAGGTCAAGGCCAGCCGGAACCGGATCGACCGGACGAATACGGAGATCCCCTCGCTCCACGACATCACAAATCGCCGGACAGCCGGTACCCCGCACCAACCACGGTCTCGATCGGCTCACCCGCCCCGGCGGTGCGCAGCTTGCGCCGCAGATTGGACACGGTCACTCGCACGGTGTTGGTGAACGGGTCGGCGTGCTCGTCCCAGACGTGCTCCAAGAGCCGCTCCGATGACAGCACCTCGTCGCTGTGCAACATGAAGTAGCGCAACAGGGCGAACTCCTTGGCGGTGAGATCGAGCGGCTGGTTGCGCCACTGGGCAACTCGCCGCGCCGCATCGAGCGCAAGACCTCCGATTTCGATGACGGAACCGCGCGCGGCGACGTCGCGGCGAGCCAGGGCGCGGATCCGTGCCAGCAGCTCTGGGAATGCGAACGGCTTCACCACGTAGTCGTCGGCCCCGTCGTCCAGCCCCGCTACCCGCTCCTCCAGCGAGTCTCGTGCGGTGAGCATGAGCACCCGTGGCTCGGGATCGGCGAGACCGTTCCCTCTCCGGATCCAGCGACATACCTCCAGGCCATCGACGTCCGGCAAATTCAGGTCGAGGCAAACGATGTCGTACTCGGTCGACTCCAGCTTGCCCATCGCCACTGCACCGTCGGCGGCGAGGTCCACCGCATAGCCCTCGCGGCGCAGGCCGGTGGCGATGGCGCCGGCCAGATCGGGTTCGTCCTCAACGACGAGGATTCGCATGCCGACCAGAGTATCGGCAACCCGGAGCTGACGGATCGGCGGGCTACCGTGGCCGCGTGACCTGCCTTTCTCGCACCACTGCGGCCACGCTCTTTGCCGCAGCGCTGCTGGCGGCAGCATGTGGCGAGCCATCCGGTGGCACGTCGAGCGAAGGGGCCCCCAGCGGAGGCGACTGGTCGCCCTCCGTCACCTCGACCGGGGCGCCCGTCCCGGTCACGCCGGGCGTCGAGAACCCGGACGGAACCCCAGCCACGCTCATCGCCGTTCTCGATGGAGATTCGCTCGCAGTCGACCTGGGCGCAGGCAGAGCGGAGGTCCGGCTGGTTGGGATCAATGCACCAGAGATCGACGAGTGCCACGGCGATGCGTCCCGGACCGCGCTCGGCCGGTTGCTCGCCGACACCGCCATCGTGGTGCGCCCGGCCGGCGACGACGACCGCGACCACTTCGGGCGCCTGCTCCGAGACGTCTTCGCCGGCGGTGTGTGGGTGAATCGTGCCCAAGTGGCGAGCGGCAACGCTCTGGCGTTGCAGAGTGGCTCCGCCGGTGAGCCCGATCTCGTCGCCGCCGAAGACGCCGCCTATGAGACCGGTTTGGGGATGTGGTCGGCATCCGCATGCGGCGCAGCCGACGCGCTTCCGTCGATCCGCATCGGCGACATCCGGTACGACCCACCTGGACGCGACTTCGAGAACTCCCGAGAGGAGCTCGTCAGCATCGTGAACCGTGGACCCACGGCCGTGGAGCTCGCCGGTTGGGTGATCCGTGACGAATCGTCACGGCACCGGTACCGCTTTCCCGACCACGTGCTCGAAGCGGGCACCACCGTACTGCTCCGCACCGGATGTGGCGACGATGATGAAGTCGACCTGTTCTGGTGCGCAGACGACGCGGTGTGGTCCAACGGCGGGGACACCGTGATCCTGCAGCTCCCCAACGGTGCCGTGGTCGACCGGCTCAAGTATCCGGGGGACTTCTGAGCAGCCGGCCGGTGAGATGTAGCCGGCCGGCGTTTGCGTGCTTGTCCAGCCGCATGCGCTCACGGCTGGGCCGGAAGCACACAATCCGGGCGGGCGTCGCCACTCCCGGCGCGGCCGCTCCACACCTCGGGGTCGTAGCTCGGAGCGTCTCCCGGGTCATCGGTCGTGACGAACCTGACCAGCGCTCGATACACCGCATCGGCATAGGCCTGCTGAAACTCCGGAGTGCGCAGGAGTGCGGCCTCCGACGGGTTGGCGATATAGGCTCCTTCGGCGATCACCGTGGGCACGAGCGAGTTCTTCAGGATGCCGTAGTACTGGCTCACGCCGTCGCGCGGGCTGATTCGGGACTTGGCACCGACTTCGATGGTGCCGACCCAATCGGCCTCGAAAGGAGCGAAGCTGCGCCGAAACTCCTCGACGAGCAACACGGCCAGCCGGCGCGACTCGGCGGCCAACTCGCTCTGCGACTGGTAGTACACGTCGCTCCCCGGCTCCGGGGTGGGAATCTCCCACCCGGCATTCGTGTGGATCGAAACGAGAGCATGTGCATTCATCACACTGGCCAGCCGGGCACGAAAGCGCAGGCCGGCTTCGTAGTCGGCGGCGGCGCCGGCACCGCTCCGGGTGACCACGACCCGCCCCGCCGCCGGGTAATCGTCCCCATCGACTATCCGCCCCGTTTCCCAGTCGATGCTGTGCGGTTCACTCAGGAGATCACGGACCCGGGCTGCGATGAGCACGTTGTTCTCCTTCTCCGCGAGCCCGTCGGGACTGACGGCCCCGGTGTTCGATGGACCACCGTGACCAGGGTCGATCACGAGAACCGCATCGGCCAAGTCGAAGCCCGCACCAACGTCGCCACCCGGGGCCGGCAGCTCCGCAACCACCTGGGTGGCGTCCACCCATGCCGTCTCATCGCACATGTGATACACCTGAATCCAGCTGCGGTCGGCGTTCACTGCGATCCCCGGCAGCACCACACCCTCGCGTAGCCGTACGATCGGCTCGCCGCCCGGGGTCACGGCGAGATCGGCGCCTCCGGCCGCGACCGTGACGAGCCCCTGGTTGAAAGCCGGTGGAAGCGGCGCCGGCTCCGGCGGCGGTGGGGGCGGTAGCGGCTCACTCGCAACGGGGACCGGATCCGCCACCGGGCGGGTCGTGGTCGTCTGCGGCGGCTGGCTGGTCGTGGGAGGTGCGGCCGTCGTCGAGACGTCGGCCGCATCCGGCAAGGGCGGAGACGTGCTCGTGGTCACGACCCGGTCGGGCGAAGGCGACCTCTGCGTCGCCGCAGTCAACCCGGCAACGGCCGTGATCGACACAGCCAGCAGCAGGCCGGCAACGAGCGTGCGTCTCATTCGGGTTGCACCGCCAGCTCGCACCCACTGCTGTCGACCGTCCCCGAGTCGTCGAAGAACATCTCCGGCTCGAGGATGGCGTCGCCGGTTTCGTCGGTCGTCAAGAAGCGAACGACGCCCCGGTACACACCCTCGGCATACGCCTGACGGAACTCATCGGTGCGGAGAAGCGCCTCCTCCTCCGGCTCGCTGATGTACACCCCCTCGACGATGGCGGCAGGCATCGCGGCGCGACGCAAGATGCCGTAGTAGTCATCCCCGGTGTCCGGGTCGACCCTCGCCCGGGCGCCCAACAGTTCGCCGCCGCGCCAGTCCGCCTCGAACGACTGGAAGCTCCGGAGCACCTCCTCGTAGATGAGCGACGCCAGCCGGTCCGATCCGGTTGTGGACACCGAGTAGTACACCTCCGTTCCAGGGATCTCGGTGTCGATCCGAGGCACCGTGTTGTTGTGGATGGAGACGAATACGTCCGCACCTGCTGCATTGGCGAGCGCCGACCGGAATCCGAGTCCGAGCTCGATGTCGCCCTCGTCCGGGGCATCTCGATCACGGGTCAGCCACACCTTCCCAAAGGCGGGGATCGTCTCGCCTGTTGTGATCTCACTCGTTTCCCAGTCCACATCGGTCGACCCGGACATCAAGGTGCGCACCCGCTCGGCGATGTCCAGATTCACGGCCTTCTCGCTGAGACCCGACTCGCCGACCCCGCCCCAATCCCGGCCTCCATGACCGGGATCGAGCACGATGGTCGCCCGACGCACGTCGAACCCGGGCCCGGGCGCTGCCGCAGCCGAAGCGTGGGTCACGGTGACTTCGTCTTCGCTCACCCATCCTGTCGCATCACATGTGTTGACGACCTCGAAGAACGACCCCACCTGGCGGGAGAAGCCCATGACGATGCCGGCGGCAATCCTCGCCACGGGTTCACCCCCCGGTGTCTCCGAGAAGGCAGCTCCGTCGCCACCGACCTCGACCACACCGGTGTCGAGCTGGGTGGGCGCAGCGACCGACACCACCGGGAGCATGGTGGTTGTGGTCGTGCTGGACGGCTGTGACGTCGGCACGCCGAGTGCGGCGTCGGTGATCACCCCGTCACTGGCGGCGCATCCGGCCAGGAGCAACACGATGCCCCCAATAGCGATCGCCGCCCGAAAGGCGTATCTGCTGCGTGCGCGCACACGATGCATGTCTTCACTGCCCGAAACCGTCAGCCGAGGAGCAAGGATTATCCCATCGAGTCGAGACAACCCGGTTCACCCGCACCGCCACGACGACCGTCTGGGCGCCGCCAGGCTTGGTGCCGACCGCTCGCCGGGTAGCCTCCCCGGGTGCAGCGTGTCCTCCTCGTCGCCAACCCGGCCGCCTCCGGCTTCACCGGAGCTCTCCATCGCCACGTGTCTCGCATCCTGGGGGAGCGCTACCTCGTCGATGCCGTGTGGCCGACCAGCCCCGCCGAGAATCAGAGAATGTGCGCCGATGCGGCTGCCGACGGGTTCTATGGAGTCGTCGCCATGGGGGGAGACGGCGTGGTGCACCATGCAGCCAACGGGATCGCCAACACCGAGACGGCACTCGGAATCATCCCCGCAGGTACGACGAACGTCGTAGCTCGGATCTACGGGATGCCGGCGAAACCGGTGGCGTGTGCGGAGGCGCTGGTGACGGCCGAGCCGGTGACGATGCCTCTCGCTCACGTGGCCACGTCCTCGCCAACAGGGGCGCGCTCTGCGTACGCCGTGTTCGCCGCTGGGATCGGATACGACGCCGACATGGTCCACATCGCAGACCAACGCCCGGCTTCGAAGTACTACTTCGGATCGATCCACTACGCAACGTCGGCGGCATCGGCTCTGTTCACCAATTACCGCCACCGGCCGGCCAACCTGCGAGTCACCTGTGACGGAGAGCGGCTCGATGCCGTGGCCGTGCTCGTCCAGGTGCACGACCCGTACACGTACTTCGGAAAGCTGCCGCTGCGGCTCACTCGCAAGTCGACACCGGGACTTGCGGTGTTGGTCATCGAATCCCTGTCGTTGCGCAGGGCGATACCCATCCTGCTGCGCTCCACGCGGGGCCGCCACCTCGATGAGATTCCCGGGGTGCACCTGTTCGCCGATGCCGCCAAGCTCGTGGTCGAGGCCGAGCCGCCGAGCCGCTACCAGGCAGACGGGGAGTTGCTCGGTACCACCGACTGGATCGAGGTCACTCCCGAACCGCAAGGTCTCCGCGTTCTCAAGCCCGTTTGAGACAGCGTCTCCAACCGTACTTCGTCACCAGGTCATCGTGCCTTCGAAGGCTGCGATCTTGCGCACCGAGATGTGGGCGGCGGCGATGGCGGCGGTCAGCTCGGCGCGACGCGCCAGCTGGGCCCGGAGCTGGTCTCCGACCAGCACATCGAGCCGCTCCGCGATACCCGGCTCCGACAGGTTGATGGCAGAAATCTGCCGGCACACGTCACGGATGAGATCCGCAGCGAACAGACGCTCCACGGTCGAGCCGTGGGTACCGCCCATGGTGGCGGCGATGCTCGAGACAAAGCCGTTGAGAGGCCGGGCAGCATCTTCGGGTTCGGCGCCCGCGGCCAGCAGGGCCGCAGCCTCATCGCGAGCGACCCGCCACTGGTCGTCCATGTCGACCACTGGTGCCCCGCCCCACACTCCAGCCTCCATGCCGATCTGCTTCACCAGCTCGGCGAGGTCGGCCAGCAGCTTGCCGCGGGCCGTGCGCTTCTTGTCCAGCTCCTCCCCGAGCAGATCGATGAGAGGCTCGATGCCGATCGGCGCTCCATTCGGTGGTGCCGCAGCGATCGCAAACAACGGCGGCTCCTCGTAACCGTCTTCACGCAACGCCCGAGCCACGTCTTCGGTGACCCGTTCCACGTCGGGAGGACTCATGGTGTCCGTCTTGTTCAGTACGACGATCGTCTCCGGGGAATAACGGGTCATCTGCGCGAGGAACTCGTTGTGCAACAACGGGTCCCGATACTTCTGCGGATCGAGGACCCACAACAAGGCGTCGACCTTGGGAATGAGCTGCTCGACGAGCATGCGATGCGACGTGCGCACCGAATCCATGTCGGGAAGATCGATGAGTGCGATCCCTGGGAGCCGTTCGTGGGAGACGCGACGTTCGATGTCGAGCGTGTCGAGCAACTGGTCGACGGCACCGTCGGCATCCGCCGGAATCCACGCCAGTGGCTCCTCGGTGTGCGGCCGAAGCCGGCTCACGGAAGCCACCTGTTCACCTGCGATGGCGTTGAGGAGGCTGGACTTGCCGCTCCCGGTACCACCGGTGACCGCGACGATCAAGGTCCGCCCGAGGTAGCCGAGCCGGTTGCGGATGTCGTCCAGCTGTGCCCTGGCGGCCTGCGCCTCGCTGCGAGCCAGCTGGGTCTCACCGGCCCCGATCACCAGCTCGCTTGCGTCGAAGACCTCGGCGAGATCAACCACCGGAACTCCGCAACAACGTGTCGAGACGTTCGACCGAGCCCGCAAGGGAAGCGATCTCGACATCGGTGGGTCCGGGACCGAGCTGTTTGACAAACCGGGCCGCATCGTGGTCGGCGAGCGTGGCGAGAGTCTGTTCGAGCCGCCGACGGGCTTCGGCCGCCAGCTCATCGACCGGTGCAGTCAGTCGACGTCTGGCAAACCAACCCAGCTTGACGGTACCCCCGAGAGCCTGGATGCGAGCGGCACCGACCAGCTCGTCGATCTTGGCTCGCCGAGGGTTGCCTTTGAGCTTCGCCCTCACGTTGCGAGACAGCTCGTCCCGCCATCCGATCAATTGCTGGCGCACGTGGTTGTGGGAGCTGTCGGGCAACACCGCCAGGTCGTGCCCGTGGGAGGAATCGAGCAGCGCTGCGCCCAGCTCAGTCTCCCTCCACGCTGCCGCAACCACCGCCACCGCGATCGCCAGGTCAGACATCACCCGGTCGGCGATCTCGTCGGCGGTCTCCTTCCAGTCCTGCTCAGCCTTCGCGGCGAGCTCGCCGCTTCCCGCCAGCGAAGCCGCGGCGTGGTTTGCCGGGTCGAACCCGGCCACGACCGCCGACTCCAACCGCAGCCGTTCCTGGCGCAAGAGCTCGACTTCGGCCGCAAAGTCGTCGGCAAGGCTGACCACGGCGCCGGCACGTCGCACAACGGATTTCCACGCCATCTCGGCTGCCGTGATCCCGGCATTGACGAGAGCGCGCTTCAGCTCGGCGAGACCGTCATCGATCATGTGGGCTGGGACGCGCTGCCGGTCCGCAATTGCGAAAACCGGAATATCGACACCGATGTCCTTGGTCATCGTCTGCAGATCTTCGACGGCCTCGTCACCGCGACCGTGGCAACGGTTCATGACCATCCAGGTCGCCACCCCGAGTGCATCGAGGCCTCTCACCAACGACCACACCTCGGCATCCGCGTACCGCTCCGGAGAGACGGTGACCAAGGCGAGATCAGCCGGACGGATTCGGCCAACCGGTGCTGCGGCCGGCATGTCGATCACCACGAGCTTCTGCAGCGTCGTCGACTCGACGTAACGAGGTCGCCGCAACGACGAACCCGAGCCGCTGCGGTCGGCCTCGGACACCATCCCCGTGACGGTCACCGGGGTGGTGGTCGTTGGGCGCAGCGCACCTTCTTCCGACACCTTCTGCCCGGCGATGTCGTTGACCAGTGCCGATTTGCCGACACCGCTCGGGCCGACCACTGCGACAACGAGCCGTTCCGGCGGCTGGCCGAGGCGGGGGGCGAGGTAACGCCGCACCTCTGTGGACAGCTCGCTCCTGGTGGCGGCGAGGTCTGTCGGCAAACCCTGCAGGGTCTCCGTGTTGATGGCCACTTCCTCGAGCGCACTGCGCAACGCTCGCGACGACATCGGGGGCATAGCTGGGATTACAGCAGATCGACAGGTGCGCCAGATGGGCGCACCTTGTCATAGACCGGCGAACAGATCATCGCTTCCCTCGGGGATTGGTTGGTGGGCTGCGAGCACTTCGAAGTCCTCGTACGGGTACACCTCTGCGACCAGTGACATCGGTAGTGAGAACCAGCGGCCGTTGGGATCGACTTGCGTGGCATGGGCTCGGAGCGCCTCTCGGCTCACGCCCACCGTGTCGGGGATGGGCACGTGGACGAGCGGTTTGTGATCGTCGCCGGCGTGATCCACGTCATCGATCCATGCGGCATAGGGCGAGTCGTAACCGTTGTCGACGGCGGCTTGATGCAGCGTGAGCAAACGGCGAACCCCGAAGATCGGGGCAACGAGCCGATCCACCTGCCAGGCGGGTCCCGCACCGACGAATCGCTCCGGGTCAGCGGCGGCGTGGAATGCATCGATGCCGAGCTGGTGGATGCGCAGGTGGTCGGGATGGGGATAGCGCTCGTGATCGTCGTAGCCCATCACGATGCGGGGGCGGTGGGTGCGGACCAGAGCCACGACTCTCTCCAAGACCTCTTCGTAGTCGGCATTGACGAATGCGTCGGGATGCTCGTTGTGGTCGGTGTTCGGCATTCCCGAATCCCGGTACCCCAGTTCGACGACCTCGTGATACCCGATGATCCCCGCTGCGAGATGCAACTCCTTGTGGCGGTAGGCAGCCAGATTCTCCTTCACCTCTGGGCGATCCATGGCCGGGTTGAGAATATCGCCCGCCTCCCCACCGGTGGCCGTCACGAGAACACAGCGCACACCTGCCGCGGCGTATTTGGCGACCGTACCGGCTCCTTTCGAGCTCTCGTCGTCGGGATGCGCATGAAGCGCCAGCAGCGTGGACATGAGCCGAAAGTATGGCATCCGGCGGCCGGGTCGAATCCGGGTTGCGGAACGACGCTCAGCGATTGAGCTCGACCGCAGCCGCACCCTCGGCGCACTCACTCAGCACCGGGCACGACGCACAGTAGGGCCCAGCCACCCGGGGCAGCGGGTCACCGCTGCCAAGCGACGTGCGTATCTCATCGACCAGATGGGCTACCTGCCGGGCGACTTGGGTGAGGCCGTCGATGGTTGGTTGCGCCACGTAGCGATCTCCCGTCGAGACCGACGATGCCTCGACAGAGACGGGTAGCTCTCCCCGTACCAGGACCCACAGGAGCGAATAGAAGTCGAGCTGGTGCTCCACCTCACCCAATGCACCGGTCTTCCAGTCGACGAGCCGCACCCCTGCCTCGTCGTCGAACACGGCATCGACCGTGCCCCGCAGCGTCACGCCGGGAAAGGGTCGGTGGACGAGATCGATCTCCGCCTCGCTGAGGCCGGCCATGTCGACCTGGGCAAATCGCTCGTACAGCGCACCGACCTCGGCCAGGAGCGGTCGCAAGGTGCTCATCCTCGCCAGTCCGAGAGGGGGCAGCTTGTGGTTGTACCGCTCTCCGATCTCCTCGAGACAAACCTGGTACACGCCTTTGCTGGTCACCGCCGCACCCGTGAGGTGGCGGTAGAACAGGCGATGGGCGAGCATGCCTCGCAACGCCGGCCTGCTGTCCTCGTCGTACACGCCCAGGGATCGATGGCGCGCTCGATCCGGACAACGCAGGTACGTCACGTACTGCGTTGCCGACACGGTCACCGGTGCTCCCGGCGCCACCTGGGGAAACGTGAGCACGAGAGCCTCCTGGCGCTGTCTGGCTGCGATGCTATCCCGCAGGTGTGACAGATCCCGGTACCGATTCCCCAGCCCGGCCGGGGCATGGTTTGGCATGAATCACCAAGGCGCGTTGCCGCAGTACACTGGCGGCCAAGCCAGCTCAACCCAGACACCCCCTCCAAGTTCCCGCATGAGCCGCCAATTTCGAATAGCGCTACTCGGAACGGTGGCCGTAGCGTTCGTCGTGCTACCGCTCCTCGTGTTCGCATTCGCCCGCGCCCTCAACGACGGCGAGATCGCCCCCAACGTGATGGCGGGCGAAGTGCCCGTCGGGGGTCTGAGCCCCGAGGACGCCACGCAGCGTTTGCAGGAATACGAAGCGCAACTGCAAGACACCCCGGCGCCGTTCACCGTCAAGGGGCGTCCGTTCGATCTCGATCCGAAACTCGTGGCCCTCGACATCGACGAGGCGGCTGCCGTGGAAACCGCCATGCAGGTCCGCCGTCAGGGCGGCTTCTTCACGCAGTTCGCCGACTGGGTGCGGTCGTTCTCGACCACCCTCGTCGTCGTGACCCCGCCCACCTACAGCGAGGATGCGATGAGCTCGATCCTCGATGCGTGGCAGAGTGCGGCGATTGGGCGCCCCCCCGACGAGGGGGGCATCACCGTGGTGGACGGCGCGGTCACACCTCGGTATCCACGAGCCGGTGAGGGTATCGATCGGGCGCGGGCTCTCCGGCTGATCGGCTCGGCATTGGGGACCGTCAACCGCACCGTGGTGGCTCTCCCCACCGAGAGCATCGAACCGGTGATCACCAATGCCCAGGTGGACGAGGCCGTGCTCTTGGGCACCAGGATGATCAGCGGCGAGGTGGTCCTCTCGGCAGACGACCCGGAAGTCACCGTGTCGTTCCCACCTGACCTGCTGGCGCAGGCGTTGCGTTCCGAGGTCGAGATGAACTCGCCGGCGCAGCTCGAGCTCACCTTCGACCCGGCCGTGCTCGCCGGTGTGCTCGAGGCACAGCGCACTGCGATCGAACAGCCGGCACGGGATGCCAGGTTCCGGATTCTCGACAACGAGGCTGTCATTCTCGAGGAATCGCGCCCGCAGACGTTGCTCAACGTCGGCCTCGTCGCAGAACGTCTCGCCGAGGTGTCCTCCGGGCCCGATCGCGGCGACTTCCCCTTCGAGATCGGAGCCGAACCCGGTTTCACCACCGAGGAGGCGAGAGCGATGGGTCCCATCGCCAAGGTCTCCTCGTTCACCACCGAGTTCATCGCGGGGCAGCCCAGAGTCACCAACATCCACCTCATCGCCGATGCGGTGGATGGTGCCATCGTGTGGCCCGGCGAGGTCTTCTCGCTCAACGGCCACGTCGGTCCCCGCACCGAGGAGAAGGGTTACGTCCCTGCGCCGATGATCCTTCGTGGCAAGATCGTCGACGACGTCGGGGGCGGGGTGAGCCAGTTCGCCACCACGTTCTACAACGCAGTGTTCTTTGGGTGTTACGAGGACGTCGCCCACCGCCCGCACAGCTACTACTTCAGCCGGTACCCCGAAGGACGAGAGGCAACCATCTCCTGGCCGGAGCCAGACATCCAGTTCCGTAACGACAGCGATGCTCTCGTCATCATCAAGACCAGCTACAGCGCAACGTCCGTCACGGTGAGCTTCTTCGGGAACAACGGCGGCCGGCATTGCGACGGCGGGCTATCGGAGCGCTACAACTTCACCGACCCCCAGACCGAATACGTCACCGACTCGTCGCGAGCCCCGGGCAATCCCGGTGTCATCCAGACCGGTGCACAGGGTTGGTCGGTGACGATCACCCGCACGATGACACACCCCGACGGCACCGTCACCGAAGAGGAGTGGGTGCACCGCTACCAGCCTCGCCCCGAGATCATCGAAGTGCACCCTTGCGAGGCCAGCGGCACGCAGGTGAACTGCCCCCTGCCGGTGCCATCGGTGATCGGGCTCGGCTTCGCCGATGCCACCGCCAAGCTGGAAGCGGCCGGCTTCAAGATCGGCGACGGCGGGACGGTCGAGGTCGGAGATCCTGCCCAGAACGGTCTCGTGCAAACGCAGAGCTCCGCAGCGGGTGCTTATCTCGAACCAGGCGCCACTGTCACGGTCACCATCGGCTCGTACACGGCACCACCGACCACTCCGCCGCCGACCACGACGCCGCCACCAACCGCGCCGCCACCGCCGACGACCGAGCCGCCACCCGATGACGGGGGTGGCGGGTAGCGCCGGTCAGCGCTCAACTGCCGGGATAGAAGCGGAACAGATCGCTGATGACCTGGGCCGCACTGTCGACCTGCTCTTCGCTCCAGCCACCGGTGCGACGGACGACCACCTGGTTGGAGGCGACAAAGACGTGATTTGCCCCCAGCCCTGCCTCGAAGAGCCGGACGGCGAGGGTGCCGGGGAACTCGTCGGATTCTCGCGCCTCCTCGAGGCTGGAATACGCTCTACCGTCCTGACCGGTGAGGGTCCGATCGGTGTCGAACATGACGACGTCGCCGACAACGGTGCGATCCTCGACGACGATCGTTTGTCCCATGGCGCGTACTCCTCTGGTGAAGCGGCGTCAGGATAAACCGGCTCGACGGGCGACAGGCGAGATCGACCTCGTCAGGTCGATCGCTCCCGTTCGCCACTGGGAACGCCGACGGTGGTCGAGCCGATGCTGTGCAGCTTCATCAGGTTGGTCGAGGCGCTCTGATTGGGCGGTATGCCGGCCGCCATCACCACACCGTCACCGGGTTTCACGATGCCGGCGGCCAGCAGATTCTGTTCGGCATAGCTGATCATCTCGTCGGTCGAGTTCACCGGGTAGAAGCGCAGCGGCGTCACCCCCGAATACAGCGCCATCCGCCGGTAGGTTCGTTCGTGCGACGTGTACGCATAGATATCGGCCCGGGACCGGTATTTGGAGAGGAGCCGGGCAGTCGAGCCGCTCTCGGTGAACCCGACGATGGCGCCGAGCCCGAGATTGGCCGCCGCATCAACGCACGCCTGCGCGGTCGCCGACGCAAAGCGGGCCCGGTCCTCGAGAAACTGAATATCCGGGCCGCGGCCGTATTCGGGGCTCTGTTCGGCCTCACGACAGATCCGATCCATCATCCGGACCGCCCGAGCCGGATGGTTACCCACCGCCGTCTCGGCGGACAGCATCACGACATCCGTCCCGTCGAGTACCGCGCTGGAAACGTCCGTGACCTCGGCGCGTGTAGGGCGGCGTGACGTGGTCATCGACTCGAGCATCTCGGTGGCCGTTATCGAAACCCGCGCCTTCTGGTTGGTCCTCGCCAGGATGTCCTTCTGGGCTCGCGGCACAGCCTCCATCGAGAGCTCGATACCCAGATCGCCACGAGCCACCATCACCGCGTGGGTTTCTTCGAGGATGTCGTCGAGGTTGCCGTAACCCACCGCGCTCTCGATCTTGGCGACTATCGGGGTGTCGGGGGTCAGCCGCTTGACCCGCCGGATGTCTGCACCGGAGGAGACGAAGGATGCGGCGACGTAGTCGACGCCGAGATCGGCGCCGAAGGCGAGATCCTCCTCGTCCTTGTCGGTCACCGCAGGGATCCGGATCGGAGTCCCCGGAAACGCCACGCCCTTGTGGTCGGTCAGCGGACCCCCTTCCAGCACCCGCGCCGTGATGGCTCCCCCCCGCACCGAGATCACTTCGAGGCTGATGAGTCCATCGGACATGAGGATCGGTGCGCCGGGAGCCAGATCGGCGTCGTCCAGATGCTGGACGCGGATCTCACTGGCGGACCCCTCGCCCTCGCCGTGCACCAGCCCGACGTTGTGTCCGCTCTCCAGCTCGACCTTGCCGTCGGGGAACGTGCCGACACGGATCTTCGGGCCCTGGATGTCCTGGAGTACCGCCACGGCGACGTCGAGCTCTTCGGAGGCCTCCCGTACCCAGCGATAGAACTTCTCGTGGTTGTCGTGGGTGCCGTGCGAGAAGTTGAGCCTCGCCACGTTCATGCCGGCGGAGATCAGCTCTCGAATGGCCTCGTACGAATCCACCGCCGGACCAAGCGTCGCAATGATCTTGGTCTTGCGCTTCACGAGCGGAGCTTACCGGGGCAGCAACGATTCCTTGGTGATGAAGCAGTATCCCGAAAGCCACCTCGTTCGTCCGTTCTAGGCTCCGGCCATGATCCCGGCCATCGTGGGCGTACCCATCAAGCCCTTTGGCGTCGCCAAACAACGGTTGGCGAGCGTGCTCGACGCCAAGCAACGTTCGACATTGGGGCGGACGGTGGCGGCACGCACCACATCGATGATCGCCCTCTCGGGCGCACGCCCGATCGTCGTGACCAGTGATGACGGCGTGGCGCGCTGGGCAAAATCCTTGCATCTGGACGTCCTCCCCGAGCAGCTGGCGGCCCCGCCGGGACTCGACCGGGCGGCGCACTCCGTCGCCGGTGCGGCTCGCAACGAGGCCTGGGCGGTGGTCCATGCCGACCTTCCCCTCGCCACCGAGGCCGACTTCGAGGCCGCATGGGCGGCGCTGGACTCTCGCCCCGGTGTCGTCGCTCCGGCCCACGACTGCGGGACGAATCTCATAGCGGCGTCGGGTTCGCTCGACTTCTCCTACGGAGCAGGGAGCTTCATCCGCCACCTCCGCCGGCTGTCCGGGGCCGCCGTGGTGACCCGACCCGGGCTGGCCCACGATCTCGACACGCCGCACGACCTGGCGGTGATGCGGTCATTGCGGAGCGGCAGGTGGCTGCGGTCGGTGCTGGAAGTCATCGAAGCCTCTCCCGGCGGCTCATGACCGACGAGCCCACCGATCTCCACGGCGAGCTCCGCGATGCGCCGGCACCGCTCTCCGTGCCGGAGCGGGTTCTGGCCATCGGCGCCCATCCCGATGACATCGAGTTCGGAGCCGGGGCCTCGATCGCCAAGTGGGCTGCGCAAGGCGCCGCCGTGACGATGTTGGTGGTCACCGACGGCTCGAAGGGGAGCTGGGATCCCGACATCGACCCAGCGGACCTGGCCCAGCGCCGCCGCGACGAACAGCTCGCCGCCGCCGCCACGCTGGGGGCCGAGTCCGTGCTGCAGTTGGACGAGGTGGACGGCGAGCTCGAGTACAGCCGGGCGCTGCGCATCGAGATGGCGCGCCACATCCGCACCCAGCGACCGGATGTCGTGCTCAGCCACGACCCGTGGCAGCGCTACCAGCTCCACCCGGATCACCGCGCCACCGGCTTTGCCGTCACCGACGGCGTCGTGTCGGCGCGAGACCATCTCTTCCATCCCGAACTCGGTTTGCCGGCTCACCGGCCCGCTGCACTGTTGCTGTGGTCTGCAGACGAACCGGATCACTACGAGCCCGTCACCGACTGGATCGACGTCAAGATCGCCGCCTTGTTGTGCCACACCTCGCAAGGAACGACGACCATGGGAGGTGCTGCAACGGGTGCCGCCGCACGGGATGCCTTCGCAGCTCGGATCCGGCAGCGGGCCACCGACACCGGCGCACGGGTTGGCGTGGAGATGGCGGAGGCCTTCAAACGGATCAGCCCGTAGCGGCCAACTAACGTGATCCCCATGGATGCACAGGTGGCCGTGGTGACCGGCGGCACGGGCGAGCTCGGACGTGCTCTCGTGCCGATACTGGTCCGGCGCAACTTTCGCCTCGCCATCACCTATCTCGTCCCCGAGGAAGCCGAGATACTGGAGGATCTGGTCAACCTGGATGACGAGCAATGGTTGCTGCGCCGGGTCGACTGCACCGACCCCGAAGCCCTGCAGCGGTTCATGAAGCAGGTCGGAGAGACGTTTGGTGAGATCAACATCCTGTGCTCGCTGGTCGGAGGATGGGCCGGAGGTCGCGACGTTGCCGAGACGGACGACGTCCGCTTCGACAGGATGATCGATCTCAACCTTCGCTCTGCCTTCTACACGATCCGAGCCGGTCTTCCCCACATGGCACGCGACTTCGGACGGATCATCACCGTCGGGAGTCGGGCGGCGTTCGACACCCCCACCGGGCAGTCGAGCTACAACGTCGCCAAGGCCGGCGTGGTCGCCCTGACCAAGTCCGTCGCCAACGAGCTCGCCGACACGAAGATCACGGCCAACGCGATCCTCCCCTCCGTGATCGACACTGCGGCCACGAGACAGGCGCTGCCATACGCCGACTACGTCAACTGGCCAAAACCCGCAGAGATCGCCTCGGTCATCGATTTTCTCGCCAGCCCCGGGTCGCAGGTGATCAATGGCGCCGCCATCCCCGTGTATGGTCCTACGTGACGCCTGCGCCGTAGCCTGACGGCTGTTGCGCCGTGGTGGCCGACGGACCGCATAGGGATGGCCGCAAAGGGATGGTGGCATCGTGCGTGAAGACGATCCTGCTGGCTTGAGCTCCGAAGAACTCATCCGTCGGGCGCGCGAGGGGCTACCCAAACACGACAGCTCGGAATCACCGTCGGCGCGGCTCACCCGGGAAGCCGCAGACAGGCTGGCAGAAGACACCGATTTCGACCGGCCTGCCGCTCCCCCGACTGACCGGCACGTCTCGGAGGAGACGGACGACGCGGGCCGCATCGCCGGATTCACCGTCGACGAACTGCTCCGGCTCGCCGGCGATCGCCCCCAGCCCGATGCGGCGGAGCCCTCTCCTCGTCCCGACTCGATTTCCACGTCTGATCCCTCAGGGGAATCAGCCGAGGCTGACGACGACCGGAGTGGGCTGTTCGAACCGGAGAACGCCGACGACGACGTGCCACTCGGCGCTCCGGAGGGTGATCTGCAGGAAACGGGCCGCAAGCAGCGACCCTTGCTCATTCTGATCGCAGTCTTCCTGGTCTTCGTGGCTCTGGGCAACGTCTTCTTCGACGACACGGTGGCCACCGACGATCTCGAAGTCGGTGACTGCTTGCTGCAGCCGGACGACATCGAGTTCGCTTCCGTCACCAAGGTCGACTGCTCCGAGCCGCACGATCTCGAGATATTTGCGGCCATCACGGTCGGTGGTGTCGCCTACCCCGGCGACGAGCAGATTCTCGCCACTGCGCGGGATCGGTGCAGCCCTCTCTTCGAGGAGTATGTGAGAGCCCCCTTCACCGACTCGCAGTGGGCTGTCCAGGTGTTTGCTCCCGGCCCCGATCTCTGGGATGACGGCAATCGTACGGTTCATTGCTCGCTGTTCCTGCCCGACGACACCGGTGACGGACTCGTGCAAGTGACGGGATCAGCCCAGGGCAGCGCCCAGTAGAGCCCACGGAGCTACAACCGTCGACGCCTGCGGGGTGAAGTCGACCGGTGACGGCAAGACGGTAGTTGAAGAGGTCTAACGCCCCTTGCGCAACCCGCAGCAACCACACAGCATGGCAACGGACCGAGACGACGCGATTACTGCCCGGGAGGGGTGGTGAGTCCCGAGCCACGCCGAGTTTGCTCTGGGGAATTCTGAGGTAGTGGCGCGCTCAATGAAGCGCTCGATCGGAGAATCCTCGGTCGGCGAATCGGGACTGCGGAGGGGAGGGCCTCCGAGACTCACATCGTCGGACTGTTAGGGGGTTCCGATGTTCCATCGATTGATCGTTGCATTCGTTATCGCGACCGGGATGGTTGCTCTTCCACCTGAGCCATCATCCGCCGTCACGGCGGAGTCGCAGGAGAACGCGCCAATCGCCGCGGCCGGAACCGGCGTCATGGAACACCTGGCGTTCCAGTTCGGGCCGGGCCGTCTCGATCGGAATGCGGCCTCGTGGAACGAGTACGTCGATTTCCGCAGGGCCGTCGCCCACGCCATTGATCGCGATGCGCTGGCAGCGGCCGCGGACGGCATTCCACTCGACTCGTATGTGTCCGTTTTCAGCCAAGCGTGGTCGACGGATGCATGGGCGCAGTACGACTACAACCCGGGGAAGGCAACGGCACTGCTCGATGGTCTCTGCGCCCAGCTCGCTCGTGACTGTGCGGCCAACCCACCGACTGTGGTGATGACCACCACCGACAACAATGCGACCCGCCTCGCTGCCTCGGCCATGATCGGCGACATGCTGGCCGCGGTCGGGATCAACTACGTCGAGGAGCACGAAGACCCGGCGGTGCTCTTCGGCCCGACCCTCGACGAGGGAACGTTCGATACGAGCATCTGGGCCTGGGTCGGCACCCCGAGCATCGACGACCTGAAGGCCATCCACGATGTGTTCGATCCGGACAGCCCGCCACCCGCCGGCTTCAACTACTACCGCTGGGGTACCCCGGACTCGTCGGTTATCGACGCCGACACTGCTCGCTTCGCCGAGTTGGTCGACCTCATGGAGGCAACCGCCGACGAAGCGGAGATCCTCGGGTACGTGAACGAGGCCGAGAACATCTTGGCGGATCATGTTGTGATCATCCCATTGTGGGAGAGATCAGACGGTGCACCCTTCAACGACGTCCCAGCCGATCATCTCTTTGTCGAGGACATCGAATGGCTGGCCGACGAGGGCATCACGAAGGGCTGTAACCCGCCCGACAACACCGAGTTCTGCCCAGACGCCTACGTCACCCGGGGCCAAATGGCAGCCTTCCTCGTCCGCGCCCTCGGCTACGACGACGACGGCGGAGGCAACCTGTTCATCGATGACGACGGCCACGTCTTCGAGACGGACATCGACAAGCTCGGCACCGCTGGAGTCACCAAAGGGTGCAACCCGCCCGACAACACCAAGTTCTGCCCGAACGAGATCGTGACCAGGGCCCAGATGGCGGCGTTCCTCAGACGCGCCCTCGAGTGACGG
The DNA here is from genome assembly GCA_041608535.1 of Acidimicrobiia bacterium. Taxonomy (GTDB): domain Bacteria; phylum Actinomycetota; class Acidimicrobiia; order Spongiisociales; family UBA5794; genus JBFISM01. Next base: position 26,767 of record JBFISM010000028.1, read on the forward strand.
CAGCGTCGAACACCGCGTCCTCTTGTTGCGAGTCGAGCAGCTCGCATAGATGTCGTGGAGGCAGAACCATCCGTTCGCCCAGAACTCGACCTTCTCGAGGGAAGAGTGAGTCTTCGGTTGCCGAAACCTTTCTTGCGGAGTCGTCGTAGAGGTCTTGACGGCTGCGCCGGCGTCGGTGCTGGGGCGCTGATTGTGAAGCGGCCGTGTGCCCCCAGTCGCTGCCTGGAGTAGCGACCTGAAAGGTCAGCGCCGGAGCCGGCGTATCAGGCGGGCAGAAGCAGCGACGGCGTAGTTCTGGTGCCGCTGTCCGCCTAAGGCCGATATGGGCGCCAGGACGATGTGGCGGAGCCCGGCATCTGCGTACTCGCGGATCTGTCTCTCAACGTCACGTGGCGTTCCGTGTAGGTAGCACGACCGCACGATGTCGGCGCGGGTCGGCCGGATGGCTGCATCGAGCTGGCGGCGCTCGATGCGCTCGGGGAGCAGTTCCACGTACCCGCGGTACTGGGGCCCGAAGGGGTGCTCCAGCCCGAGATCGTTCCACCACGCCCTGGGGTCTCGGCGAGCGCCCAATACCTGACCAGGGTGCTTCGGAGCAGCGCTTCGGCGGCGGCTGTCGTGGGTGCGACCACCATCAGGGCACGAAGCGACGGCGTTATCGCTGAGGGGTCGCGGCCGACGTCGGTGGCGGCGACGACGACGGTTCTCCACGCAGCCTCGTAGTCGGACGGACTACCGAGCGGTGGGACCGTGGGGATCCAAGCAATGAGCCGCAACTCCGCAACCCGATAGTTCGCCGGGACGAGGAGACCAACACCGATCGGCATGGGGAACTCCCACTCGCTGTGTCATCTCGGCGCTATGAGGGCCGATCCCACCTGCCTAGTGCCGAATGACCAGACAGCGGGTCCACCGGCAGGCTTCGCATCCGGGTCGTCTCCGTCATGAGGTGACGACACGTGTGTCGACGCAAAGTACAGCGTCCAGACGGAGCGCCCCAGACGAGCAGCGTCATCGATGCCAAGCCGGCGGCGAGCTTCGACCCGAAACGCTGAGGCGCCGACCTCGCTCACCTGGAGGGATGGGCGTCTAGCTCGAGTCGCACACCGCGCCCTCCCAGTCGTTGAGGGTCGGGTGCCCGATGCTGGTGACGCAGAACGTCACCGATGGCTTCTTTGCCGTGCCGTTGGTCTCGATCAACGTGGTGCCCGTGGCATCGGTCAGGGGACCAGAGACGCCGGCTTCGTTGAAGGTGCCGGTGAAGTCGCCGGTCACGGTGGCGCCCGCCACGGGTCCGCCCAGGTCATCGACCACCACGACCGTCGCCTGGCCTCGCTTGAGCCCCTTCGCGGCGCCCACCGTGATCACCGTGACAGAGCCGACCGTGACCGAGGTGGGCCCGGTGTCGGCCAGCGTGGCCGCCGAGGCCGTGTTGGACCAGGCCGAGGTGCCGCCGGTGTTCTCCGCGTTCACCCGATACCAATACGTGGTCTCCGGGCTCAGTCCGGTGTCCGCATAGCTGGTGACATCGGCTGCGACGGACGCAAGATCAATGAAGACGGCGCCGTCCAGGGAACGCTCGATGTTGAAGGTCGTCTCGTCATTCGAATTGTCCGTCCACGTCAGATCGATGGCTGAGCTGGACACCGCAGTTGCGCTGAGTGCGCTGGGAGCTGCGGGCGGGTCTGCCGGTGCGAGCGAGTAGTAGGCGCTGTAACCCTGTCCGGCGGGGAAGCTTGGCGGTGGCTCGCCACCGACGACGTCCATCCACGTCATGGCGCCCTCGTCCTCGTGGGTGAGGATGTGGCAGTGCATGATCGTGCGTCCCTGGTACGCGACGGCGGCGGTCATGTCGAAGCGCACGTTGCAGTTGCCGGCCATCGTGTCGTAGTACTCGCCTTCCTCGAAGTCGCCGCCGCAGCCGGCCTGGGCCTGGAAGTGATAGACGTGCAGGTGGAAGGGATGGTTGACGGCGCCCTTGATCGACCAGTCCTGCACCGCGTCGGCGTTGAGCCTGAACGTGGGGGTGTCCACATCGAACTTGGTGCCGTTGACGGTCCGCGCTCCCATGCTGATCTTCTCGGTGTTGACACCGGTTTCGCCGCGCAGGTCTCGCAGGTACGCCGGCCTGGCAGCCGACCACATCGAGACGCCGTCTGCCGCATACGGGTGGGCACCCGGGTTGTCTGGTGACTCACCCACCACGACGCTGGCCACCGTCGTGTTACCGACGGCGATCGTCGAGTTGGCGCTGCACCGCACCGCCAGGTCTGCGCGCGAAGCGCCCGTCATGTTGATCGTGCGGGTGGGCAGATCCTTCGGAGCGCTGGTGCGCCACACGCCGTCACGCGCCAGCAGCATCGTCTCGCAGTTCGGTCCGACGATGACGTCCTTCGCCCTGGCATCACTGTCGGCGAGGAGCACTCTCCAGTGCTGCCACGTGTTCGGCGGCATCGTCAGCCTGCCGTTGACCGTCCCGTTCACGGTCCATCCCGCAGGCAACGTGCCCGACACCAGCGAGTCGCCACCGGTCCCGGCGGCGTTGGTGTCCAGGTAGCCGATCAGGATGTGACGCTCCTCCATAGCCGCTACGTTGGCGGGAATCTGGTCTCCGCTGTCATCGATCATGATGAAGCCGAAACCGCCGGTGGACACCTGGAGGAAGGTCGAGCCGTGGTGATGGGCGTGGTACCAGTAGGTGCCGCCCATGTGGTCTGTGGGGATGTCGTAGACGTAGTCACCGCCGAAGCCCCCCTCGAACATGCGAGTCACGTCGTCGCCGGGAGATTCACCGGAGATGTGCAGCCCGTGCGTGTGCACGTTGGTGATGTTCGGATCCTTGAAGTCGTTGTGGGCCGGGCTCGGCGCCTCGTATGGCAGCAGGTTGCGGAAACGCAGCACGTACTTGTTGCCCGGCACCATGTTGAGGGTGGGGCCCGGGATGGAGTAGCAGCCACTTTCCTGGCGGTACGCCCTGGTGGTCAGGGTTTCCCCGTTGATGGTGAACGTCGCTTCGCCGTATTCGAGCACGCCGACGTAATGGTCACCCGCGTCCGTCCAGACGAATGGCGCCGGGTCGAGAATCTCGTCCGTCGGGTCACACGTCTGGGCGTGCGCGGGAGCCGTGGTCGGCAGCGGCACGAGGGCCAAGCCGATGGTCGTCGCCACGAGCAGCAGTACGAGGATATGGCGCGGTCTTGCGACGATAGGGGATGTAGAGGGACCAAACATCTGAAGCTCCCGTGGCTCACTCCGGGCCAGTGAGACCGAATCCGCACGATTTGCAGAGACCCGTGCGCAATCCGCCCCCCACCGCCCGTTCTCAACTCCTCCCCATGGCCTACCTGAGGCGGTCGCCGAGCGGTAGAGGCCAAAGCCTCACTGATGTCAGCTATCCGACGGCGGCCTCGTATCGACCGCACATGACCGATGATGCGTGCGGGTCGGACCGGATCGAATCTGCCTTCCCACGAGATGTCACCGGCTCGTGCCGAATGCACCTCGAGACCCGCCAGCCCCAGGCCGCTTAGCTGCCAGCAGAGTTGCGGCGCGTGGGTAGCCCCGACCGGATTCGAACCCTCGCCGAGCACAGCAACCCCCATCGCACACCCCGAAACCACTGCGATGAGAAGGTGCCCTGGTCAAAAGCACACCAGAGCCGGTGGGCCCAAAAGCACAACAGAGCCGGTGGGCGAAGCTCGATACTGAACAAGAATCGAGCGAGAGATGCGGAGAGTGGGTAGCCCCGACCGGATTCGAACCCTCGCCGAGCAAAACAA
>JBFISM010000029.1:0-29276 GCA_041608535.1 Acidimicrobiia bacterium
GTGCCTCCGTGAACATGGCGCAGCTCTGTGCATCCACGACCTGCTGGCAGACCATCCGTGGGAGCTGACCGCTGACTGGACGTACGTCCGCTTCCACGGACCCGCTGCTCGGGACCGTCCCTATCTGGGTCGTTACGGGCCGCCGCGCCTCGAACCGATCGCATTGCGGCTCGCGAAGTGGCTGAGCGGCGGCGTCGATGTGTGGGCATATTTCAACAACGACTACGACGGCAATGCGGTGGTCGATGCCGAGTGGCTCCGTGGTCGGTTGGGCGAACTGACAGGTTCTGGTCCCGCCTGAGCCGGGTACATCGACCCCCATCGTTTGGCTTCCGAAGGAGAGAACGTCATGGCACTTCAGCTGGGTTTGACGCTGTCGAGCGAGGAACACGGCCCCAATCGACTCGTCGAGATGGGCAAGATGGCGGAGGAGAACGGTTTCGACTTCGTTTCGATCTCAGACCACTACCACCCCTGGGTTGGGGAGCAGGGTCACTCGCCGTTCGTGTGGTCGGTGCTCGGCGGCCTGTCGCAAGCCACCTCGTCGATCGACGTAGCGGTTGGCGTCACCTGTCCGAGCATGCGCATCCATCCGGCGATCCTGGCCCAAGCCGCCGCCACCACCGCAGTGATGCTCCCGGGTCGATTCACATGGGGCGTCGGCTCCGGCGAGGCGCTCAACGAGCACATCTGCGGCGATCGCTGGCCACCTGCGCCGGTTCGCATCGAGCGAATGGTGGAGGCGATCGAGATCATCCGCCGGTTGTGGTCGGAGACGAGCGTCACGCACTACGGCACGTATTTCACTGTGGAAGACGCCAGGATCCTCGACAAGCCCGACTCGCCGCCACCCATCATCGTCTCGGCGTTCGGCGACATCGCGACCAGAGCCGCCGCCGAGCACGGCGATGGGCTGTGGATCACCGGTGCCGCCACGGACACCGTGGAGCTCTTCCGCAGCGAAGGAGGGAGCGGTCCGGTCTACAGCCAGATCACCGTGTGTTGGGCCACCGATCGGGACAAGGCGATCGATACCGCCCACCGCCTCTGGCCCAACACCGCCGTACCCGGTCAGCTGGCGCAGGATCTGCGCACCATCGAGCACTTCGAGCAAGCTGCGCAGGCCGTGACGCGGGAGGACATCGCCGAGCAGGTCCCCGCCGGACCTGATCCGCAGCCGTACATCGATGCAGCCCGCAGCGCCGTGGAGGCTGGCGTCGATCACCTGTACTTTCACCAGATCGGCAACGATCAAGAGGGCTTCCTCGACTTCTGGAAGGAGGAGCTCGAAGATTCCGTGCGCTCCCTGGGGGATTGACTTGCGTCGAGTGTGCTTATTCGCCGCGTAATCGTGCTTCCAAGCACACTCGTCGCAACCGCGCCTACGCTCATGCGATGAGCACGAGGAGACGAATGTGACTGAGGCCACGCGCAGTGCTGAACTGCCGGCAGGAGCCGACGACGCCGTCGCCGATCTGGCGTATCCGGCGGGCAGGGAGAACTACACCAAGAAGGGTCGTCTCAAGCGGCAGTACTACGAAGCCGAGCTGGCGAGGCTGCAGGAGGAACTGGTGAAGCTCCAGTACTGGGTGCAGCATCAGGGACTGCGCGTGCTCATCATCTTCGAAGGCCGTGGTTCGGCGGGGAAGGGCGGCGTCATCAAGCGCATCACCGAGCGCACCAGCCCCCGCATCGTGCGTGTGGTCGCGCTGCCGAAGCCCACCGAGCGGGAGCAGACGCAGTGGTACTTCCAGCGCTACGTCGAGCATCTACCCGCCGCCGGGGAGATCGTCTTGTTCGATCGGAGCTGGTACAACCGCTCCAACGTCGAATGGGTGATGGGGTTCTGCACGGAGGAGCAGTACCAAGAGTTCCTCCGTAGCTGCCCGGAGTTCGAGCGCATGCTGGTGCGATCGGGGATGAAGCTCCTGAAGTACTGGTTCTCCGTCAGCTGGCAGGAACAGCGGCGCCGCTTCGAATCACGGAACAAGGAACCACTGAAACGGTGGAAGCTGTCCGACATGGACCTCGAGGAGCACCGTCTCTACGTTGCCTATTCGAAGGCGAAGGACGCCACGTTTGCGCACACGGACATCAAGCAGGCGCCCTGGTACGTGGTCCCGTCCGATGACAAGCGCACGGCTCGGCTCAACTGTATGAGCCACATTCTGTCGCAGTTCAACTACGACGACGTGCTCCCCGATCCCGTGGTACTTCCCGATCGCCAAGAGCTGGCGTACGTCCGTCCTCCGATGCAAGAGCAGACCTTCGTGCCGATTCGCTATTGAATTCGGCCGAGTGTGCCTATTCGCAACACTATGACGCGAATAAGCACACTCGACGGGGGAATTCAGCTCAGGGCGGCGTCCAGAGTGATCTCCACGTTGCCGGCGAGGGCGTTGGAGACGGGGCAGCCGGTCTTGGCACCCTCGGCGGCTTCGACGAAGGCGTCGTTGTCGATACCGGGAACGGTCCCGCGCACCTTGAGGGCCATGGTCGTGAGACGGAAACCCGCATCGGTTTGCGCAAACGTGGCGACGGCCTCTGTCTCCAACCGGTCGGGGGCATGTCCCGCCTGCCCCAGCCCATGGGACAGCGCCATGTTGTAACAGGCCGCATGGGCGGCGGCGATCAACTCCTCGGGGCTGGTCTTCCCATTCGGGGCCTCGGTGCGGCTCGGCCAGCTCACCTGCAGCGGTGGCGACGCTCCGCTGGCGAGGTCCGTCGTACCCGATCCATCCGCCAGCCCACCGTGCCAGACCGAAACAGCTCGACTGTCCATGCTCTCTCCTTCGTGCTGCGATGCAACCGAGGCTACCCAGGAGGGTGCGACTGCGGAAGGCCGACAGGTGGCGACGTCGACACGCGGCGTAACATCTACCGGTGACCTATCGAATCCGCGGCGTTCTCGTCTCGAGCCTGCTTGGAGCTCTGCTGGTCAGCGCGGCGGCCCCGGCACTCGGTGAGGACGCCGAGTTCATCGCCCCCAACGCTCTGATCATCGACGTCAGCACCGACGGGCGCACCGTGGTCATCACCACCGAGAGCTCGCTGCTACCCGAGGACGTGGACGACAAGCGCGACGCTTACGTGTTCGACGCCAATACAGGATTGGTGGAACTGCTCGGCGACATCGCGGCGGGCAACGGCTCGCGAGCGACATCGCTGTCCGGCAACGGCCGGTTCGTCATGTGGACAGCGGCGGGCAAGCTCCTGCGCACCGATCTCGCCACCGATGAGGTCACCGAGCTGGCCTTCGGTGAGTTCCAACCGACGGACGTCACCGACGATGGTGAGATGCTCGTGGTCGATCAGGCCGGTATCCCGTTCTTCGTCACCGCTGACGGATCGGTCGAACCGCTGGCGGTCGCCGCTCCCCAGAACGTGCCCGTTGGAGTGTTCACCCTGGACATCACACCCGACGGTGACTACGTCCTGATCGGTGTCAATGAGACCTTCGCTCAGGAGTTCTATCCCGACACCCTCTATCTGTGGCATCGCGCGTCGCAGCGGCTCGAGCTGGTGTCGGTGGATCCCCTCGGCTTCCCCTATCGCGGTGTCATCCACCAGGCGCAACTGGCGACCGACGGCTTGGAGGTGACGTTCATCACGGATTTCCAGCTCGTCGTCTACGACGTCGCCAGTGGCCAATCGCATACAAGACCGGGCGACGTCGGGTCGTTCGGAGTCAGCGACGACGGCTACGTGTACTGGATTCCCAAGCCACCCCAGCTCGGGACGTCGGAGTGGGTGGTGTCCGATCGAGCGTTCAGCCTCCAGGTTCCGCTGATCGATGTGATTGGTCCCGTTGGGGGCGAGGTGAGCTGGGTCGATCCCGGCACGGAGTCGTTGGGTCTGCTCGTCGAGGAAGGCGCCGACACCAACGCTTACGCAATCGCCGCGTCACCGGGGTTTCTCGATGCCTACGCATCGATCTTCCGCAACGACATCGTGTGGCTCGACGGCCAGGGACTGACGAGCGGATGCAACCTCGACGGAACCTTGTTCTGCCCCAGCCGGCCGGTCACTCGCGGTGAGCTCGCCGCGTTGTTCGTGCGGAGGTTCGACCTCCCGGCAACGATGATCGACTTCTTCCACGACGACGACGGGCACCTCTTCGAAGAAGACATCAACCGGCTGGCAGCGGCCGGGATAACGGCTGGATGCGACATCGGCCGGTTCTGCCCCGATGCGCACGTCACCCGCGGCCAAGTGGCTGCTTTCTTCGTACGAGCCCTGCAGCTGCCGGTCACCGACGTCGACTTCTTCACCGACGATGAGGGCACGCTGTTCGAAGGTGATATCGACCGTCTGGCTGCCGCAGGGATCACGAAGGGTTGTTCAGCGACGACGTTCTGTCCTGATCGACATGTCAGTCGCGGCGAACTCGCCGCGTTCTTGCACCGGGCCGCGGTGGGGTGATCGCAGCGGCGGACTCGGTAGCCTTTTTCCGTGGCGACGTATGAAGTCAATCCGGCCGGTGTCGACAAGGCTCGCTCCCTCATCGATGCCCGCCAGTACGTGCTCCGCAGCGAATGGGGGCAGGTGCAACCATCCGCGGCCGAAGAGAACGCTTTCCTGGAGCGCAACAGCTGGGAGGAATACTCGGCGTGGCATCTCGGGCTGACGGTGGGGCCGGCTGAGCACACGAAGGCCCGCTACGCCTTCGTGTACGGCGATTTCCGCCGGCTGCACCGCATGGGTCTGATCGCATGTCGCTACCGGGCCGCCGAGTGGGGGCACAAGGACGTCGAGCTCGCCGCCCACGATCTGCTCCAGTACCTCGACAACGCGCGGGCGGATTGACGTGCGGATCATCACCTACAACGTCAACTCGTTGAAACAGCGTCTGCCCCGGCTCCTCGCCATGCTCGAGGAACACGACCCCGACATCGTTTGTGTCCAGGAGACGAAAGCGCACGCCGACGCGTTCCCGCATGTGGCGCTGGCCGCAGCGGGGTACACCGCTGTCGACCACTCCGGAGGACGGTGGGAGGGCGTGGCCGTACTTGGTCGAACCGAGCTCCGGGTGAGCCCGCTGGGAAGCGGCTTGCCCGGAGAGAACCAACCCGATCAAGCCCGCTGGGTGGAGGCCCAGGTGGGTGATATTCGTGTTGTCAGTGTCTACGTCCCCAATGGGCGGGCTCTCGGCACCGAGACGTTCGCCGAGAAGCTGGCATTTCTCGAAGTGATGGCCGATCGCGCCGCAGACCTCGCCTCTGCCGACACCATCATCGCCGGAGACATGAACGTTTGCCCCACCGATCTCGATGTGTGGGATCCCGCCCAGGTTCATGGCGCTACCCACGTCACGCCGGACGAGCGCAAGCGGTTCGAGGCCATCCTCGAACAGGGCTACGTGGACGCCTTTCGCCGTGCGATGCCCGACGAGCCCGGATTCTCCTGGTGGGACTATCGAGCCGGTCATTTCCACAGGGGTTTCGGGCTCCGCATCGATCTCGTCTTGCTCAGCCACACGCTCGCTCCACGTCTCTCCGGAGCCTTCGTCGATCGCTCCTATCGCAAGCCCACCAAGGTGCGCGAGTCCAAGCCCTCCGACCACGCACCCGTCATCGTCGACCTGAGGTGACCGTCTGTCCCCCCCCGCCGGGGGGAGGGATCCAGAGTGGGAGCAGCGAAGCTGCGGAGCTCTGGTAGCGGGGCAAGGCGACCTCCCTCGGATGCTTGCACCGCGACCCTGTCATCCTTGGACGGAACTACGCCCCCCCACCTCCAAACCCTGCGGGTTCGCAGGGACCTTCCAGCCTCCGGGGGGACAGACCCGAGGCGCCTCTACCTCCGAGCGCTGCGGGCGTGTCAGGTGGAGCGGGCGAGGTTCGATCTGATTGCTGCGGCCACTCGCGTGAACCGGGCGGTCTGCTCCACCATGTCGCCGTCCGGCCAGAGGACGAAGCTGTCGATGCCGTGGTTCGTGATGAGGTCGCCGAGCTCGTCGATCCACTGATCCTCGGGCCCGCGCAGATACCCGTCTGACGCACCATCAGTGATCACGCCGTTCACATTGGCGATGCGTCGAATCTGCTTCGGATCACGACCAGCGCCAACCGCGGCTTCGTCGATGATGGCGTGCTTGGGCCTCAACTCCTCGACGGGCATCCGCGGGATCGAGGGCACCCAGCCATCAGCCATCTCGCCCAGCAGCCGCAGCGCACGAGGACCGTAGACCCCGAGCCAGATCCCCATCTCATGGGCGGGCGGGGGCCCCGGTTTGACACCGGAGAGCCGATAATGCTCGCCCTCGTACTTCACCGAAGTCGCATCGCTCCACATGAGGCGGATGATCTCGATCGCCTCACGGAGCGCCGCCAAGGCTTCGCCGGGGGAGCGCCGCGGCCCACCCATCGCCGCTATCGCATCCCAAAAACCACCGGCACCCAGGCCGAGCTCGAATCGTCCCTCGCTGAGCAGATCGATCGTGGTGGCGGCCTTGGCCAGCACCGCAGGCGGTCGCAGCGGCAGGCAGATGACGTCCGGGAAAACGGTGACCCGTTCGGTGCGCACGGCCACCGCTGTGAGCAGCGAGAGCGTGTCGACGAACCGGCGCTGGTAAGGGTGGTCCTGGATCCCGACGAGATCGAGTCCCTCGTCGTCTGCGATTCGCACCGCCTCCCACAGAGTGTCCATCTCGGCGGCGGTGGGGATCGGGAAGATCCCGAACGACGGCGCTCGCCCGTAGTCGGTCACGGGTTCACGCTGCCAGCTCCGACCGCACCAGGGCGGCGCCGGCGCCGAGCGCCTCCAGCTTCCCCTGAGCCACCGAACGCGCCAGCGGCACCATCCCGCAATTCGTCGACGGCATGAGGCGCTCCAGCGATACATGTTGCAGCACGTCACGGATGTTGGCGGCCACTTGTGCGGGCGTCTCGATCTCGTCGGTGGCGACGTCGATGACGCCGGCCATCACGTCCTTGCCGTCGAGGAGCTCCAGCAGCTCGAGCGGAACATGGGAGTTGGCCGCTTCCAGCGACACCTGATCGATCGACGATGCGGCGATCACCGGAAAGGTCTCCTCGTACTGGCGCCATTCGTCACCGAGACCTCGCTTCCAGTCGATGTTCGCCTTGATCCCGTAGCCGTAACAGATGTGTACGGCCGTGGTGCAGCTCAAGCCCTCCACGGCTCGCTCCAGCGCCGCGATACCCCAGGTCTGTACCTCGTCCATGAAGACGTTGAATGCGGGCTCGTCGAATTGGATCACGTCGACCCCGGCGGCGGCGAGCTCCGCTGCCTCCGCATTGAGGATGGCGGCGAACTCCATGGCGAGCCGCTCGCGATGGCCGTAGTACTCGTCGGCCAGCGTGTCCGCCATGGTCATCGGTCCGGGCAGTTGATACTTCACCGGATGCGACGTCTGCGACACGAGGTAGCGGGCGTCCTCTACGTACACCGGCCGCGGACGCGCAACGGGACCAACCACCCTCGGTACCGACGCCTCGTAACGCCGGCGGATCTTCACGGTGGCTCGGTGCTCGAAGTCGACGCCGTCGAGGCCGTCGATGAACGAGGTGACGAAGTGTTGCCGGGTCTGCTCTCCGTCGGTGACGATGTCGATACCCGCGCGCTCCTGGTCCAACACCGCCAGCCGCACCGCATCCTGTTTCGCCTCGACGAGGTCGTCTCCGTGCGTCGTCCACGGAGCCCACAGCTGGGCGTGGCCTGCCAGCCAGCCCGGCTTGGGCAGGCTCCCGGCGATGGTCGTCGGCAGAACTTTCGCAGGTTGGTGCACAGACGGCGGGCGAGCGCTCACTCGGCGGCTGGGGACTCGCCGACCTCGATGAGGTGGCCATCCGGATCGCGGATGTAGCCCCGTACCTCACGCCCCCAGTCGTGCGGCTCGGTGAGCCAGGTGGCGCCAGCATCGAGTGAACGCTGTCGGAACGTCTCGATGTCGGCGACACGGACGTTGAGGAACGCGCTGACGAGCGATTCGGATTGCGGTACGTCCAAGGTCACGCCCGGCTTGTCCTCGGTGGGTGGACCCCCGTCGTTGAGGATGATCCAGCTGTTGGCGGCTTTGAGGATGACGGGATCTCGCTCCATCACGACTTTGGCATCGAACAGGGTGCGATAGAACTCGCGCGAGGCGTCCTGGTCTGATACCACGAGAAAGTGGGTCAGCAGGAACCCCGTCTCCGGAAACGGAAGGTCTCGATCGGTCATGTCTCGCTCCTCGCTGCAGCGTCGGTCTTCCGGACACTACGCACTATTGCGGAGCTGGTCCGGCAGTGCGACGAGACGGTTGAACGCCAGAGATCACGGTCCGAATCCGCGATCGCGACGAAACCGGGCGTATTACGGGCCGACGTCTGGCATGATGCAGCCATGCAACCAGCTGGGCTGCAGAGGGGGATGGTCGACGCGTGGCGTGTTGCCTGGACACGCGGCGATGGCTGCCGTCCGCTGGCCGAGCTGCTCGGCGACTCTCCGGGAAGGCCCATCGAGTCCAACCTGCGGCAAGTGTGCGTGAGCGATCGTGTCGACCTGCTCGTCACACGACGGCTCACGAGCTTCGATCTCGTACCGCTCGTCGTCCCCCAGTCGGTGGCCTTGGGTGACGTGGCGTCGGTGTCGGTGGCGGTGAGTGGCGGTCCGCATTCCGACCTCGCGGCCTCGGTGGCCGCCCGGATCGCAGCGCGTCTGGGGGTGCCCGGGGAGCTGGCCACCGCCTATCGAACGGCGAACGAGCACGAAGACGCCATGCAGCGCCTCGAGAGGATCGGTGGCGCTCATCCCGAGCTGGACCGGCGCGCCATCGAAGCATCGTCCGCAGCGGCGCTGGTGGACCCGCTCACGGCCGACACGCTCCTGGTTCTCGGTGCTCCGGGTGGCTCGTGGCTGCAGCGGCAACTCTTTGGTCCGGGGCACCGGCTGGCGGTCGCAGCTCCCGGGGGCGTCGTCATCGTGCGCAGCGCACCCCGACGCTGCTTTCAGGACACCGACCCGGACTCCCGTCATGCGGTCGGGCCACAGCTCGCCGTTCGGGAAGCGTTACGGCTGTTCGCCGATGCGGTGATCCCGGTGGCCGAAGGCGGAAAGCTGGTCGGGATTGTTCGTGCCGCCACGCTGCGGTCGGCACACAAGCGCACGGCGATCGGCGACGTGATGGAACCGGCGGTGGCCGTGTCTGCGACCGAACCGACCGAAGCCGCGGCCGAGCTGTACGAGTTCCTCGACGGAGGTCCGGTTCCGGTCGTCGACGAGCAGGGCTACTTCATCGGAACCATCGCCGCACCGACTCCATCATGAGCGGCGTCGCCGCCGACACGACGACGAGGATGCACGCGGTCGACAAGGGCCGGGGCACCGCCGCACTTCAAGCATTCGCTCGGTAGAGCGCACGCACTGCCAGGTTCTGCCGGAGCTCCGCGACGGTGTCTTCGAACAGGTCTGCTCGCAGTGTCTGGTCGGTGGTTGCGTAGACGCTGAAGTACACCGCGGCGAAGGCTCCGAGGAAGAGCGAAACCTGGAGCAGCTCCTCCGACAGGGTGAGCGCCGTTCCGGCGACGGTGAGCTCCAGCACGACCTCGGGAGGATCGCCGGTCCACAGTGAGATGGTGTCCGGCTGGATGATGAGCAGGCCGATGAGGATGAAGAACAGCCCGACGAGTCCGCTGACCAGGGCGAGCCGGAGGCTCTGGCTCACGAAGAAGACCAAGAACACGTCGCCCCGTTCGCGAAACGCCAGAGGCGGAGGTTGCGGCCGGGCGGTGGCCTGCGGAGGGTCCGGCGCCGGAGCGTCGGCGGCGCAGGACGTGATGTCTGCCCAGCTCGCAAACTCGTTGATGGCGTGCAGCTCGCGCGGGATCTGGGTGATGAGGAACACCGCGGCCAGTGCAGCGAACACCCCGGCGACCACGAGCAGCAGCGGCCGGTCGAGCTGGCCGGCGGATTGCCACGCCTCGGCGTTGATGAAGAGGAACATGAAACCCAGGAGCAGCAGCGGCAGGCTGCGGGTGAACAGCCGCGCGGTCTGTCCGAGCGTTCGCAGTGCCTGGCGCAGCGCCCACAGCGACAGCGGGATGAGACCGTAGCTGGTCACCCCATAGGCCAGCAGGAGCAATACGAGCAACGTGCCGAACGTGAGGGCCGCCCCGGTGAAGTCGGCGCCAAACAGAACGGGCAAGAGCGTCGGCACAACGAGAAACACCGAGATCTCCACTGTGCCGATGCTGTCGGGTCGGGCGAGACGTGGCCGGCCCCGCATCCGGTTGATGAGCATCCACACCGACAACAGCAAGCCCAGACCAGCCACCACGGCGAGCGTGATACCCCACCACGGCCAGTCGAGATCAGCGGCGCTCGCCGCGCTGATCAAGAACACCACGACCAGGAACGGGGCGGCTCGAGTGAGCACGTCCTCGGTGGCTGAGTAAGACTCGATGAAGTGAGGCACGCCTCGCCGGATGAACCAGCGCTCGGTGGGGTTCTCCATGGGTCACCACGGTAAACGGCCGGTCCGCGGCCGAGCGGTACGATTTCGCGGCGGTGAGCTGTTGCCAGGCGTCAGGTTGCGGGGAACGGGAGCTGGATCCACCAGGGCGTGTCGGTCGGCTGGATGGACACCACCCACTTCACCCACCAGAAGCCGCGCCGTCCAGGAGCCACGATGCGGGCCGGAAAGCCGTGTCCGGCGGACAACGGCTCCCCACCGGCTGCGGTCACGAGCCACAACCTGTCGAGATCCCGAGTGGGGAAGCGTCGCCCGTATCCGGTGGCCGAGGTGACGTCGATACTGCGCTGTGAGGTGTCGACGAGCCGGTCCAGCCTCACCCCGGTCCAGCGCTGCTCCGAGTACCAGCCGGAGGTGCAGTCGAGGATCGCAGTGAGGTCGTCGTTGGCTACGGCGGCGAGGTCGTCGATTCCCAGTCTGCGGCCGGCGACGTCGACGTGCCACGTTCTCGCATCGATGCGCTGCACCGCATCGTCCAGCCAGGAAGTCACCGGCATCGCCGCCGGGTCGAAGGAGCCGCGCTGATGCGATCCGGTGAAACGGCGGTTCGCCCCGCGGCTCCCGGTGACGGTCAGCACTCCCTCCCATGTGATCCAGGTTGCTACGGCGCCAGCCGCCAACCCGAACGATCGCAGGAAGGTGCGACGACCGAGATCGGTGCGTCGCACCGGGACGGGGTGTGCCCGGTAGTGCACCACGACGAGAGCGAGCGCCAGCAGCGCGGCGCCGATGTGTATCTGCATGATGGTGAGGGGGCCGAGCCTCGCAATCGTGCCCGTGCTGTGGGCAACCCCGCTGGCGAGCGCTATTGCGATGAAACCGAGCAGTGCCAGCGACGAGATGCGGCTCTGGTGATGCCTGCCCAGCCCGCGCTGCACTACCGGCGCCTTCCACGGGGTGAGCAGTGCGATCGCAATGGCCGTGACTCCGTGGATCATCGCCGGGTCGATGAGCCAGTCGACACCGATCGTGTTGGCGAACAGTCCCGTGGCCACCGCTGCGGGCACGAGGACGAGAAGGGCCAAGTTGGTGCGTCGCCTGGTCGCGGCTCGGCCCCGATTTGTCGTGCGGTCCGGAACCGTGTCCCTCATGGTCACCAAGCTACGCCATGTCACGGCCTTCCGAGACACCCGATTCCCGGCAAGCCGGGCACGTCAGGAGAGCAGGTCGGGAACGCCTCCCTTGGTGACCACGATGAGATCGATGCCGTGACCCTCCAGCAGACCAGCGGCGATCGAGGCACGGTTTCCGGTGCGGCACACCACCCACACCGGCTCGGTGGGATCGAGGCTCTGCGGCAGTCCCGTGGCGAGGTCCGGTACGTACCAGTGGATGGACCCATCGATGTGACCCGCCGCCCACTCGAGAGGGTCGCGCACATCGAGCACTTGTAATGGCTGCATGCCATCGGCCAAAGCCAGCTGGAGGTCCGCAATTCCTGCGGTCTCGTAGCGGGCCAGCTGGTACCCCGCATCGCTCCATCGACCGACGCCCCGCATCACTCCGACCACCCGATCGAGACCGATCCGTGCCAGCTCCGTCGCCGCCTCCTCGGCGTCCTGGCTCGGGTCGAGCACGAGGGCGATCGGCGCCTCGAAGTCGAGCAACCAGCCGGCCCATGGTGCGAACGAGTCGCCGATCTCGATGCCGATCGAGCCCGGGACGTGACCGGCCGCAAACTCGTGTCGTTCCCGCCCGTCGAGCACGGATCCGCCCCGCCCGATGTGCTGTTCCAGATCGTACGGAGACAGCTCGGGAATCGGGCGCGTCGCATATGCCGTAGGTCCGGTGCGATTGATGCCACCCATGTACCGGTAGTAGGACGGATAGGGCACGAGACCACCGAGCTGATCCTCGACAAAGCTCTCCGCATCGGTGAAGTGATACAGCGGATTCTCCGCCTTCTCGGTGCCGATGGTCGAGGTGGTGCGTCCGGCGCCTGAGGCCGTGCAGAAGGAGCCCTCCCCGTGGGTCGGGTAGACACCGGTGTCGTCCGGCAGCTGCGCGAGTCGCTGCAGCGACCCGAACTGCAGCCGCGACAGCGAGTGGGCGTATTCCTCACCCAGCAGGTCTGATCGACCCGCCGCACCGACCAGCAGCGATCCGCCGGTGAAGGCAGCATGCGGCTCGTCGCTCGTGGGATCGCCGATGAGGTAGCTGGTGTGCGCCGGGGTGTGTCCCGGCGTGTGGATCGGCCGGATCGCGATGCCGCCCGGTCCCTCCATCTCCTCGTTGTGAAAAGCGGGGACGTGAGCAAATGCGGCCCCGCTGGCGGCCGGCATGACGAGGTCCGCCCCGGATCTCGCGGCGAGGTCCCGTCCACCGGAGATGTAGTCGTTGTGCATGTGGGTTTCGAGCACATGGGTGACGGTCAGGTTGCGCGACTCGATCACCTCGAGGAACCGTGCGAGGTCCCGTTGCGGGTCGATCACGAGCGCACTGTCATCGATGACCACGATGTAGGTCGCATCGCCAAGGCTGGCCGTTCTGATTGCGATCACTTCCATCGATCCCACCCCCTCATCGATCCCGGCGTCGAACGAACGCCATGTGGTTGTCCGGCCAAGACGCTACCTCCTACTCTTGCAGGACCCGCCGCGTGACGTCGACTCGGCGGCGACCCGCACCGCGGTGTGTGCAGAAGGCGAGCGAGGGAATGCAGCGAGCGACTCGACGACTGCGCCTGTTGCCCAGTCGAGGTGGCGCATGACCTGGCATCGTGTTCCCATGGAGCTTGACGGTGAGCGTCCGGCGCCGGTGTCGATCGCCGGAGTCGCGCTGCTCCTCGTGCCGGCTGGAGCGCACTGGTATGCAATCGCCGACCGCTGCAGCCACGCCGGCTGTGCCTTCAGTGAGGATGGCGAGATCGATGGCCACGTCGTCATCTGCAACTGCCACGGCTCCGAATTCGACATACGGACCGGTGAGGTGCTCGCTCCACCCGCAAGGGAGCCGATCGCGGTGTTCCCGGTGCGGCACACCGACCGAGGTCTCGAGATCGAGTTGTGATCGACGTTTCCGAGGTCACGGTCGCGGACCTGGAGCGCGATCCATACCCGATCTACGAGGAGTTGCGGGCGATGTCCCCCGTGGCGTACATGCCGTGTCTCGACGTGTGGATGGTCACGACGTGGGATGCCGTCTACGAGGCGTGCAACGATCCCGACCGCTTTCCGGCGCACGTCGACCGGTCACCGACCGACCGGGCGCTGGGTGGGGTATCGATGATGACCACCGACGGCGAGCCGGCGAAGCAGCGCCGCCGACCGTTCGATGGGACGTTTCGGCCGCGTGCAGTGGAGGCGACGATGCCCGACGTGTTCGCTCGCATCTGCGACGATCGGTTGCAGGCCATCGCCGATGCGGGTGAGGCGGATCTCGTCGCCGACTACTTCGAGCCGATATCGCTGCTGTCGCTCGCCCACGCCATGGGTATCGCCGATCTCGTCGACGTGGCGACGCTGAAACGATGGTTCGCAGGTCTCGCCGCCGGGGTGTCCAACTATGAGGACGATCCCGCAAAGACGGCGCAGTGTGATGCCGTTGCTGCCGAGATCGAGGCTGCCCTGCGTCCTCGCTTCGAGACGGTGCTCGACGAGCCCGGCGACGGCCTCCTCTCCGATCTGATCCATGCTCGTGAGGGGAGTCTCGACGAGCGTCTCGCCTGGGGGATGCCGTCGCTCAAACTCGTCCTGCTCGGTGGATTGCAGGAGCCTGCGCACGGGGGAGCAACCGTCGCCTACTGCCTGCTGCGCCATCCCGATCAACTCGAGGCGGTGCGTAACGATGTATCGCTGGTGCCGGCCGCCGTCGAGGAGGGTCTGCGGTGGACGGCGCCGATCGGCAACCTGCTCCGTGGTGTCACCCCGCAGACGACGCTGGCGGGGGTGCGCATTCCCGACGGGGCGCGTGCGATCCTCGTTGTCGCATCGGCGAACCGTGACCCTGCGGTTTGGGGGCCGACCGCCGACGAGTTCGACATCGGGCGCCCCAAGCGAATGCATCTCTCCTTTGCCACCGGCCCGCACTACTGCATCGGGCACCATTTCGCGAGAGCGCAGTTGCGGATTGCGATAGCCAAGCTGATCGATCGCTTCCCGGAGCTGCGGCTCGCACCCGACCACGACACGATGCTGCGGGGCCACGAGTACCGGTCTCCGGTGCGGCTCGATGTCGTCGTGTAGGCGGCCGAGGTAGCGGTGACAGCACGACATCGAACGCCATAGTGTGCGCCGGCTGCTTCCACAGAAGGGGCGGCCGCCGGTACCAGGAAGGAGCCAAGACGATGGAGTTCGAGAGGACGCCGCGGAGCGGGACCGAGAAGGAGCTGCTGCTCGCCTTTCTCAATCAGAATCGCGCGATCATGACCTGGAAGACCGAGGGGATGTCTGACGAGGCCGCAAGGACCAGCCCGTTTGCCAGCGACACCTCTATGATCGGCATGCTGCAGCATCTCGCCATCGTCGAGAAGTCGTGGTTCCAGGACGTGTTTGCGGAACGTGATGTCGACTACGGATTCGATTTCGACTCCGACCGGGATGCGGAATGGCATCTCAGCGGCACCGAGACGCTCGCCGCTGCGATCGCCGCCTACGAGGATGCGGTTGCGGCGTCGAACGAGATCATCGCCGGTAGCGATCTCGAGGAGATGTCCCAGCGTGGACGGCGTGAGGGACAGGAGCTGTTTTCCCTGCGCTGGATTGTGATCCACATGATCGAAGAGACGGCCCGCCACGCCGGCCACGCCGACGTGCTCCGTGAGCATCTCGACGGCACGCTCGGCTACCTCCCGCGCTCGTAGGAACGTTGAGGCGGCAACTCGGTGGTTCGGGGCTTGACTTCAAGTGCGCTTGAGATTGTACGGTGGCGACACCGAAGAAATGGAGGACGTGATGTTCCGGTTCCGTCGCATCGGCAAGAACGAAACAACCGCTGTCAAGTCGCCACCGACCGTACCCCAGGTGTATGCACCCAACCTGAGCTCCTTCCTACGCTGAGGACCACATGACCGACTGGGTACGCGCCGCCGGGGTCGCCGACATCGAGGTCGGTGGCTCGAAGCTGTTCCGCCACCTCGACAAACGGATCGCCCTCTTCCGGACGCCGACCGGCGTCTACGCCGTGGACAACCGCTGTCCCCACGAGGGTTACGGGCTCGCCCAGGGGGATGTCAAGGATGATCTACTGACCTGCGCCTGGCACAACTGGAAGTTCCGCCTCGCCGACGGCACGTGTGTCTTCGGTGGTGAAGCGGTACGCAGCTACCCGGTGGAAGTCCGGAATGGTGACGTCCTCGTGGACATCACCGATCCCGCCCCCGAAGTGATCGCCCCGCAGCTGTTCGCCAGCTTGCTCGAGGCGATCGGCGAAGTCGACATCGGCCGGATGGCGAGGGACGCTGCACGGCTGCAGCGCATCGGGACTCCCCTCACCGAGATCGTCCGCGAGGGGATGCGCTACGGCGCACCTCGCGTCGAGTACGGCTGGAACCATTCTCTCGCCACCCTCACCGACTGCCTCAACCTCGCCACGATGTTCGAAGGCCCGCTCAAGTCGCTCCCCGTGCTGCAAGGTCTCTCGGTGGTGAGCGAGACGGAAGTGCGTCGACCACATCGACCCCAACCGGATCCGATCGATCCGGTCGCCGAGTATGGGTCGATCGAAACTGCGCTCGCCGCCTACCCCCGGCTCGTCGACGAAGAAGAGAAGGAGGCGGCCGAAGCCTTGCTGCGAGGGCTCATCGCCGCCGGTGTCGCACCACGTCGCATCCGGCATGCGCTGCTCTCGGCCATCACCGACCATTTCCTCGGCTACGGCCACCCGATGATCTACTGCCAGAAGGCTTTCGAGATGCTCGACCAGATCGGGTGGCACGAGGCCGACACAGTGCTCAGCCCGCTGGTCCCCAACATGACCCTGTCCACCCGCTACGACAGGCTGCCGTACATGCGTGAGTTCCTCCGCACCTGGCGGAGCTCTGCGGTGGATCTCGACGAGCTGGTTGGCCGGCAACGGAACGGAGCACCGCTCGATCACGTGGCGTTCCACCACACGGTGCTCGATGGCTCGGCCGAAGACGCATTCGGCAGCTTGCACGGTGCCCTCCGAGGCGGCGTGGCCGTCGCAGAGCTCATCGATGCGACCTCGCGAGCTGCGGCGGCACGCTTTGGCCGCTTCGATATCGATCTCGATGTCGATGACACCAACGACTGGGGGTGGCTCGACGTCACCCACACGCTGACGTACACCGATGCCCTGCGCTGGGCGTGGGCGGTGGATCCGTCACCGGAGGTGCTCCGCGGTCTGTTCCATGCCGTGTGGTTTGTGCAGTGGACACAGCGGTTCGATGCCAGAGACCACGCTCTGCGGGTGGCCTCTCCGCACCCGACCAGCGATGCGGCCGATGTGCTCGGTGCGATTCGTTCCCGTGACGTGGAAGCCACTGAGGCGATGGTGGACGGCTACACCGGCGATCCCCAAGCCCTCCATGGCGTGCTCGGTCAAGCGGCCGCAGAAGACAACTCGGTGGCTCCCATCATGGTGGCGCACACCGTCAAGACGGCGCGCGCCGCAATCGTCGAGTCGGAGGCGCTCGGCGGTATCGACTACGGGCGCGCCCCCCTGCGCGCTGCCGCACGGTTCCTCGCTTCACCCAAACGAGAACGCTTCGTCTACAAGGCGACGCTCGAAGCCATCGATTTCGTGCAGGGGCGGGGGAAGGGCGACGGCGAAGCGGGAGCGTAGCCCTCAGCGCATGCGTTCTCGCGACCGGCGGCGGCGGACGATCCCACCGGCGACCAATCCACCGGCCAGCAGCGACAGCACAGGGATGTCGAAGGAAGGAGACCCGCCGAGATCCATACCCACCACGTGCGACAGGACATGTGCCGCGCCGCCGATGCCGGTGCCGATGAGCGCTGCGGACAGAGCGTCACGTGGGGTGTCGACGATGGCCAGCACCAGGACCGCACCGAGACCTATCTGGAAGGCGCCGATGTCCTGGATCAGATGCCGGTTGTACGGATCGAAGGTGGCCAGCACGTCGAAGAAGCTCTGCGGAGCAGCCAGCGCCCAGATACCGGTGAGAACGAATACTGTCGCACCCAGCGCGCCCATGATCTCGGGAAAGCCACGCCGTTGCGTTGCGACATGCGCATCGTGTCGACTGCCCACAGTGACCTCCGTGTGTGCTCGCGCCGACGATATCCGATCGGCCCCACCGCGTCAGTACGATGGCTCTCCCTGATGAGCTGAGCAGCGTTGCTCGAGCGTCTCTCTGCGGCCCTGGTCGTAGCCGGTTTCGGGTTGACCGGTGTTCCTCGAGTGGCCGGGACTGGTCGTCAGTTGACGATCACCCAACCCCACATCTGCGCTTCCTCGAAGTGGGGTAGCACCGTGCAGATCACGAGGTACTTGCCGGGCTCGTCGAATGTGAACGTCTCCGCCCTCGGTCCGGCGAATGCGGGCAAGCCCAGCTCCACCCGGCCATTTGGGTCATCGATGAAGAAGTCGAAGAGCAGAATGCCGGTATCGATGTCCGCCGGCTTCGTGCCCGGCTCATAGATGGCCACCTGATGGAAGCCATTGATGTTGAACGTGACTTCGCCACCGGCGCTGATGACGACCGCACCCGGGACGATCTTGTCGTCGGCATGGAATGATGCATCGTCGAAGCACTCCGGCGGGTTACACCCCGATCCCAGATCACGTCCGAACTCCATGACGGCGGAGTCGGGCGGACCGGCGGCTACGGGGAAACTGGATGCCACCACGAGCAGCAGCATTCCGGCAAGGACCGTGAGACCACGTCGAATCGTTCCCACGAGGACCCCTCCTTTCTGAGCTGGCCTGCAGCCCTGCTGTCAACCGTACACACCTGCGCTCGTTGCCGTGCCCGAGCCCTGCACCTCGGACGGCACCCGGAGTCGCTCCGGTGGCGTGAAGTCAGCTCCTCTGCGGTGCTGTCTGGGCCGATCGGCCCTAGGCGGGTAGCGGAGCACAGATAGCGTGGCACATGTGACGACTACGCCGGCCATCGAGACGTTTGGTCTCACCAAGCACTACGGCGATACGGTCGCCGTCGAGGATGTGAGCCTCGTCGTACCTCGAGGTGTGGTCTTCGGCTACCTCGGCCCCAACGGTGCGGGCAAGACCACGACCATCCGGATGTTGTTGGGACTGCTCGCCTCCACGGAGGGGCGCGCCGAGATCCTCGGCCGGGATTGCTGGCAGGATCGGGAGCGGGCGCACCGCCTGGTCGGCTATCTCCCCGGGGAATTCGTCGCCTACCCGGACCTGACTGCAGCGCAATACCTCCAGTATCTCGGGAATCTCCGGGGCGGTGTTCCCTTCTCTCATGTCGAGAAGCTGGCGGAGCGTCTCGATCTGAGATTGCACGTGCGGATCGGAGCCCTGTCCCATGGCAACCGTCAGAAGGTCGGGATCGTTCAGGCGTTCATGCACCGACCCGAAGTGCTCATCCTCGACGAGCCGACGTCCGGGCTGGATCCGTTGATCCGGCAGGAGTTTCTCAACATGGTGCGCGAGACCCGGGCTGAAGGGCGCACGGTGTTCATGTCGTCCCATGTGCTTTCCGAGGTGGAAGATTGTGCCGACGTGGTTGGCATGATCGGCGGGGGCCGGCTGATGATGGTCGATCGGGTGGCGGCGCTGCGCCATCGGGCGGTGCATCGCATGTCCCTCACATTTGCGACACCGCCGGAGATGGGCATGCTGGTGGCAGTGTCCGGAGTGAGGGACGTGTCCGCCGAGGATGGACGGATCCGCCTCACCATCGAAGGGTCGACAGCAGAGCTCCTCACGGTCGCCGCCCCGTACGGCATCACCGCCATCACGAGCACCGAACCCGACTTGGAGGAGCTGTTTCTCGATCTGTATGACCAGCGGGGGCGACGCTGATGCTTGCCAACGTGTATCTGAAGACGCTACGGGACCTGCGGCGGGGACTGGTGGGGTGGAGTCTGGGCATCGCCGCACTCGTCGGAATCATGGTGGCGCTGTGGCCGACCGTACGCGACATCGACATCGCCGGTCTGATCGATCAGTACCCGGAAGCGATGCGAGAGATGTTCAATGTCGACCAGATCGCAACCGGAGCCGGATTCCTCAACACCGAGCTGTTCTCCTGGCTGCTTCCCGTGATGTTCATCACCTATGGCGTCGGTGTCGGCGCCCGGCTGCTCGCACATGAGGAAGAATCGGGAACCATGGACGTGCTGCTGTCGACACCGATCAGCCGGACCACCTTGTTGGTGCACAAGGCAGGGGCGGCAGCTACGGGTCACCTCCTGCTGGCAATCGTCCTGTTCATCTCTACGTGGGGTCTTGCGGGGCTGGCGGACATGGGGGTTACCGCCGGATACGCGGCCGGGGCATCTCTGGCGATGCTGCTGCTCGGTCTCTTGTTTGGCGGGATCGCATTCGCCATCACGGCAGCCACCGGCAGGAGGGCGTTGGCGATAGCCATCTCGGTGTCCCTCGCCGTGGTCGGCTATGTCCTCTACGCCGCCGCGTCGTTCGTCGATGCGATCGCCAGCTGGGACTGGCTGACACCCTTCCAGCACGCCATTGGAGTGGGACCCGCCGCCACCGGACAGGGTGGGATGCCTCGCGGCTACTTGTGGCTGGCGATCGGCGCCGTCATCGTCGTGGTGATCAGCCGCCCGGTGTTCCGCCGCCGCGACATCGTAACGTGAGGCCGAGGCGCTCGGTCTGCGCCACTCAGCCACCCAATGCCGCCGCCATCTCCTCCTCGGAGTAGACGAGCTTGTGGGTGGCGAAGGCCCATACGTGGCCATAGGGGTCCTGCACCTTGCCGACTCGGTCGCCCCAGAACATGTCTGCGACCGGATCGATGACCGCACATCCGGCGGCGACGGCACGATCGAACCACGCATCGCAGTCGGCGACGTACAGCCAGAAGCCGACGGTGGTGGTGCCACCCGGACCGGATTCGGCCGTGACTTGCAGGGCATCAGCCGCCATGATGTTGCTGTCACCGATCTGCATCATCACGTGCCACACCCCGGAGCCGTCGGGTGCCGGAATGGGCTCGTTCTGCCAGGTAGCGGCCAATGCGGTGGCGTAGAAGTCGATGGCTTCTCGGCAGTTGCCGTTGAACCAGAGATGCGGCGTCACAGTCGACATGCCTTCGGGCACGGGGCTCGGTGCTTGCTCGGGCATCGCAGTCCTCCCTCGTCGAAGTCAATCCGAAATATGCGGAGCCACATCTCCAGCGAGAGGCGTATCGTCGCGTCATGGACATCGAATACCCCGGATTCGGGACGATCGTGGTCGATGGCACGCGCTACGACCACGATATCGTGATCGACCGCGGCGAGATCAAGGAGCGGGACAAGGCATTGTCGAGAACTCATCCCGACCGTTTCGGGCACACTCCGCTGTCGGCACGCGAGGACTTGCCGTGGCACGGACCGAGGTTGCTCATCGGCTCCGGGTTCTCCGGCAGCCTGCCAATTCTCGATGACGTACGTGCCGCAGCGGAACAAAGCGGAGTCGAGCTGGTCATCGCACCCACCGCCGAGATCTGTGCCCTCGTACGCGGTACGGCGGCGGCCGAAGTGAACGCTGTCCTCCATGTGACCTGTTGATTGGCTTGTGCGCCTGGTGTCCCTGCGCTCAGGGTCGGCGGCGCTACGCTTCACCCGATGCCCGAGGTCGTGGTCCTCGATGGGGGAATGGGTAAGGAGCTGCGCAGGATCGGGGCGCCGTTCGGCCAACCCGAATGGTCCGCGCTGGCACTGATGGAACAGCCGCCGATGGTGGCGCAGGCCCACCACAATTTCGTCGACGCCGGGGCCGATGTGCTGATCACCAACACCTATGGCGTCGTACCGCATCACATCGGCGCCGACCGGTTCGAGTCGACCGGGTACGAACTGGCCAGCCTGGCGGGTCGTATCGCACGCGACGTGGCCGACGCCGCAGAGCGAGACATCCTCGTAGCCGGGTCGCTGCCACCTCTCTTCGGCTCGTACAGACCGGAGCGCTTCGATGCGGAGGCGGCGCCGTCACTGTGGCGCGTTCTCTTCGATGCGCTCGATCCTTGGGTCGATCTGTGGCTCGGTGAGACCATCGGCGGTCTCGCCGAGTTCGAGGTCCTCGCCAAACTCGTCGCCGGCGACGATCGGCCGTTCTGGGCCGCATTCGCACTCTCGGATGAGCTCCACGAGGGCCGAGCCCGCCTTCGTACGGGAGTCGGCGTGAACGCCATCGCGGTTGCGGCCGGTGAGGTGTGTGCTGCCGTGCTGTTCAATTGCTCGCAGCCAGAGGTCATCACTGCAGCGATCCCCGAGCTGGCCAAGGCACTCCGCGAGCAGGGCTCGAGCACAAGGTTTGGTGCGTACGCCAACGCATTCGCAGCAGGTGTCGTTGAGGACGGCGCGTATGCTTCGAATGAGCGAACCTTGGAACGACGGTCGGATCTCACCCCCGACCGATACGCCGGTTTTGCCCGCCGTTGGATCGAGGATGGCGCCACAATCGTTGGAGGATGCTGTGACATCTATCCGGCTCACATCGGCATGTTGCGTTCTCTGGTGGATTCGTTCTGAGGTCTCGAACTCCGAAAAGTGCGGTGGCGATGTGGGCTTTGGCCCCTAGCGGGTCACAAGCGCGGCTTGGGACGATTGCCTGAGAAAAGGGCCGGAGAGAGTGAGAACGGTCGACGTGAGACCTCTCAGAATCGTAACGTTTGTCGTGGCCGCCATCTTTGCTTTGGTGGCCATCGGCCTCATTGCCGGCGGTGCGGCGCTGACGTGGGCCCACACCACCCAGCGCGACGCCGCCGGATTCTTGTCGAGCCCTACGTACGAGTTGACCAGCTCGGGCTACGCAGTCATGTCGGAGGACATCGACCTCGCATCGCGTCCTGGTGATTGGTGGCCCGCCGATCTCGCAGAGATTCGCCTGGAGGCGACCGCTGCCACCGATAGCCCGGTGTTCGTCGGGATCGGGCCGGCCGACGAGGTTGGTGCCTATCTCAGCGGCGTAGCCGTCGACGAGGTGGTGCAGCTCGGCGGAGCGTCCGACGACGTCGGCTATCGGACCAGCGCGGGCACCGCCCCAGCCGGTCCACCGACCGACCAGACATTCTGGATCGCGAGCGCTGCAGGGCCCGGTGAGCGGATGTTCACCTGGGAGCTGGACCAGGGCGAGTGGACCTTGGTCGTCATGAACGCGGACGCCTCGCAAGGTGTCACCGTCGACACGCAATTCGGCGTGAACATCGGCATTCTGCTCGCCGTCGGCATCGGACTGCTGGTCGCCGGGCTGCTGCTCGGTGCCTTGAGTGCGGCAGGTTTGGTGTGGGCCACGCGTGGCGACCGGGACGAAGCGGCGGTTGCACCGGCGGTGCGCGTGCCGGGGAGCTATCCGGCCGCGCTCGAGGGCGAGCTCGACCCCAAGTTGAGTCGTGGACTGTGGCTCATCAAGTGGCTGCTCGCCATCCCGCACTTCATCGTGCTCGCGTTCCTGTGGATGGCTTTTGCGGTGCTGACGGTGGTGGCGTTCTTCGCCATCCTGTTCACCGGGCGTTACCCACGCGGCATCTTCGAGTTCAATGTCGGTGTGCTGCGGTGGACCTGGCGCGTGACCTTCTACGCAACCAGCGTTCTCGGGACGGATGCCTACCCGCCGTTCACACTGGCCGACGTCGACTACCCAGCACGGTTCGACGTGGAGTACCCGGAGCGGCTGTCGCGGGGTCTCGTGCTGGTGAAGTGGTGGTTGCTGGCCATCCCGCAGTACTTGATCGTTGGAATCTTCACCAGCGGCCTGATCTGGTGGACCACCGAGGTCGAGGGCAATCAGGTGCTCGAGATAGGTGGCGGGCTCATCGGGCTGCTCGTCATCATCGCCGGTTTCAGCCTGTTGTTCACCGGTCGTTACCCGCAGGGGTTGTTCGATCTGGTCATGGGCCTGAACCGGTGGGCGTACCGCGTTTGGGCGTACGTCACCCTGATGACGGACGAGTACCCGCCCTTCCGGCTCGACACCGGTGGGAGCGAGCCTGGCGTCCGCCCACCCGACGGACCAGGCGGCCCACCCACGGACTTCCCCAGCCGGGAGCCCGCACTCACGGGTTGACATCACCGCTGCCCGGTCGTGGCGCACCCCAGCAGGGGTGCGCCACTGATCTTTCCCCCCTGCGGGGGGACAGATACGTCCCGCAGTCTGCGGGTCGTGTGGCGCACCGCATGGCGGGTGCGCGTATCTTCGGCAGTGCCGGGTCATCCAACCGGTAGACGGACGAGAGGGGACGATCATGGCGGACAAGCCCGAGCCGAAGAAGCCGGCCGGCCGTAAGTCGACGGCGAAGAAGTCAACGAGCCGGTCGAGCGGCTCGAAGAACTCCCCCGACGAAGCGGTCGAGCTCCACGACGAGTCTGCCGGAGCGCAAGCCGACGGCGTGCACACCGCACTCATCGCTTTGAGCGACGGTGAGGTCAAGGCCGTGCAGTATGAAGTCATCGACGGCGACGCCGTCTTCGAATCCGACATTGTGCTCGGCACGGTCGAGCAGGTTGAGCAGCAGTCGGAGATCCTCCGGGCGCAGCTCCGAGGCGAGGTGCTCTCCGGGGTGGTGATCAGCGGCGCCCAGTTCCGCTGGAAGAATTGCACGGTGCCGTACTCCATCGACTCGAGCCTGACCAACCAGACACGGGTCACGGACGCCATCGCCCATTGGGAGGCCAACACCAACTACACCTTCGTCCAACGCACCTCTGCCAACTCGAGCCAGTTCGACGACTACGTCACGTTCCGCCCCTCCACCGGTTGCTCGTCTGCGGTCGGTCGTCGAGGCGGCCAGCAGTTCATCAACCTCGCCGACGGGTGCTCCACGGGGAACACCATCCACGAGATCGGGCATGCGATCGGCCTGTGGCACGAGCAGTCGCGAGAAGACCGGGATGGTTTCGTCACCATCAACTGGGCGAACATCACCCCGGGCAAAGAGTCGAACTTCAACCAGCACATCGCAGACGGCGACGACGTGGGGACGTACGACTACGGGTCGATCATGCATTACCCGAGAAAGGCGTTCTCCAAGAACGGCCAGGACACCATCGTGCCGATCAATCCGAGCACGGCACAGATCGGGCAGCGGACGGCGCTGAGTCCCGGCGACATCGCCGCGGCCAACTCCATATGCACGCCGCAGGTGGTGAAGCCCGTCAAGGAGGTGCAGAAGGAGTTCGTCGAGACGATCAAGGAGCGGTTCCCGGAGACGGCAAAGGAGCTGATTCCGGAGACCATCAAAGAGCGGTTCCCGGAGCCGCCGGTGACGTGGATCGAGATCATCCGCCCGACGTTCGGCCGGCTCTTCGGCGATCCGGGAGCGCAGTTCGCCCAGACCGGGGCGTTGCCATTTGCGGTACGTACGCCGCACCGAGGCGGCGCCGCCGATGCCGGGACCAGCGCCCGCGACACCGCTGAGGTCGAGCTTGCAGGTCTGGCGCAGGCGTTCGCCGAGAGCGCAGCCAACATGGAGGCGCTCGCTGCTGCCTACGAAGCGGCGCTCGCCAGACTCGCCGAGCTCGAAGGTGGCTGACGCGATCCTGGTCTTCTCCCACGGGGGCGACCCCCACGGCACGGCCGTGCTGGCGGAGATCGAACGCGCAGGGCAGCCCGCATTCATGTTCGACCTCGCCGATCTTCCCCACCGGGCCGCCATCAGCATCGACTACGACGAGCCCACCGATCCGGCCATCCTGGTGGACCACGTCACCTCGGGCTCGCTCGATGCGTCGCAGGTCCGGTCGGTGTGGTGGCGGCGGCCGCGAGCGCCGTCGCTCGACGCGATCACCGATCCGGACGCCTTCGGCTTTGCCCACGGCGAGTGGCATGAGGCGCTCAACGGCATGTACCAGCTCCTCACATGTCCCTGGATGAACGATCCGATCCGCAATGAGATCGCCTCCCGTAAGGCGCTCCAGCTGTCGGTGGCGGCCGAACTCGGCATGCGCATCCCCCGCACACTGATGACCTCGAGCCCCGATCGGGCGCGCGGTTTCATCGAGGAACTGGGGTTTGGCAACGTGGTGTTCAAGACGTTCGCGGCGACCCATCAGGTCTGGCGCGAAACCCGATTGGTTCGCCGTGAGGACTTGGCCGTCCTCGATTCGGTGCGGCAAGCGCCGGTGATCTTCCAGGAGTACATCCCTGCGGCCGCCGATGTCCGAGTCACCATCGTTGGGGGCGAGGTCTTTGCCATGGCGATCGACACGAGAGGAACCAGCTACGAGGTCGATTTCCGGGTGAGCATGAAGGATGCGGCAACAACCCGAATCGACGTGCCCGATGAGCTCACCAAGCGTTTGCTGGCGCTGATGGACCGATTCGGGTTGGTGTACGGAGCTATCGATCTGCGGCACACCGCCGACGACGACTATGTGTTCCTCGAGATCAACCCGGCGGGTGAGTTCCTGTTCGTCGAGCACCGTACCGGTCTTCCGGTGACCGCCTCGGTGAGCAACTGGCTGCTCGATCCGCGCTGATCTCAGCCGATCGGACGCACCGGGGCTGCGACACGCTGTTCGTCGACCGAGGGGTCGACGGGCACGGATTGCATCGTTATCCAGTCACCCACGGACAGATCAGAATCGGGTGAATCGGTGACTCTGGCCCAAATCGTAAGGTCGGACCGATCATCGACGGAGGCGGCGGCGATCAGCTCGGTCGTGGCGAGCCATGAAGAAGCTGCACCGACCACCGGGGTGGAGGAGCGGGCGAGAACGACGGCGTCGCCGTCGACGGCGGTGACATCACGCAGCTCTACGAGGACCTGCCGGTCAGTCCCGGGTCGGGCGTCGGCCGCCATTCGTTCGTCGATCACGACGTCGACGAGCACGATCATCCGGTCAGCCTAGGTGGTCTCCGAGACGGCCATGTCGCCGCCGATCGCGGTGCGTCTCAACGACCAGCGGCCTCGAGCAGCGCAGCCAACCGGTCCGTGAACCCGTCGGCACTGGTCAGCTCCTCGACGGAAAGATGCATCCGGTAGCGCCAGCGATGGTGGCGGTCGGCGGGCTCATTGATCCTCTCCATGGCGATCTCTTCATCCGGCCGGCGGAGTGTGTCGTCGATCCCGAGCCAGTCGCTCAGCGGGGCGATGCTGAGCATCGCCGGGGATTGCAGGTGACGGCGGAGTATCGCTTCGATGACCTGCGAAGTGGCTACCGAAGGTGGACTTCCCTCGCCACCGAGCACTTCGAGCCAGTAGCGAGCTGACGCCGCGGGGTCCTCTTCCCACCACATCCGCAACGTGGACGTGTCGTGCGTGCTCGGACTCACGACGGAGAGATACGGGGCGGTCGACACGTCGGCGCGCACTTCGCCGAGCCGCTTCGGCATGCGTTCGATCTCCAAGCTGAGCAGACCGAGCTCGTGCATCACCCCAGGCACTACTGCCGGCACCATGCCGAGATCCTCGCCGCAAGCGAGCATGTTGGTGGCATCGATGATGGCGCCGAGCGTCCGGCGACCGCGCCGCTCCCACATGTCGGCGTGGCGATGATGCATGAAGTCGATCGCCAGCGTGTCGAAGGCGCTGCGCACATGCTCCTCGAGCCGGTGATACGTCTCGGTGTCGTTCCAGGAGATCCGGGGGTGGTAGCCGCCTTCGATCTCCAGCAGCGGAACATCCGCGGCGAGATCGAGCACCCCGCGCAGCACGTCGCGCCGCCGTGCGGTGTCGAGGTCGTCGAGCAGCCCGCCCTCGACGGCTGTCACGATGTCTGCCTGGGTGTGATACTCGGCTGGGAAGAAGAGGTCGTCCTTTGTCCCTGCCAGGAATGTTTCCCGCACGAGCTCGGCTTCCGCACCGAAGCGCCTCTCCAGAATGCCCGTGTCGATCGTGGGTCGCAGCAACCGTGCGATGCTGCGTACCCCGAGCCTCTCCTCGATCTCATTGGCGCTGAGTGGGAGACAAGGGCGGAAATGACCGAGGAGCCCATCGATCGCATGAGTGGGAATCTCCCAGATCCTGAAGAAGCCGAGCACGTGGTCGATGCGGTATGCGTCCATGGCGTCGGCCATTGCGGCAAAACGATTGCGCCACCACGAATAGCCGTCGCCCGACATCGCTCCCCAGTCGTATGTCGGAAAGCCCCAGTTCTGGCCACGGACGGCGAAATCATCCGGTGGCGCTCCGGCCTGTCCATCGAGGTGGAAGATGTCCGGGTGTTGCCACACCTCGACACTGTGCGGCGCCACCCCGATCGCCAGGTCTCCCTTCAGGGCGATACCCCTATTGCGGGCATGCTCCACCACGTTGCCGAGCTGGGTGCGGAGGTGGTATTGGCTCCACCAGTGAAACCGCATCTCGTCGGCGTGGTCGCCGGTGGCGAGCGCATCCACGGTCGCCTGGTCGAAGCGGCCATCCGCTCCCCACCGTGTCATGTCTGCGGTCCCGTGGATCTTGCGCAACGTGTGCCACGCCGAATACGGGCCCAGCCAGGTCCACTCGGCGTCGATGAAGTCGGCGAGGCTGGAATCATCCGGATCCGATCGCGCAAAGAGTGTGCGAAGCATGCGGAGCTTCTCGGAGATCACTTCGTCGTAGGCGATCTCGGGCAGTGGGTTCAACCGATCGCGTACGGCCGCGATGTCTCCGGCCAACGTGTCGGCGCCGTCGATGGCTTCGAGGTCGACGTACATGGGATGCAGCGCAAACACCGAAACCGGGTCGTACGGGTAGGAGTCGGCCCAGTCGTCTGTCTTGCGGGTGTCGTTGATGGGCAGGAGCTGCACGACGCTGAACCCGGCATCGGCCGCCCAATCGACAAACGGCATGAGGTCGGTGAACTGCCCGACACCGATCGAGCGCTCCGTCCGCAACGCAAAGACCGGTATGGCCACGCCGGCGCCGATCCAGCCCGGATGGTGCATGAGACCCTCATCGTCGACACGGACGGGGCCCTCGTGCGGGATGCGAACGTAGCGGTCGGGGCCCTGCTCCCATTCCGAGACGTCGGCGCTGTCGATGATGTACTTGTACTCGTAGTCGCCTCCCGGCATGTCGACCGATCCGGTCCACCACGGATAGGGGTTCGGTGTCATCTCCACGCCGGCGTCGGGGTTCCAGTTGCCCAGCTCTGCTGTGTCTCCGGTCACGATGAGCGACGTGTCCGCACCGAGGTTCGGCTCCAGCAGGCGAAAGGTCACCCTGCCGGTTTGGGGACTGGGGTCCTGCGGGTAGTGGCGCGCCCGAGCTTTGGTGAAGAGGGCGCTGCGCCGGGCCCGGGTCACCGGGTCGTACGCCATCCACCGGTCGACGACCGTGCTGGATCCGTCGAAAACGCGCGGGGTGCGATCGTGGTCGAGCGCCTCGCCGGATTCGGTGTGGATCAGGTAGCTGTAAGGGAGCGGGTGGACCGGGGTATCGAGATCGATCCACCACCATCCGTGGTCGTCGCGTGTCATCGCAAGACGATCGTTGCGGACGATCACCGACACCTGCTGATCGGTCACATAGTGGATCAGAAGCTGGGGCACGCCGTGAGACTAGAGCGCTGCGATGTGTCTCACTCGGCTGTTCGCCG
This sequence comes from Acidimicrobiia bacterium, assembly GCA_041608535.1. GTDB lineage: Bacteria > Actinomycetota > Acidimicrobiia > Spongiisociales > UBA5794 > JBFISM01. The sequence goes on from JBFISM010000029.1 coordinate 29,056, forward strand.
GCGTCACCCCGCGGCGAGGGCGGCGTGAGCGGCCGCAAGCCGGGCTACCGGAACGCGGAATGGCGAGCAACTCACGTAGTCGAGCCCGTAGTCGTGGCAAGCAGCGATCGAATCGGGATCCCCGCCGTGCTCACCGCAGATGCCGATCTCGATCCCGGGACGCTGCGCCCGACCTGCCTGGACCGCCTGCTCGATCAGGGTGCCGACGCCACGCCGATCCA
>JBFISM010000030.1:0-28981 GCA_041608535.1 Acidimicrobiia bacterium
ACCAGAGCGGCCAGCGCCAGGATGCCGCCTTCCCCGTGGTTGTCGGCTCGCATCACCAAGAGGACGTACTTGATGGTGATCACGATGAAGAGCGCCCAGAAGATCAGCGAGAGCACGCCGAGGACGTTGGCTTCCGACACGTCCAGCCCACCCCGCAACGATTCGCGGAACGCATACAACGGGCTCGTTCCGATGTCGCCGAATACCACGCCAAGTGCAGCCAGAGCGAGCCCGGTGAGACCGGTTCCGGTCCGGTGCTGGTTGTCGGCCACGACCGCGGCCCTCAGCAGACCCTGTGCATGGGACGTGGCTAGCCGGTGACTGCCGAACGAGCGGCTTCGAAGGCCGTCACCAGATCCTCGGCCGCAGTCGTGTATGCGGCGAGCGCAGCCAGCCGTTCCTCGGACCCGGCGCTGTTGACCAAACCGTCGAGCATTCCGGCGGCTTGAGTCTCCAGCTCGGGGGTGATCCCCAATACGGTGACCCAGGCCTCATTCGCCTGAGATGGGGGTTCGAACTGCTCGACTGTGCCGACAAAGGCGTCAGTGCTCGTGATGAGCCCGCCGAGCAGCTCCTGGGTGTTGGCGTAATTGACGGTGCGCGCATCCCAATCGTCGTTGATCGTCTGCGCCGACGCGGCCAGCTCTTGGGCGGTCTCGACGAACTCGTCCAGGGTCAGCGAGAAGGCGCGCACCGCCGGGTCAACCGCTGCGGTGGTCGTCGTCGCATCTGGCTCGGAACCGGCCGAGGTGGTCGTCGTCGTATCGCCGTTGCCACCGTCGCCGGCAACGAGCGTCGTATCGGCTGCTCCTCCGGGCCCGGGTGGCAGAGCGTTCACGAAGAGGTAGGTGAACCCGATCAGTCCGACGATGACCAGCGGCAGAATCCACCTACCGTGCTTGGGATCTGCTTTGCTCACGGCCGCAAAGATAGTCCTCGCCGGTGTTTGTCTGGCGGATGGAAGATCTATCGTCCCGCTGATGGATATCACCGAACGCAACGCTCTCGTCACCGGCGCCGCACATCGTGTTGGCGAGGCCATCGCCATTGCTCTGGCTCAGGCCGGTGCCAATGTCTTCGTGCACTACGGCTCGTCTGCAGGGCCGGCCGAGGAGACGGTGCGATCGATCCGAGGGCTCGGGCGGCGTAGTGCGGCCGGATCGGCGGATCTGTCCGACCCGGCGGCAGCCTCCGACCTGATCGCTGCCGCCAGCGAGGCGCTCGGCCCCATCTCGATCCTGGTCAACAGCGCCTCGGGGTTTCCCAAGGACCGTCTGGAGAACGTCTCGCTCGATGCGCTGCGACGCACCCAGGATCTGACGTTGCTCAGCCCGGTGTTCCTCAGCCAGGCCATGGCTGCTGTTCTTCCCGATGGGGACGAGGGCGCCATCGTCAACATCACTGATGTCAAGACCATGACGCCGTACCGTGAGCATTTCAGCTACATGCTGGCCAAAGGCGGGCTCGACACGTTCACCCGGGCGGCTGCACTCGCGCTCGCTCCCAGGATCCGAGTCAACGCCGTGGCGCTCGGAGCGATCCTGCCCCCTCCCGGCGAGGACGATTCATACGTCGAAAGATTGGCGGCCCAGCTCCCGCTACAGCGGGTGGGGGGCACGGATCCGGTAGCCGGGGCCGTCGTCGAACTCGTGAGAAACAGCTTCATCACCGGAGAGATCGTCCGGCTCGACGGCGGCGCCCACCTCGTGTAGATGCAACGTAGCGACACCACCCCAGGTAGGTTTGCCGGACGAACGACCGGAGACCCGATGTCGCTCGATCGTATCCACATCACGAACTTGGAAGTGCCCGGCATCATCGGCATCAACCCCGATGAGCGTGTCACCAAGCAGTCGGTGCGAGTGAACGCCACGCTGTGGGTCGACACCATGCCGGCGGCGGTGAGCGATGACATCGCCGATGCGGCCAACTACCGCACAATCACCAAGGCGCTCATCGCCCACATCGAGCAAGGCGAGCCGTTTCTGGTGGAACGCATCGTCCAGGAGCTGGTCGATATCGTGCTCGCCGTCGAGCCCAGGGTCCAGGCCGTCGAGCTGACGGTGGAAAAGCCAGGGGCGCTCCGCCACGCCGAATCGGTGGGAATCACCATCTACCGTCAGCGTGTTGATGAACCTGAGCCGGCATCCGAGGGCTGATGCACCCGTCGCCGCGAGAAAGCGATCTCAATGGACAACGACCGTTATCAACTAGGGACGACCCAAGCGATCATCTCGCTGGGAAGCAACGTCGAGCGGGAGCGGAATCTGCCCGAAGCGGTTCGTCTTCTGCGCCGCCACCGGCTCATCGACGTCGAGCACGTCAGCAAGTTCTATGAGTCTCCGCCGGTCGGAGGTCCGCCGGATGCGGGTTACTACTTCAATGCCGCCGTCTTGGTGTGTACGTCGCTGAGCGCCGAAGAGCTGCGTGAGGAGTTGCGTCACTTCGAGGACGTACTCGGCCGGGTCAGGACTCTCGACAAGAACGAACCCCGGACGATCGATCTCGACGTCACCTATTTCGGCGATGTGATGGCGAGCTTCGAGAACTGGGAGTTGCCCGATCCGCAGGCATTGACTGAGGCGCACGTTGCGATCCCGGCTGCCGACGTGGCCCCCAACTGGACCCATCCGAAGACCGGTGACACGCTGCACGAGATCGCACAGCAGCTCGACTCCAAACACATCAAGCTCGTCACCTCGATCGAGCTGGCCGCGCCGGCGCTGCCCCGGATACCGGTGGACCTGGACGACACGACGGACGTCTATGCGCCCAAGTTCGAGGCGCTGGTCCGCCAGCAGCTCTTCGAGCTCGGCGAGGACCCCGATCGGGAAGGACTGCTGCGTACACCGCTGCGAGTGGCCAAGGCCATGGATTTCCTCACCAGCGGTTATGCCACGTCGCTCGACAAGGTGGTCAACGACGCCATCTTCGATGCCGAGGGGGCCCAGGAGATGGTGCTGGTCAAAGACATCGAGTTCTACTCGATGTGTGAGCACCACATGCTTCCATTCTTCGGTCGTGCTGCCGTGGCGTACCTACCCAAGGGCAAGATCATTGGTCTGTCGAAGATCGCTCGCATGGTCGATCTCTTCGGACGACGTCTCCAGGTGCAGGAGCGGATGACGAACCAGGTAGCTGATGCCATTGAGGAGATCCTCGAGCCGCATGGGGTCGGCGTCGTCGTGGAAGGCAAGCACTTCTGCATGATGATGCGTGGTGTGCAGAAGCAGGACAGCTCGATGATCACGAGTGCGATGCGAGGCTCCTTCCTCACACAGCCCGCCACCCGGGCCGAGTTCATGGAACTCGTCCGGGGTTAGACGGCTTCCGCCGTATCTAATCTGGAAGCATGCATTTGCCGGCCCAGCCCGTCGATCGGCGCGGAAGACCGATGCGCGATCTCCGGATCTCGATCACGGATCGCTGCAACTTCCGCTGCACGTACTGCATGCCCAAAGAGGTCTTCAACCGGGAGTACGAGTTTCTCGATCGGGCCGAGCTGCTGACGTTCGAGGAGATCACCCGAATCGCCTCGATCGCTGCCGGCCTCGGTGTCACCAAGATACGGTTGACCGGTGGCGAGCCGCTCCTGCGCCGCGACGTGGAACGGCTCATCGGCGCACTGGCTGCCATCGAGGGCATCACCGACCTCACGCTGACGACCAATGGGTCGCTCCTCGCCCGCAAGGCCCAGACGCTGGTGGATGCCGGGCTCGACCGGGTCACCGTGAGCCTCGACAGCCTGGACGACGCAGTGTTCATGGCGATGAACGATGTCGACTTCCCGGTGGCCAAGGTGCTGGCGGGGATCGAAGCCGCCGCAGCCGCCGGGCTGGGTCCGATCAAGATCAACATGGTGGTGCAACGCGGGGTGAACGACGGAGACATCGTGACGATGGCCGAGCACTTCAGGGGCAGCGGGCACATCTTACGCTTCATCGAGTACATGGACGTCGGCATCTCCAATGGCTGGCGGCTGCGTGACGTGGTGCCGGCCAAGACCATTCGCGACACCATCCATCGGGTGCATCCGATCGAACCGCTCCAGGCCCAGTACGTCGGGGAGGTGGCGAGTCGCTATCGCTACGTCGACGGATCGGGGGAGATCGGCATCATCTCCTCGGTGACGAAGCCATTTTGCGGGGATTGCACCCGGGCAAGGATCTCGGCCGACGGCAAGCTGTACACCTGTCTGTTCGCCTCCACCGGTACCGACCTGCGGGCGGCGGTCCGGAGCGAAGCGGGTGATCGCGCAGTGCGCCAGGCGCTGCTCGAGGTGTGGTCGCAGCGCGATGATCGTTATTCGGAGCTGCGCAGCGAGGCGACCCTTGCTCTGCCCAAGGTGGAGATGTCGTATATCGGCGGCTGACCCACGACGCCGCGACTCGGATCCCTTGAATCGCCCCTCTGGGCTTCATACGTTGCTGACATGACGGAGAGCCCTGGCTCAGATCCTGATCTGGCCCACGAAGAGTTCGAGACGATCCCCTGGGCAATGCTGGCCGATCACATGGAGCAGCGTCGCTTGGGTAGCTACGTGCGGTATGGGGTCGCAGGGCTCGCCTTCGTCGTCATCGTGTTCTTGGGTCTGGGTCCGTTGCGTAGCAGTCCCGGTACGGTCGTCGATCTCGACGCCGTCTCCGAGGGCGCAACTACGACATCACCTGCCACGAGCGGCGCACCCGATGAAGCCGTTGCGGAGGCCACGTCGCCACCGGCGGCCTCCGGAACGTCACCGGCGGAGGTGCTGTACTCCGAGGCGGATCTCATGGCCGTGCTTCCCGCCACGGTGGAGTCCCAGGAGAGGGCGCACGACGTTGCCGCGGGGATGGCGGAGTGGTTCGTCCGTGACTATTTCACCGCCGGTGGGAGCGACGGTCCGGTGTCCTGGGTCGAGTGGGCCCGCAGTGGCAGCATCGAGACGGTCGGTGACGGAGCGATGCTGGTGACGGTCGGCTTCCAGATGTTGTTGAGCGACGGAAACGGGGTCTACCGGCGGACGCCTGCGCATGCGGTAGTGGTGCGGGTGCGCACCGTGGAGGGACGGATCGTGGTGACCGACCGTCCCCGCCCCGCCGGCTCGTTGTGGGACAAGGGGCAGATCGAGATGCCCGAGCCGCTTCGCGGCGATGTCCCCCAGGACGTGGCGGCTGAGGCGAAGCAGGCCGCGGCGGGGTTCGGCGACGATGTACGGATCGTCGGCGGCAACCGTCTCGAGAATGGATCTTGGCTGGTCGACATCGAGGTCGTGGATGCACCGGGGCTTGCCTGGATCTACTCCGTGATGGTGGAAGCCTGAGCCGGATTGCGGTCAGGCGATGAAGCGCGACAGGGTGTAGATGACGAGCCCTGCGGTACCACCCACGACCGTCCCGCTGATGCGGATGTACTGCAGGTCGCGGCCGATCAGCGCCTCGAGCTGGTTGGATGTCTCGGTGGCGTCCCACCGGTCGACCGTGCTGGTCACCAGATGAGAGATGTCGTCCTCGAAGCGGCCGATCACTTCGCTGACTATCCGGATGAACCACGTGTCGAGGCGCCGGCGGAGCTCCGCATCGTGCCGCAACGACGCACCGAAGTTGGCGACGGCCGACTCGATCCGCATCCGCAGTGCGGAACGGGGCTCGTCGGCCTGTTCCAGGATCGACGCCTTGGTGCCCTCCCACAGGCCATCCAGGTACGTCCGCACTCCCGGGTTGCTCAGGATCTCATCTCGCAAGGCGTCGGCCTTGACCGCCATCGCGGGGTCATTGGCGAGCTTGTCCGCCAGGGACTCCGTGAGCGTGTTGATGTGGAGGCGAAACTGGTGATGGCGGTCGCGACGAACATCGCCGAGGAAGCGCTCGATCACTTCGATCGCCTTCTCCATGACCACCTCGTCCACCGAACGGGGTACCCACCACGGCGACGTTGCTGCGATCGCATCGAGCAAGGCGTGTTTGTTGTTCTCGATCGCGGCGATCACATAGGGGAGGGCGGCGTCGACGAGCTCTTGATGCCGTCCCTCCTTGGTGGCGGTCGTCAGCGCTCGCGAAGCCAGCGGGGCCACTTCGACCGTGCTGATTCGCTCCGAGACCACCTCGGCGAGTGCCGGAGCGAGCTCCTCGTCGTCGAGGCTGGCCACGAACGCCGCCAGACCCTCTGCGATCTGCCTGGAGACCTCCGTGACATGACCGGGCTCTGCCAGCCAGCCCGCCAGGTGCCGTGAGGGTTCGGCGGCGGCGATCCTCTCGGTGATGTTCTCGGTGGTGAGGAAGTTGTTCTGCACGAACGTGCCGAGGGCGCGCCCGATCTGATCCTTGCGGTTGGGAATGATGGCCGTGTGGGGGATCTTGATCCCGAGCGGGTACCGGAACAATGCGGTCACGGCGAACCAGTCGGCGAGGGCGCCGACCATCGCCGCCTCGGCGGTGGCTCTGATGAACCCAACCCAGGGCGTGGTGCGCTCGATGATCGTGGCGACGATGAACACGCCGGTCATGGCAACCAGCAGCAGCGTCGCCACCCGCCGGATTCGATTGCCGCCAGGATCGAGCACGGCGCCGGCCCGGCGCATCGTTGGGTCGGCCGTCATGCTGAGATGTTGGCAGAGTCCCGGACGCCGGAAGTCGGTAGCCTGGCGCCATGCCGGAGACCCTTCTCGATCTCGAATCCGCCGCCTGGACCGGTCTACTCGCTCAAAGCGGGGTCGCCGATCCGGGTGGAACCATCGTCGTGTGTGGTGAAGGCGCCGACGCCGTTGCCCATGCGCTGCTGCACACCGGTGGTCCGCCGCCGACGGTGACGGTCGGCGACATTGTGATCTGCTCTCGCAGCGCAATGCCCGAGCCGGTGCCGGGAGATCCGATCGTGGCTCCGGCGTCCGTCGACACCGTGATCGCCATCAGACGGTGGCCGGACCGAGCGCAGCTCGCTCCCGTGGTTGCCGAGCTGAGGTCGTGGTGCAAGCCGAACGGAACAGTGGTCCTCGCCGAGCTCGATGCGCTGCGTCTCGTCACTGCACAACCGAGCCGCTATCCGGCGGCTGCGCTCTACCGAACTCGCCCCGATATCGCCCGCGTGGTGAGGGCGGGCGCGGTCTCGAGCGCCGAGCTCGGTCTGGCTGCGATCCGAGCCCGGATTCGCCGACCCGCCGTGGTCGAGTTCGAGCGGCCGGTGGCCACCTTCGATGACCCGAGTGCGTTCCGGTCAGGCATCGAATTCGGCGTGCTGCGCGGGGTCGATCGACTCGGTGACGGGTTGGCGGATACGTTGCAGGCTCTCCGCTTGGAGCGATACGTGCCACGGTATCCGGTGGTGATCGTGGAGCCCTGGGTGGCGCTCGTCGGCACAGCCTCCTCTTGAACCGACAGGTTGCAACCGAGCCACGCCCGCCAAGCAGGATGTGGCTGCGTCAGCCGAAGGCCGTCTCCAGCGTCTCGCTGGCCGCCGGCACGATGGCATCCCAGTCACCCTCGGGATACTTCGTCAGGGTCACGAAGTCGGACGTCATGAACACGCTGGCGACCCCTTCGATCGCAAGCAGCGCCGCCGCTACGGGATCGTCGGTGACGGTGCCGGCCACGAACGTACGGGGATCGCCGACCAGCTGCCCGACAGAGAACTTCATGGCGTGCGGGTTGGGGGTTGCGCTCACAGTGATCGACAAGCGGGTCTCCTTCGGGCGTTGCGGCGAGCGTAGCCGTCGGTGGATATGCGACTGCTCGGGGTGGGGTACGGGTTGACCGCCACGACCGGAGTCGATGTCGGCGGCACCTTCACCGATGTCGCATCGTGGGACGGCGCTGCGCTCGTCACTCGCAAGGTTCCGTCCACACCCGACGATCAGAGCCGTGCCGTCGTTGCGGGCATCGAGCCGCTCGCCGTGGCCGGTCGGCTGCTTCACGGCACGACGGTCGCCACCAACGCACTGCTCGAGCGCCGCGGGGCCCGTGCCGCTCTGGTGACGACTCCCGGATTCGAGGACGTGATCGAGATCGGGCGGCAGCACCGACCATCGCTGTACGATCCCGCCGCCGATCGTCCCCGACCACTCATCGCCCGTGACGCTCGCTTCGGTGTCGACGATCCCGCAGCAGTCGGCCGTCTCGATCTCGGCGGGTACGACGCCGTTGCCGTTTCTCTGATGTACGGCTTTGCCCGCCACGACGCCGAGCACGCCATCGCCTCGGCCATCGCCGCCCAATGGCCGGCTGTGGCGGTCTCCACCGGCAGCGCCGTGTCACCTGAGTTCCGCGAGTACGAACGCACTGCAACGGCGGTCCTGAACGCTTTCCTCGTCCCGGAGACGGGGCGCTATCTGCTGTCGCTGCGCAGCCGGGTCGGCTCTCTGGCGGGCGCAGAGGATGTGCTCGTGATGCGTTCCTCGGGTGGGCTGATACCGGTGGCCACCGCAGCCGGCCTCCCGACCGCGATCCTCCTGTCCGGTCCGGCCGGGGGGGTGCGTGCTGCAGCGGCGTTGGGCGAGGCGCACGGCCGGAACCACATCATCTCCTTCGACATGGGCGGTACCTCGACCGATGTGTCGCGCATCGTGGAGGGGAGACCGCAGATCTCGTATGAACGCGCCATCGACGGACATCCCTGCAGGATGCCGTCGATCGCCATCAATACGGTTGGCGCTGGTGGAGGCAGCATCGCCTGGGTCGATCCCGGTGGTTCTCTGCGAGTGGGACCTCAGAGCGCAGGGGCGGTCCCTGGACCGGTGAGCTACGGGGGTGGTGGTGTGGACCCAACCGTGACGGATGCCAATCTCGCGCTGGGGCGGCTCCCCGCTTCCACCCAGCTCGGAGGCACGCTGAGCCTCGACGGCAAGGCAGCGATGCAGGCCCTCGCCGGGTTGGGGGACGAGATCGGCGTGGATCCGTTCGCCGCTGCGCAAGGTGTGGTCCGGATCGTGGAGGAGGTCATGGCGGGGGCGATCCGCACCGTGTCCGTCCAGGAGGGGATCGATCCGGGAGATGCGACGCTCGTGGCCTTTGGTGGGGCCGGCGGTCTCCATGCGTCGGCTCTCGCTCGCACACTCGGAATGAGGAGCGTTCTCGTTCCTCCGCACGCCGGGGTCTTCTCCGCCCTCGGCTTGCTGTTGAGCCCGATGCGGATCGACGTGGCGCAGAGCCGTTTCCTGACTCCGCAGGAGCCTGCAGCGTTGGACGAAGCAGTTCGGGACATCATTCGTGCCGGGCGGGCGGCGTTCCACGACCAGACGCGGACACACCTCGATGCGGTCGATGTCTTCGTCGACACGCGCTACGTGGGGCAGTCGCACGAGATCACCGTTCCGTATTTCGGCGACGGATGGGCCGCAGTGACCGAGCGCTTTGCGGCGATGCATCGAGAGCGCAACGGTTTTGCCAGACCCGAGGACCCGATCGAGATCGTGACGGTGCGGGCAGAAGTCACCGGCCACGCCCAGCTCGCCTACGAGGACCTGCCGCGGCCGCCGGTGACGGGAACGAGCCTCGTCGGGACCACACCGGTGTGGATGGATGGCGAGCACGCGGCTGCGGCGTTGATTCGCCGCAGCGGACTGGACCTCGGCGACGAGGTGAGCGGTCCGGCGGTCGTCATCGAGGATGAGGCTGCCAGCTTCATCGCCGGAGATGAGCGGCTCGAAGTGCTCGAAGACGGATCGTTGGAGATCACATGGTGAGCATCGATGCAGTGACGCTGGAACTCGCCCGTAACCGGCTCACGGCCGTCGCCGAGGACATGGGGGTCGTTCTGCGTCGTACCGCATACAGCCCGAACATCAAGGAACGGGCGGACTGCTCGGCTGCGATATTCACCTCGTCCGGCGAGATGCTGGCTCAGGCCGAACACATCCCGGTCCACCTCGGCTCCATGCCGGCGTCGGTCGCGGCGGTGCTGGAGCGGTTCGGTGGGGATCTCGATCCGGACACGCAGTATGCGGTCAACGACCCGTACCGCGGAGGTACCCATCTCAACGATCTCACCATCGTCCGCCCCGTCCACCTCGAGGGGCGCCTCATCGGGTGGGTAGGCAACCGGGCGCATCACGCCGACGTCGGTGGGGAGGCTCCCGGGTCCATGCCGGCCCATGCCACCCGCCTCGACCAGGAGGGACATGTGGTGTCGCCGATGATCGCCGTCCGCAAGGGTCAGTGGGAGGAAGAGTTCCTCGCCCCGTTCCTGGCGGCGACCCGCACCCCCAGCGAACGCCTCGGCGACCTCGGGGCACAGCTCGGGGCCAACGAGACCGGGGCGCACCGCATGGTCGAGCAGGCCCGCGCAGCCGGGGTCGAGGAATTCTCTGCCGTCTCCGCAGCCTTGCTCGACTACGGCGAGCGGCGAATGCGGGCGGCGCTGGCAGACGTTCCCGACGGCAGGTACGAGTTCGAGGACGTGATGGAGTGGGGCAATGGGCTGTTGCCGATTCGGGTGGCGGTCACCGTCGACGGTGACGGGTTACACGCCGATTTCGCCGGCACGCACGGTCAGGTGGAGGGCAACATCAATGCCGTACGAGCGGTGACGCTGTCGTGTCTGTACTACGCAGTACGAGTGGCGACCGATCCCACGATTCCCACCAACGGAGGGGTGTATCGATGTGTGGAGCTCGCCGCGCCGTCGGGGAGCCTCGTGCATGCACAGCCGCCTGCGGCGGTTGCGGCCGGAAATGTGGAGACGAGCCAGCGGATCGCCGACGCGCTCCTCGGGGCACTTGCGCAGGCGGTCCCGCACCGTGTGCCCGCCGCCGGTCAGGGCACGATGAACAACGTGCTCATCGGTAACGACGACTTCGCCTACTACGAGACGGTGGCAGGAGGTCAAGGCGGCAGACCGGGCAAGGCCGGCCAGTCCGGGATCCACACCGGAATGACGAACACGAAGAACACACCCGTCGAGGCGCTCGAGGCTCACTACCCATTCAAGGTGGTGGCCTACAGGTTGCGCCGCGGCAGTGGCGGTGGGGGTCGCCATCCGGGCGGCGACGGAATCGAGCGCGAGATCGAGTTCTCGGTGCCGGCCACCGTGTCGCTCATGGGGGAGCGGCGCATCGTGCCGCCGTGGGGTCTGGCGGGCGGCCACCCTGGAGCGACCGGGGAGGACTGGCTCATCCGCAACGGCGACGCGATTCGGGTCGACGGCAAGAGCACCTTCGAGGTGAGGCCCGGCGATCGGCTTCGAGTGCTCACCCCGGGTGGCGGCGGCTGGGGCGCACTCGCTTGAGCGCAGCGGTGCGGCGACAATGTGGCCCATGGTCGACTTGCACCTGACTCGCGGAGACATCACGAAGTGTCGTGTGGATGCGATCGTGAACGCGGCCAACTCATCCCTGCTCGGTGGCGGGGGTGTGGACGGAGCCATCCACCGCGCCGCCGGTCCCAGCCTGCTCGAGGAGTGCCGTGCCATCGTGGCCCGGCAGGGTGGGTGTGCCACCGGTGACGCCGTGATCACCGGTGCCGGCGACCTCGCGGCTCACCATGTGATCCACACCGTCGGACCCATCTGGACAGGTGAAGAGCCGGCCGAGCACGATCGGCTGCTGGCGTCCTGTTATGAGTCCTCGCTACGGCTGGCCGAGGACCACGGACTCGCCTCGGTGGCGTTTCCCAACATCAGCACTGGTGTGTACGGCTTCCCCAAGCCGCGAGCTGCTGAGGTCGCCGTGCGGGCGGTGCACCGGATCGCCCCACAGCTGCGTTCGGTCACCGATGTGACGTTCGTGTGCTTCGATGAAGAGAATCACGACATCTACGAGCGCACACTGGCAACGGTCGGTCCAGACGGCGACGAGTGAGCGCCGGCTGCGCTGAGTAGTCTCCGGCGGTGGATCGAGCACCCGGCGGTGATGTTCATCCTGAGAGGCTGCTGCCGCTCATCCTGGCGATCTCGGGCGCCGGTGTTCTCACCTTCTCACTCATCGGTCCCGCTCTCCCCGACCTCGCCACGGACTTGGAAGTCTCTCGGGGCGTCATCGGCATGGTGCAGGGGGCGGTGGCCATACCCGGCATCTTCCTCGCCATCTTCATCGGCTACCTCGCCGACCTTCGCGGCAGGCGGTTCGTTGCGATCTTCAGCCTGTTGCTCTTCGGTGTCGGCGGCACACTCGGGTTCTTCGCCAGGTCTTTCTGGCCGCTCGTCGTCGTGCGGGCGATCCAGGGCATTGGCACTTCTGGGATTCTCAGCCTCGGGGTCGTCGTCATCGGAGATCTGTGGCCGCCCGGAAGCGAGCGGCGCCGAATGTTGGGGATCAACAGCTCGGCGATCACGGTGACCGGTCTGGTATCGCCGATACTCGGCGGCGCACTGGCCGCCGGAGGCGTCTACCGACCGTTTCTCGTCTACCTCGTGGCGTTTCCGCTCGCCGTGTGGGCGCGCAAGCTGCCGGGACGACCCACAGGGCCGCCCCCGCCTCCTCCCCTCCAGCACGTGCGCAGCATGGTTTCCAGTCTGCGCGAGTCCGCTTTGCTCGCCGACTTCCTGGGACTTTTGCCGTTCTCCTTCGTGATGATGGTGGTGTTCATCGGTTTCGCATTCACGACGACACCGCTGTACCTCGAGCAGGTGTTCGGCGTGGGGTCGACGGGGCGCGGGTTGCTCATGTCTTTCGCCTCGCTGGGGTCGAGCACCGGTGCGTTGCTGTCTGCTCGCACCACCGAGCGCTTCTCCAGCACACGCGTTTTCACGGGATCGTTCGTCCTCGTGACGACCGGGTTCCTCGCCATCGCCACGGCGCCTGGCTTGTGGCTGGTGGCCACTGCCCTGATCAGCGTGGGACTCGGTATCGGCCTCGTATTTCCCATCGTGCAGAATTTCGTCACGTCGTCGGTACCCGATTCCGAGCGAGGAGCCGCCGTGGGAACGTGGATCTCCTCGATTCGCATCGGCCAGGCGGTCGGCCCGATCATCGCAACATGGACGCTCGCCGCTCTCGGTGACCGCCAGGCCTACGTTCTTGCGGCAGGTGTCGTGTTCGTGCTCACGTTGGCATGGCAGCCGCTGCGTGCATTAGCCCGGGCGCAGACCGGGGAAGACGATCAGCTCGACGCCCGAGTACGATCGTGAGCGGATCGGTTGATCGGCTCGGGGTCGGACTACGGTGTGTGCCCGGGGCTACGATGCATCCGATGCCGGTTGGCATCTCGCGATGTGGAACGGCATTCGACGTTGGTGATCGTTGAGATGCGGCCGCCAGTCGCATCATTGGTTGAATCCGACGTTCGCTGCTCGCTAGTTTTCATACACAAGGCGGCGGGTGACCGCCGTCTCCTGAAGGAGGTACATCCCATGAAACGCTGGATCTCCCTCATCGCCGTTCTCGTGCTCGTTCTCGCTGCCTGTACCAGTGATGACGACGGCGACGGTGGTGCGGACACAACGGCTGGTGCCACGACCGGTGACACCACAGCCGATACGACATCCGACACTGTGCAGCTCACTCAAGGTGGCAACACCCTTGGTGCCGTACAGGACCGGGGCACCCTGGTTTGTGGCGTCAACGACGCCGTCCCGGGCTTTGGCTTCACCGACGCCGAGGGCAACTTCTCTGGCTTCGACATCGACTATTGCCGGGCGCTTGCGGCCGCAGTGCTCGGGGACTCCGAAGCAGTGGAGTTCCGGCCGCTGACGGCACAGCAGCGCTTCACGGCTCTGCAGTCCGGTGAGATCGACGTGCTCATCCGCAACACGACCTTCACGGCGAGCCGTGACGGCAGCGAAGGCGCCACGTTCCTCACCACCACGTTCTACGACGGGCAGGGCATGATGGTGCGAGCCGACAGCGGTATCAGCAGCATCGACGATATGAACAACCTGTCGGTCTGCGTGCTGTCGGGCACCACCACCGAGCTCAACCTCGCCACGAGGATGGCGGCGGGGGGCCTCAGCTACACGCCGCTCACCTTCGAGGCCAACGATCAGCTGCAGGCCGCATTCGTGGCCGGCCAGTGCGACGGCTGGACATCGGACAAGTCTCAGCTTGCCGGGGTGCGCTCCAACTGGCCCGACGCCGACGGCGGCCCGGAGGCTCTGGTGATCCTCGATGAGACGTTCTCGAAAGAGCCGCTGGGTCCGGTCGTTGCCGATGGTGACAGCCAGTGGGCCCAGGTGGTCAACTGGACCGTGCTGTGCACCATCCAGGCTGAGGAGTTCGGCATCGACTCGTCGAGTGTCAGCAACTACAGCGGCGATGACACCGCGGTGAAGCGTCTCCTCGGCATCGAGGTCGAAACCGACGACGGCATGACGGTGTTCGATGCGGGCCTCGGCCTTCCGACCGACTTCTGTGTCAACGTCGTCAGCCAGGTGGGCAACTACGCCGAGATCTTCAACAACAACGTTGGGCCCGACACTTCTCTCGGGTTGACTCGAGGCGTGAACTCGCTGTGGACCGAGGGTGGCTTGCTGTACGCACCGCCGTTCCGGTAAACGGACACTGACATCGCGTAGGGGCCGGGCCGAGAGACCCGGCCCCTCCGCAAGGGGAGGAACGTGACAAGGACACGATCGCCGGTCGAGACCCGACCGCCGCTGTGGCGCAATCTGCGGGTCATCCGAGCAGTCGTGCAGATCATCGCCGTTGTCGTCGTCTTCACGCTCGTCTGGATCCTGTGGAACAACCTGCGCACCGAGCTGACGGAGCGCAACCTCCCCACGACCTTCGACTTCCTCGATCGGCCCACCGGGGTCAACATCCCCGACAGCGACTTCGATCCCGCTTCACCGATTCAGAGCGCACTGCTCGTCGGCATCAAGAACACGTTTGCACTGGCGATCGTCGGGATTCCCTTGCTGACAGTGCTCGGCACGCTCGTCGGGATCGCGCGGCTCTCGTCGAACTGGCTGGTCGCCAAGGCAGCGACCGTGTACGTCGAGACGATTCGCAACATCCCCCCGCTGCTCATCATCTTCTTCGTCTTCAACGCAGTCATCCTGCAGCTGCCGCCACCACGTGATCCGGTGACCCCGCTCGACTGGTTCGTCGTGAGCAATCTCAAGCTCACCGGTCCGAGCTTCGCCACGTCCGAGGGAGCCGGTGCGCTGTGGGGAATCACGCTCGTCGGGCTCGTCGTCGGGGCGATCGTGGCGTACTGGCGCACGAGGTACTCGGAGCAGACCGGACATCATCATCACCGGGTGCTGTGGGGCTTGGGGGTGCTCGTGAGCTTCTTCGTCGTCGGCTACTTCCTCACCAGCCGGCCGCTCGCCATCTCGCTGCCCAGTGTCGACGGTCGCGTCATCACCGGCGGCTTCGGCGGTCTGGGCTCGTACTTCGCCGTGCTCATGGCGCTCGTGGCGTACACCGCCAGCCACGTCGCCGAGATCGTCCGTGGTTCGATTCTGGCGGTGCCCAGGGGTCAGACCGAGGCGTCCAATGCGCTGGCGCTCTCTGGCTTCCAGCGTTTGCGCTACGTCATCCTTCCCCAGGCTTATCGAGTTGCGTTGCCGCCCATCATCAACCAGTACCTCAACTACGTGAAGAACACGTCGCTCGCCATTGCGGTTGGGTTCAGCGAGATCACGCTCATCACGTTCCAGGCGATCGGCAACGGGCAACCCGCACCGCAGCTCATCCTCTTACTGATGGCGTCGTACCTGGCGTTCTCGCTCACCATCTCGGTCATCGTCAACTACCTGAACCGGCGTCTCCAGTTGGTGGGTCGCTGATGGTCGACGTCCAAGACATCTCGGTCGTCGAGGAAGCTGGTCCCCCGACCACGGCGTTGCCGCCGGGCGAGTGGATCCGCAAGAATCTGTTCTCCTCGACGCTCAACACGGTGCTGACCGTCGTCTTCGGAGCCATCATCGTATGGGCCGTGGTCTCGGCGATCCGGTTCGTCCTCGGCGTCGACGCCACGATCATCGTCACCAATCTCAAGCTCTACATGACCGGGCGTTGGCCCGTCGAGCAGCTCAACCGGTTGTGGATCGGGGCGTACATCGCCGTGGCCGGTATCGGGTTGTTCGCCCGTGCGCTCGTGCTGAACGCCAAGGCTCAGGCGGAGGAGGCCGGTCTGGCGCATGCCGAGCCATCGTTGCGGGAGACGCTGCGCCGGTTCTGGCCGTTGATCGCGCTCATCGTCTTCACCCTCTCCTTCACCCGCACTCTCACCCCGACGCTGCTCACCATCGGCGCCGCGATGGTGGGCCTCGTTGCCTACCGGGCCGGTGACCTGCTCCCGACGTGGGTGCTCCATCGGTCCTGGCTCATCCCTCTCGTCGGCACCTTGCTGTTCTACTTCGGGATCACCACCTTCGACGGTGTCGGCTGGGACGATTGGGGTGGGTTCTACCTCAACATCGTGCTCACCATCGCCGGAATCACCCTGGCGTTCCCGCTCGGACTCCTACTCGCGCTGGGCCGGCGGTCGAGCCTTCCCGCCGTCAAATGGCTGTCGATCACGTACATCGAGATCCTGCGAGGTGTGCCCATGATCTCGCTGCTTCTCATGGGGGCATTTGCGCTCGGCTTCCTCATACCCGGCGACACGCAGTTCAGCTTGTTCCTTCGCCTGTTGATCGCCATCACCCTCTTCCAGTCGGCGTACATCGCCGAGGTGGTGCGCGGTGGGCTGCAATCCGTCCCGCAAGGCCAGGTCGAGGCGGCCCAGGCCTTGGGCTTGGCGCCGTGGAAGACGATGCGTCTCATCGTGCTGCCCCAGGCGCTCCGCAACGTGATCCCGGCCATGGTTGGTCAGTTCATCGCGCTCTTCAAGGACACGACGCTGGTCGCCATTGTTGGTCTGCTCGATCTGCTGCGGGCCGCTGCCGTGTCGACGGCACAACCCGAGTTCCAGGCGCAGGGTCTGGAGGCGGTGACGCTGCCGTTTGCGGCAGTGTTCTTCTGGGTCGGTTCGTACGTGATGTCCCGCGAGAGCCGCCGGCTCGAGCGCAAACTGGGAGTGGGTGTGAGATGACGGAAGCGCAGGTCTTCGCCGATGCCACACAGGTGCAGGGCGATGCCATCATCGAGGTGAACGACATGGACAAATTCTTCGGCGACTTCCAGGCGCTGAAGAGCATCAACCTGAGGGTCGGCTATGGCGAGGTGGTTGTGGTCATCGGTCCATCCGGCTCGGGAAAGTCCACGCTCATCCGGTGCATCAACCGGCTCGAGGAACACGAGAAAGGCTCGATCGTCGTCGATGGCGTTCCGCTCACCGAGGACGTGAAGAACATCCAGGAGATCCGTCGCGAGACCGGCATGGTCTTCCAGAGCTTCAATCTGTTCCCCCATCTCACCGTGCTCGAGAACATCACCCTGGCTCCCCGCCAGGTGCGCAACACCCCCAAGAAGCAAGCCGAAGAGACGGCGATGGAGCTGCTCACCCGGGTCAAGATCCCCGAGCAAGCCCACAAATACCCCGGGCAGCTGTCCGGTGGCCAGCAGCAGCGAGTCGCCATCGCCCGCTCGCTCGCGATGTCGCCCAAGGTGATGCTCTTCGACGAGCCAACCTCGGCGCTCGACCCGGAGATGATCAAGGAAGTGCTCGATGTCATGATCGAGCTGGCCCAATCCGGCATGACGATGATCGTCGTCACCCACGAGATGGGATTCGCCCGGGAAGTGGCCGATCGCGTCGTCTTCATGGCCGATGGCGAGATCGTCGAGGTCGGCACCCCGCAACACTTCTTCGAGAGCCCACGCGAAGAACGCACCAAGCTGTTCTTGTCGCAGATCTTGTAGCTTCGCTCGAGGCAGGCCTCGATCGAGTTGTCGCTCGCTATCCCTCGCTCCTATTCGTAGGCGGCCTCACGGCCGCCGTTCTCTTCCTGATCGCACCGCGCATGTCGCTGCGATCAGATCGAAGGGGGACGGCGGAGCCTTTCCCCCTTCGATCATCCCCTTGGTGTCGAGAGAATGAGCGACCGGCGCCCGTGCTTCTTGTCCGAGCAGCGATGCGTCAGCGAGCGGGCTGCAGAACGCGTCTCCTGGCAGCGAATGCGTCAGCGAGCGGGCGGTGTGTCGCCGGCCGAACCTGTCGCCGCTTTCGCTCGCATGCGGAGCATGCGGCGGTTGGACCAGCTCGGGGTTCGGCGGTAGCCGTGAGCTGGGCCGCCCTGCTGTCTTGCAGCGTGCCGCGACACGCGGAGCCAGGGAACAAAGAACACGGAGCATGCGGCGGTTGGACCACCTCGAGGTTCGGCGGTAGCCGTGAGCTGGGCCGTCCTGGTGTCTTGCAGCGTGTTGCGATGCGGAGCCAGCGAACAGAGTACGCGTAGCCGTGAGCTGGGCCGTCCTGGTGTCTTGCAGCGTGTTGCGATGCGGAGCCGGTGAACAGAGTACGCGTAGCAGTGAGCTGGGCCGCCCTGGTGTCTTGCAGCGTGTCGCGATACGGAGCCAGCGAACAATGGATACAGCTACTCTCCCCGCCATGACGCTGGTTGGCGATCTGGAGGCCTTGCTGGGCGAGGCGCGGGTCAAGTCGAAGCCGCTCGAGCTGCGGCTCTACGACAAAGACGCCGGGGTCGAACGGGGGTCCGCGTCGGCGGTGGTGTTCCCCAAGACCTCACAGGAGGTCGCCGCAATCGTGAAGCTGTGTCGCAGTCACGATGCCAAGATCGTGGCCCGCGGTGCCGGTACTGGTCTGAGCGGCGGGGCGGTGCCGACACATGGGGACAGCGTGATCGTCTCCCTCATGAAGATGAACGAGATCCACGAGGTCGATGCCGAGGGACCCACCGCCTGGGTCGGGCCCGGTGTCATCAACCTCGACCTCTCCGATCACACGCAGCACCTCGGCCTTCATTACGCCCCGGATCCGTCGTCGCAGTCGGTGTGCACCATTGGCGGCAACGTGGGGACCAACGCCGGGGGGCCGCATTGTCTCGCCGAGGGAACCACCGTTGCCCACATTCTCGGCCTCGAATTCGTCGCGGCCGACGGCGAGATCCTGACCGTCGGTGGAGCAGCTCCGGATCCCATAGGTCTCGATCTTCGTGGCGTCCTCGTCGGATCGGAGGGAACTCTCGGCATCGTCACCCGCATCCTGGTCAAGCTCACCCCCAACGCCCCCGACAGCCGCACGCTGCTCATGGCGTTCCCCGACGTACTCGGGGCGGCCAAGACGGTGTCCGACACCATCGCCGCCGGGCTCATCCCTGCTGCGATGGAGATGATGGACCGGCCGATGGTGGTCGCCGTCGAGAACTTCGTCCATGCCGGATACCCGACCGATGCCGCTGCGGTGCTGCTTGTCGAGGTCGCCGGCCACGCCAGCGCCGTCGCTGCGGAATGCGAGATCATCGCCAACATCGCCACCGAAGCGGGAGCAAGCAGCGTTCGTACCGCTCACGACCCGATCGAGCGCGCCCGCCTGTGGCTGGGGAGGAAGTCGGCTTTCGGTGCGGTGGCCCAAGCCGCACCCGATTATTACCTCCACGACACGGTCGTTCCCCGAACACGTCTCGTCGAGGTGATGGAGAAGCTCTACGAGATCTCGGATCGCCACGACATCCAGATGCTCAACGTGTTCCACGCCGGTGACGGCAATCTTCACCCGTTGATGGCGTTCGACGCCAAGGAACCCGGTGTCATGGAGCGGGTGATGGCCGCCGGGGACGAGATCGTCCGGCTCTCCATCGAGGTCGGTGGTGCGCTCTCCGGCGAGCACGGCATTGGTCTCGAGAAGAAGAAGTTCATGGGGGAGGTGTTCGACGAGTACAGCCTCGACGCCCAGGCCCGGTTGCGCGAGGCGTTCGATCCCGATGGCGCGCTCAACCCGGACAAGGTGCTTCCCCAGGGTTCCCGCTGCTTCGATTTCGACTTCCCCGCTGCCGTGTGATGGCGACGACCTCAGTCGATCAACTCCTCGAACCCTTCCTCACCGACAGCGAGACATCGCCGATCGGCGCCGAGTACGTGGTGGCCCCGCCGACACTGGAGGATGCGGCGACCGTGCTGCGTATCGCATCCGAGCACGGCCTGCGAACGTTGCTCGCCGGTAGCGGTACCCACCAGGGCTTCGGTCACCGGCTTGCCCCCGATCTGGTGCTGTCGACGAAGCTGCTGAATCGGGTCGTGACGTACGAGCCGGAGGACCTCACGGTCGTCGTCGAATCTGGAATGACCCTTGCCGAGCTCGATGCGCTCTTGGCCGAACGACGACAGACGGCAGCTCTCCCCGAGCAAAGCGGCTCGGCAACCGTGGGCGGTGTGGTCGCAGCGGGAGTCTCCGGATGGCAACGGCTCGGGTACGGTCCGATCCGCGATCGGATGCTCGAGGCGAAGTTGGTCACCGGCGACGGCCGGATCGTGACCGGCGGCGGACGTGTCGTCAAGAACGTCTCCGGTTACGACATCCCGCGCCTGGTCACAGGGTCGCTCGGTTCGCTGGGCCTGGTCGGAGCGGTGTGTCTCAAGTTGTGGCCGCAGCCGGCGTACGCCGGATCCATCGCAGTCGCCGATGCTGGTGAAGCCAGACAGCGAGCCTATCGTCCTCGAGCGATCATCGAGACCAACCGGGGTACGACGGTCTACGTGACCGGGACCGCGGCGTACGTCGAGGGGCAGGTGCGTGACCTTCATGGCACGGTGACCCCCGGCCTGCAGTGGCCGGATCCGCTCGGCGCAACGTATGAGTTCTCGCTGCGTGTGCCGGCGGCGTTGACGCCCCATGCGGTGGACAAGGTGCGCGATCTCGGCCGCGGCGTCCAGTTTCAAGCGGCGCACGGTGTGGGAGAAGTGAGACTCGCCGCGAACGATCTCGATCTGCGGGGTCTCGTCGGACTGCGCTCTTGGGCCGAATCTGTGTCCGGGGCCGTCGTGACGGTTCGAGCTCCCGATGCGGCGTACGACGTGTTCGATCCTTGGGGAACCGCACCGCCAACACTCGAACTGCAGCGCAGGGTGAAGCGAGCGTTCGATCCCGCCGGGGTGGTCAACCCGGGCCGTCTTCCTGGGGGGTTGTGACATGGGCTGGGTGACAGAACATGCACCGACACCGGCGGAGTTGGATGCCTGCGTGACCTGCGGCTTGTGTCTGCCGGCTTGCCCGACGTATCGGCTGACCGGAGAGGAGACGGCATCGCCGCGAGGCCGGCTGGCCGCAATGGCGGCCGTCGCCGACGGGATCGTCGACGTGGACGAGACGTTCGAGGAGGTCATCGGCTTCTGTCTCGGGTGCCGAGCTTGTGAGACCGTGTGCCCGGCGCTCGTGCCATACGGGCGTGCGCTCGAAGGAACACGGGCCGAGATAGCTGCCCAGATTCCCAGCAACGAACGCAAGGTGCGTCACGTCCTCATTGGGCGGCTGCTGGCGATGCGACCGGCGTTGCGCGTGGCGACGATCGGCGCCGCACTGGCGCAGCGCGTCTGGATCGACAGAGTTGCGCCGGGGCCGCTGGCGAGGATGCGGGGATTGCGCAGGCTGCCGATCACGGCCCGGTCGATCGTGGGACGGCGCAGTGAACCGAGCGGTCCCACCCGGGGGACGGTGGCGCTGCTGGCCGGGTGCGTCATGGATCCATGGTTCGGAGCGGTGCACGAAGCGACGATCACGGTGCTCACCATGGCGGGTTATCGGGTCGAGGTCCCGGAGTCGCAGACGTGTTGCGGAGCGCTGTCTGCCCACGATGGAGCCGCTGCAGCAGCCGAGCGGCTCGCCGAGCAGAACGCCGAAGCCTTCACCGGCTACGACCTCGTCATCGCCAATGCAGCAGGGTGTTCGGCCCACCTCAAGGGATACGACCATTGGACCGACACAGGCATCGAGGTGGCGACGAAGGCTCGCGACGTCACCGAAGTGGTCGCCGACTTGATCGAGGCGGATGTGCTGCCCACGCTGGCCCCGAACGGGGTACGGGTTGCCATACAGGACCCTTGTCACTTGCGGCATGGGCAGAAGATCATCGACGCCCCGCGCCGGATCGTCGCAGCCGCCGGATTCGAGCCCGTGGAGATCGATCCCGCCGCAATGTGTTGTGGAGCTGCCGGCATCTACATGGTGCTGTATCCGGAGACATCCGACGAGCTGGGCCGGCGGAAGGCGGAGCAGATCGGCGCATCGGGTGCCACGATCGTTGCCTCGGCCAACCCGGGATGCGAGATGCAGCTGCGGTCACATCTCGCTCGGTCCTACCGGGTGGTGCACCCGATCGAGCTGTATCACGATGAGCTGCAGCGCACGGAGCGACTCCCGTCCACATACTCCCGGCTCTAGGGCACGCCCACCGTACCTTGGAGCCTAAGGTTGCGGGCCATGACTGATTCCCCGGTGAACCTTTCCGCATCCGGGCCGCCCGAGACCGTGCTGCCCCCCGAGGATCCGGCGGCCGTCGCGGCGCTGCAGACCGCACTCGGTGCGCCACCAGAGGCGCGCAAGCAGGCCGTAGCCGCGGTTGTTTCCGGTTGGCCTCGATTTCTCGATGCCTGGGCCCGGCTCGGCCAGCTCACTGAAGATGCGATCGAGTCCTATGCGTATTACCGCATCGGTTATCACCGTGGGCTCGACAAGCTCCGCGCTTCCGGGTGGCGGGGGAGCGGCTATGTACGATGGGAGCACGAGACGAATCGCGGCTTTCTCCGCGCCCTGCGTGGCCTGCGGCAAGCCGCCAGGGCCATCGGGGAACAGGACGAGGTGGAGCGGGTCGCTCAGTTCCTCAGGCAGCTCGACCCGGACATCGATATCGAAGGAAGCGACTGATGCGTATTGGAGTGCTCACCGGTGGAGGCGACGTTCCCGGGCTCAACCCATCGATCAAGGCGGTGGTGCACCGGGTGACGGGTGTCGGCCACGAGGTGGTCGGGATCCGCCGCGGCTGGGCCGGGCTCCTCAATTTCAACCCCGACGACCCAGAGAGCACCCCACAATGCTTCCAGAAGCTCGATCGCGATGTGGTGCGCACCATCGACCGCAGCGGCGGCACGATCTTGCACACCTCTCGCACCAATCCCTCCAACGTTCCCACGGCGGAGATACCCGATTTTCTCCGCGGCTCGGTCGAGGGGGACGGGCCACACGACCTCACCGCTCATGTCCTGCGGGTTGTCGAGGATCAAGAGATCGATGTGCTCATCCCCATTGGCGGCGATGACACGCTGTCGTATGGCTTGCGGATGCACAGCGAGGGAATGCCGGTGGTCGCCATCCCCAAGACGATGGACAACGACGTCCACGGCACCGACTACTGCATCGGGTTCTCGACCGCCGTGACCCGCGGAGTGCAGTTCATTCATGCGCTCCGCACGTCGACCGGGAGCCATGAGCGCATTGCGGTGATCGAGCTCTTCGGTCGCTACAGCGGCGAGACATCGCTCATCACCGCTTACCTGGCCGGGGTCGACCGGGCCATCATCTCCGAGGTCCCCTTCGACGTCGAGAAGCTGGCCAAGCTGTTGCTCGAAGACAAGGCCGCCAACAAGTCGAACTACGCCATGCTGACGGTTTCCGAAGGCGCCACGATGACGGGGGGCGACATGCACCTTCGTGGTGAGGAGGATGCATACGGCCACCGCAAGCTCGGCGGCATCGGCGAGGCCACGGGACAGGCCATCAAGGAGCTCACCGGCGAGGGGATCATCTACCAGCAGGTCGCATATCTCATGCGCTCCGGAGCCCCGGACTCGCTCGATCTCATGGTCGCCCGCAACTACGCCAACCTGGCATCCGACCTCGCCATGGAGGGATCGACCGGACGCATGGTTGCGTTGCGTGGCGGCACCTACACCCACGTCCCCATCGCCGTCACCGGGGAAGGGGTGAAACGGGTGGATGTCGACGAGTTCTACGACGTCGACGAGTACAAGCCCCGGATCCGCCACGTCCACGGCAAGCCGCTTTTCCTCTACTGAGTCTCCGAGGTCACAGCGCCTCTTCGAAGATCAGGAAGTTGCTGCTCTCGAATCCGAGAGCGTCGAAGGCGCCGGTGAGCCAGGGAACCGAGGGCACCTTCACCTCGATCCGCTCGGCGCCGAGCTCGGCGGCGAGATCGATGGCGGACTTGGCCAGCTCGAACGCCTGCTCGGGACCGGTCTCCATCCAACCGATCTCCAGCGTGTCTTGGTCGACACCCGCCATCACCCACCCGGCGGGCGACATCCACAACGCCTCCGCTCGTGCTGCTCGCAGCAGGTCGTCGACGTGAAGTCTTCGCCACCGCCAGCCGACGGCAACCAGACCGCGACTCGCCCGACCCAACTCACCGCTCGACCATGCCACATACGCAGCATGCGCCTCCGCGGATACCGCCCGGTTGAGGCGATCGGTCGGTGGCCGGCGGCGTCCTCCGTTCGACTTGGTCACCGGCGCTCTGGCAACGACGGTGCGGTGCGTCGTCGTCCAGTCGCTCGTGTGGCGCATCCCCAGCTTGGTCACCTGCTCTATCGCCGGAGTGTTCCAGTCGTCGATGAGCAGGCGCGCAACGTCGGCGCCGCGATCCCTGCCGACCTGTTCCAGATGGCGCAGCAGGGTCGAAGCGATCCCGCGCCGCCGCCACTCGGGGTGGACTCGCGTGCCGTGGATCCACAGCTCGGCCGGTGACAGCAACGTGCCAGTCGCCATGGCGATCGCAGTGTCGCTGTCGTCGACCGCAACGACGATCGTGCTTGCGGCATCGGCGAGCCAGCCTTCAAACTCTCTGGCGACGTAGTCGCCCCAATCGAAGGTGTCTTGCGTGAAGTCGGCAATGGCCGACTTGTCCGCAGCGGTGGCCGGACGCAGCCGATAGGTCACGCTGTCAGGTTACGCACCGGCGGTAGTGGGCCCAGACCCCGTGCCTTGAGGTCTGCGTCTGCAGGCGCAGCTGTATGTCGCCTCGTCCATCGCCTCGAGGCGATCCGGAAGCTAGTACCTGGCGAGTGCTCTGGCGCGTTCGACGATGCCTTCCTTGGACGGCATCACCTGGGATTCGAGCGATTGGGCGAAGGGGAATGTGGGGACGCCGTACGTCGCATATCTCTCCACCGGAGCATCCAGCCAATCGAGTGCCTTCGATGCGATCTGGGCGGCGATCTCGGCACCCAGTCCCCCGAACTCGTTGTCCTCGTGGACGATGAGCACCTTGCCATTGCGGTGGATGCCGGCTTCGATCGTTGGCCAGTCGAGCGGCTTGAGCGACCGCAGATCGATGACGTGGGCTTCGATGCCCTCTGCGGCGAGCTCATCGGCTGCCTGCACGGCGAAGTGGGCCATGGTTCCGTAGGCGACGATCGTGACATCGTCGCCGCTTCGTCGTACCGAGGCTCTGCCGATCGGCACCCTCGTGATCTCGTTCGGAAGTGGTCCCTTGGCGAGGCGGTAGAGCTTTTTGGGCTCGAGCACCATCACCGGATCGGGATCTTCCACTGCCGACCACAGCAAGCCATGAGCGTCGGCCGGAGTCGAGGGAACGACGACCTTGAGACCGGGCACGTGGGCGTAGAACGCCTCGATCGACTGGCTGTGATAGAGCGAGCCGTGGATGCCCCCGCCGTAGGGAACTCGGATGGTCAGTGGGCAGTTCCAACGGCCGTTCGACCGGTACGACACGCGCGCCGCCTCGGAGACGATCTGGTCGAAGGCGGGATGGATGAAGTCGGCGAACTGAATCTCGGCTATGGGTTTGGCTCCGGCCGCCGCCATTCCGATCCCGACACCAACGATGAGCGATTCGGCAAGCGGTGCGTTGAATGCTCGATTCTTGCCGTAGGTCTTGGTCAAACCCACCGACGCCTTGAAGACACCGCCCTTGGGATCGGCCACGTCCTCCCCGAAGATGTAAGCGTCGTCGTATTCGCCCAGGATCTGGTGGAGCGTCGTGTTGATGGCGGTGATCAGGTTGACCGACTCGCCGTCCGGTTCGGGCTCGGGCTCTGTGGCCGGTTCTCCTTCGGTGATCACGTAGCGAAAGACACCGCTCGTTGCATCGGTGGGATCTGGCGCAGCCTCCGCTCGCTCGAGAGCCGCTGCGAGGTGCAAGGTGACTTCCTCTTCGAGCAGGTGCTCATCACGCTCCCCGAGCAGGCGGGACTCTACGAGGTACTGATGCAGGACGATGAGCGGATCGTTGCGTCGCCAGATCTGCACCTCCTCCTCGGTCCGGTATGCCCGGTCATCGTCGTCTGAGGTGTGGGCGAAGAATCGGTAGGTCCTGGCTTCGATGAGCGTAGGTCCCTCACCCTGCCGGGCGCGGTCGACGGCAGCGGCCACAGTCCCGTAGACCTCGAGCACGTCGTTGCCGTTGATGGCGATACCGGGGATGCCGTAGCCCTCTGCGCGACCGGCAACACTGCCGGCGACCTCCTCTTCGATGGGCACCGAGATGGCATACAAGTTGTTCTCGATCAGGAAGATGATCGGTAGCTTGTGGATTGCAGCGAAGTTCATCGCTTCGTGGAAATCGCCCTCGGAGGTGGCGCCCTCGCCGGACGACACGTAGACGACGGCGTCGCTTCCCGTGTCCTTCAGCCGGTAGGCGATGCCACACGCGTGGGGGAACTGGGTGGCGATCACCGAGCCCGCGGTGAACACGTTGAGCTTTGGCTCCGACCAATGACCGGGCATCTGGCGGCCCCCGCTGGCGGGGTCGGTTGCCTTGGCGAGCACGGACAGGAAGATTTCCTCGGCGGTAGTGCCCAGTGCGAGGTTGTACGCAGCGTCGCGGTAGTAGGGCAGGGACCAGTCCTTGGTCGGGTCGATGGCGGCGGCGGCACCGACCTGGGCGCCTTCGTGGCCCGCTGCGGACACGATGAACGGCACCCTGCCCTGCCGGTTCAGTGCCCAGAGCCGCTCGTCCAGCTTGCGCGCCAGCAGCATGGAGCGATACATGTCGACGACCTGGTCATCTTTGAGGCCAAGGGCCTTGTGGTCCCTGATGTTGTCGATCCCAAGCATGTCGCTCATGTGCTCCTTCCCGGCCGCCCGGCCCCCGTCTACGGCAACGAAAGAGCCCCGCTGTGGGCGGGGCTCGTGGCTGGCATCGGTGCGCTTCCAAGCGCAAACGTCCCTACGATTTCGAGCAGCTTCCTCGTGATTCGGCGAGGCAAGTGGTCGTTCCTCCGTTTCCGCTGATGGAGACCGATGTGCGTAGGTTGTTGATCGTTGCCTGGTGAAGCCCATCGGCGGTGAGGCGGCCGATGTGCTCCACCGCCGTCAGTGTAATCGACAGCCGGTTTTCGCCGGACGTCCGGCACTCGAACGCCACAACTTGCGTACCATGCAGCCATGATTCGGACCGCATACTTGCGTGTGTATCTCCCCGAGGATCGGTTGCGGCGCTTCCCGGAGCACGCCCGCTCGCCGCGTCAGGTCATGCGAGTCAACGACGAGTTCATCTTCGTGGAGTCGACGTCGGAGGATGCGTTGCGGGCCGAGTGGCACGACGCAGTGTGGGTGTGTCCCCGTCACCCCCGGCTGCGCATGATGGAGGGTCTTCTCGCCTTCCGTGATACGCACCCCGGCTCGCCGTTCATGTCCGAGCTCGCCGTTCGCCAAGCACTGCTCGAGTTGGACAAGATCAAGAGTGACGATCCGGCGGCGCGGTCGCACATCCTCACCGCACCGTGGCACGTGCCGTTGCGCTGGTTTGCGCTGTTCGTTCCCGACGAGCGGGAGCTGTACTCGAGCCCGCACGGACCGTCGATCCGGTATCGCACCACCGTTGCATTGGCCATGGATCGTATCGCCGACGCCGTTCGCACCCTCGACGACGCGGGGTTCGACGACACCGTGGTTGGAGACGTGCTCGATCTGGAAGCTTGGATCAGCGACTTCGACGAGGACGCCATGGTCGAGCTGGACTATCACACCGTGGCCCGGCACTTCGCCGAGGCCGACCTCGTATTCGACGAGTCGGCAGCGGACGTGCAGCGCTCGTTGAATGCACTGCGGGACGAGGACTGGGATGCGGCCGGAGAAGCGTATTCGGACGTCGCCTCGCGGTGGATGTCAGCTCAGGCTCTCACCTACGTGAACTGACTTCGTCAATCAGGTTCGTTGCCGGTGGCGACTCAGCCGGGCTCCGCCGCCGAAGACGCATCTGTGTGCCCTTCACCGGGCACCTCGACGAGCGTCCCCTTTTTCCGGGCGTTCTTCACGACGCTGTCGGCGACCTTCTCGAGCTTCTCGGAGGGCACCCGTGATGCGAACTTGCTGTGAACGCGCTCCCGCAGCTGCTCTTCGGTGCCGTATTCGAAGTGGCGCTTCGTCTCGTTCATCTTGCGTATCGCGAGTGCCAGGGCGATGCCGAGACTGGCCAGAAGCAATAGTCGCATCCTCGCTCTCCATTCCTCTGGCCTGGGACACTGATGGCGAATCTAGCGGTCTCCTGGGCGAGCGAGACCGGCCGGGGCGCCGTGCAGGGACTCGAATGTTCCGTATGCTTGGCGACGAGGGCCAGGTGGCGGGACGACCTCGTCGCACCGGCGGAGCGGCCCGTTTGACCGGAGCCCGCTGGTGCAAGGAGAGAGAGGCATGCGCAAGTTCCTCGTTGTCGCGAACCAGACCCTGGGTGGCGATGAGCTGAAAGCCGAGCTCGAGCGTCGCATCGCCGAGGGTGATTGCGAATTCCACGTGGTGGTGCCCGTCACGCAGATCGCCCACTACTACAGACCATCCACGAGCAGCGCAACATCGGGCACGGCACCGGCCGCTGCGACATCGGCCGGTGCGTTCGCTCCACATGACGAGGCGCGCAAGCAGGCCCGGCACCGGATGATGGCACTGGTCGGCGAGATCCGTGATGCCGGCGCCACCGCGGACGGTGAGCTGGGTGATGCGGACCCGATGACGGCCATCCAGAAGGCGCTGGCCGACCGGCAGTTCGACGAGATCATCCTGTCCACCTTCCCGCAGGGCATCTCCCGCTGGCTGAAGATGGACCTTCCCAGCAAGGCGGAACGACACTTCGACGGCCCCGTCACCGCCATCATCTCCAACACCTGACTCAGAACCCGCAAACTGCGTACGGGTTCGCCGAAGGCGAACGTGTGTGGTCGGGTTGCGACGGTGCTCCGCCGCCGTTTGCTTTGCAAACTGCGTACGGATTCGCCGAAGGCGGACGTGTGTGGTCGGGTTGCGTCGGTGCTCCGCCGCAG
>JBFISM010000031.1:0-28877 GCA_041608535.1 Acidimicrobiia bacterium
GCAGGGTTCGTAGCATGCTCCCCGCCGTGGTCGACGAGGTTGGGAGCAGGGATGCGGATCAGATCGGTGGCGCTCGGCGTGGGGCTCGTCCTGGCAGTTGCGGCCGCGGGTTGCGAGGACGACGCTGCGTCGGTTCCGACGACCGACCAGGCGAGACCAAGCACCTCACGTCTCGCCGCTCCCGGTGCGGAGACCACGACGACCGTGGTCTCCACGTCCGCACCCGGCGCCTCCGCGACAACAGTGCCCCCCACCAGCGGCGGTACCACGACATCGACGGCGTCGAACGATGCGGCGACCGTCATCGAAGTGAGCATCGACGCCGACGGAGCTACCACCGGCGACACCCGGTCTGCCGTGCGGCTCGGCGACGTGGTCACGGTCCGGGTCACCGCAGCCTTCACCGACGAGTTGCATCTCCATGGTTACGATCTCTTCGCCGAAGTGTCGGCGGATGTGGTGGCCGAGATCACGTTCATCGCCGACGTGCCCGGGATCTTCGAAGCCGAGCTGGAGGATGCCGGCATCGAAGTACTCCGCCTCGAGGTGAGCTGAATCAGCTGCGCAGCGTCACCACCGCCGCCTCGGCGAGAATCGGCGCCAGCGGCTCGAAGCGGGCAAAGCGCACGTCGCTCGTTTGCCCGGCCACATACCTGGCATAGATCTGCTCGATGATCACGGCGATGCGATAGAGCGCCAAGCCCTCGTAGTACCGAACCGCGGACACATCGTGACCGGTGCGGGAGCCGTACCGTGCTACGACTCGGCCCTTGGACATGACCGGTGCGATGGCCACCGCTCGCTCCCCGAAGATCGGATAGGTCGGTGAGTCGGGATCCGCCCAGTAGGCCAGCAGCGTTCCGAGATCCACGAGAGGATCGCCGCGAGTCGCCATGTCCCAATCGAACACCGCCACCATTTCCCCGGCGTCGGAGACCATGGCGTTGTCGAGCTTGAAGTCGTTGTGCAAGATGGCAACGGTCTGTGGGGCTGGAATCTGGTCCTGCAGTATTTGCCTGGCTGTGTCCATCGCTGCGACATCGCGAGTCTTGGCGGCCTCCCATCGCTGCGCCCAACCGTCGATCTGCCGTTGCACGAACCCCTCGGGTCGTCCCAGGTCGTCGAGCCCCACTTCGGCCGGATCCACCAGGTGCAGATCGGCCAGGGCATCGACGAGTCCAGCTGCGACCGCGCTCCGCAGCTCCTCGCTCCGATCGTACGGGGGCGGCCACTCGGCGCGAATCACGTGCCCGACCCGTCGCTCCATCACGAAGAAGGGTTTGCCGAGAATCTCGGGATCGGCGCAATACAGATGAGCGCGGGGCGCCAGCGGGTAGGCGCGCCACAGCCTCGACAGCACCCGGTACTCCCGTTCCATGTCGTGCCCACCCCTGGCGACCGGTCCCAGCGGCGCACGGCGCAGCACGAGCTCCACGTCCCCGGCCACCGCACGGTAGGTGAGGTTGGCGGCGCCACCGGGAAACTGGTCGAAGCTGATCGGTGCGTCACCTACGAGGGCCGGGAGATGGGTGCGCAGGTACTGGGCGACCACAGGCTCGTCGAATCGTTCCTCGGGACGGATGGGAGCCGTGTCGCCAGCCACGATCCGACCCTACCGCTGCGCTACCCACACCCACCACAGCAGCACGAGCAGGCCGACCAGCGGAACCACAGCTTCCACCCGGCTGCGAGCACCGCCATCGGTGCGAGCCAGGTCGGTGCGCACAACGGCGAGAGCCGCGACAAGGGCAACCGCCACGACGACGCCGAGCAGAAGCCTCACGTCACCGGTCGGTCAGACCACGAGCGGATCGAGCAACATCGCCAGGAAGATCCCGGCCAGGTAGAGGTTCGTCCAACCGAAGAAGCGCATCGGCCGTGAAGCCGAGCCCCGCAGCTGCCAAGCCGCGCCCACGATGAAGGCACCGAGAGCGGAAGCCGCCACCGTGTACAGCCAACCGACGGCACCTGTGAACGGCAACAACAGCGAGACCGCGGCGACCACCACCGAGTAGCGAACGATGTGATCGAGGGTCTTTTCGGTACCGACCACGACCGGGAGCATCGGCACACCCGCCGAGCTGTAGTCGTCGCGGTATTTGATCGACAGCGCCCAGAAATGGGGAGGGGTCCAGAAGAACACGATGGCGAACATGATCCACGCCGGCAGGGCCAGCGATCCGGTGACCGCAGCCCAGCCAACCAGAGGTGGAACTGCACCGGCGGCGCCACCGATGACGATGTTGTGTACGGAGCTCCGCTTCAGATACACGCTGTAGACGAACACGTAGAAGAGGAGACCCGCGGTGGACAGGACCGCCGCCAGTAGGTTCGCGGTGAGCGCCAGCCACACGAACCCGGCAATTCCAAGAGCGACACCGAAAGCCATCGCACGGGGCGGGGTCACCCGGCCCGTGGGTACCGGCCGGTTCCTCGTCCGTTCCATCAACGCATCGATGTCACGATCGATCACCTGATTGATCGTGTTGGCGCCCGCCGCCGACAGGGTGCCCCCGATCACGGTGGCCGCGATCAACCACAGCCCCGGCCACCCCGCAGCTGCAACAACCATCGCCGGCACCGTGGTGATGAGCAGCAGCTCGATGATGCGGGGTTTGGTGAGCTCGAAGTAGGCCAGCGGGCCGGTGCGGCGCCCTGGTGACGTGTCGGTGCGACTCACGGTGCGGCGACCGGGTGGGTGGTGTCGTGCACGGGTGCCGCCGCATGTGCACCGAGCATGACCCAGGCGATCCACAACACGTCGGCGAGCAGGAGGTGGAGCACCTGGGTCTCCAGGGGAGTGAGCAGCGCCACGTTGAGGAGGCCCACGGCGAACTGAACACCGATGACGGACATCACGGCAAAACGCAAACGCTGCAGTCGTGCGGTGCGAAACGACGGGGATCGGGTCAGCATGAACACCACCCCGGCTCCGAGGACGGCAATGAACGGATGGACGATGCGAATCTGCAACAACAGCGGGGCGCCGACGCCGAACTCATCTCGGAAGCCCTGCAACAGAGAATCGGCCGGGTAGAGGGTATCGGCGAGAGCGTTGAGCGCTCCGCTTGCGCCGATGACGAGCAGGATCGCCGCTCCGATGAGCACCGCCCGGTCGATCACGAACCGGCTACCGCCCTCCCGGGCTGGGACGGAGGCGAAATGCACGACGAGAGTCAGCGCCCCGAGCAGCAGGAACGTGTTGACCAGGTGCATCGAAACCGCGATTGCCCGACCCAACGAAGCGTCGTCCTCGACCCAACCGAAGACAACGAGGGCCGCTCCGATGAATACCTCACCGAAGAAGAACGCCACCGCCCATCCGAAACTCCGCTCGAGGGGAGTCTTCATCCGGTAACGCAGCGCCACGATTGCGATGGCGACCGCGGTGCCGATTCGTCCCAATGCCCACCTCTGGTCCTGCCGCCGCCGGCGATGCCGCACGATCGCGACGCCGAGGGCGAGCATTGCCAGCCCGAGCGAGGCCGACATGAGGCGGTGGGTGAACTCGATGACGGTCGCCCCCTCAGCGGACAGAGGGATGAGCCTCCCATCGCACCGTGGCCATGACTCACCGCAGCCCGCACCTGAGTCGGTGGCTCGCACCACCGCACCGCCGAGGATGACTGCGACTGTGAAGACCAACGTGGCTCGAGACAGCCACCGGACCGAACGATCGGGCGTGCCCGGTCCGTCGTTGCCCACGGCGGCGGGAGAGCGGCGCAACGAGTCCATCCGGCCAGGGTACTGCTCAGCAAGACGATGCCGGCCAAGTGCCGCAGCAGCCGGCGAGGCTGATGGGCAACGCCGGAGCGATCAACCCGACGATCGCGTCCACCGCCTCTCCGGCTCCGGGGTCATCGTTCTCCCACCACGCCGTCTGGATGTACGCAGTGCGACTCGAGGCCACGTCGCACTGCACGCCAGGCAGAGGTTGGATCGGAGACACATCTGGGTGTCCCGGCCGGGCTGACGCTACGTTGTATGACGATATCTCACAGAGTTGACACCTTGACACAGGTAGTTGTGAAGGATATGGTTCAGCTATGACAGCGGACTTGGCGACAGCACAGCGTCGCGCTGCGACCCTGGCGTGGCTGGGGATCTTCGGCGGCGCTCTCGCCGCGATCCTCGCCCTCCACGCCATCGGTGGCCATCCCCGGTACTCCGTGGCCTGGTCCGACCTGTGGCGCTGGCTCGACGGACCACCGGATCGCGTGCTCCTCGCTCTCGGGCGGATCGTGGCGCTGCTCCTCGCGTATTACATCGCCGGCTCCATACTGCTGTACACCGCGGCTCGGCTGACGAGGATCCCGACACTCATCCGCTCGGTGGGATGGGCGACGCACCCGGCGCTGCGGCGCATCGCCGAGCGAGCCGTTGCGGTCTCGCTCACCGTGTCCACGGTCGCAGGGACCGGCGTCGCACCTGCGCTGGCCCAGAGCGAGGGGGGCGTCGTACCGACGCCAGTCGTCCAGTACACCGACGAAGGCGACTCGATCGCGGTTCCGCCGCCCTTCCTCGTCGCCGACCCCGGATATGCCGATGAGTCGGGGCAGCCGGTGCCAACCCCCACCTCACCGGACGGCGAGGACGACGCCCGTGTCGTGGTTCCCCCACCGTTGTTGCCCGCAGCGGGGAGCGATGACCCGGCTGCGGTGGCAGTGCCTTCACGCCGGCTTCATCCCAGTAGTGCAGACCGCATCGAGGCGACTGCAGCAACGACCGGCACCAAGTCGACCGCCATTGCCTACGACTACGTCGTAGCGAAAGCTGACAACATGTGGGTAATCGCCGAGCGCCATCTCGCCGACGTCATGGGACGGCAGCCGACCGATGCGGAGACGGCGACGTATTGGTCGCACATGATCGAGGTGAACCGGCCCCTCATTCGCTCCGGCGACCCCGATCTGATCTTCCCCGGCGAGATCATCGTGTGCCCGGCGGTGAACGAATCCGGTCTCTGACAGAGGAGCCCTACCCCGCAGGGACGGGTTCACTCGGGCGAGGCCGTCGCCTTGAACAATCGCCAGCGGCTCTCCTCCTCGACCCAGTGCATCTCGATGTCCCAGGCGACCTCGCGGTCGACCTCCCCTGCCCTGGCGATCACCACGGTGGTACGCACCGTGGCGACCTCGTTTCCCTCGGTGACGATGACCTGGGGAAACGCCAGTAGGAACTGAAACGGCGGCGGACCGGGTGCGGCATCCGCCTGTTCGGCAGCCTCGCCGGCGAGCTGGTCGTACTGCGGACCATCGAGCACGAACGTGTCCTCGATCGAAGCCAAGTCGTACGTGGCGGCGAACTCGCCCCATGCGGTGAGCGCCGCCTGAGTGTCGGCGAACACGTCGCCCGGCAAGGTGATCGCCGCGGAGTCCGTCGAAGCAGGCTCTGCGGTCGTCGCCACGACGGTCGTCCCTCCGGGTTCCGTCACCGGCTCCGAGCTGAGGGCCGGGGCCGCCGTGGGGGATGGATCTGAGGTCGCTGTGGGCTCGGCGGCGCTCTCGACCAGGCTGGGATTCCGGCTCACGGCACACACGCCGACTGCGAGCATCCCGAGGATGCCGAAGGCGACGGCGACCCGCCACGGGGGCGGGCCTTCGGTCTGTCGCGGCGTCACGATGCGGCGCCGACCCGGTCAGGGACCGATCCGCTCGCCGGGTTGAGCGAACGCAGTGATCGAAAAGTTCAAGTTGTCGTCGTCGACGAATGGACCGAGCACCGCGAACTCGAAATCTTTCGTGAGCGTCACCGAGAGCATGTCATTCGGTGGTGCACCCACGATCGTGATCCAAGCGGTGAACGGATCGTCGATGTTGCTTGCGTTGGCAGCGAGGTACTGATCGGCTCGCATCGGAGCCTCGGTGACGTCGAGGATGACATCACCGGTGTTGCGGAACACGTCCTGGTCGATGGCGGTCGCACCGGCGATGGCCGCCGAATCGGCCAGCCCGCCGAGCTCCTGGCGCTCGGTGAACACCCGCCAAACGTCGACCACGAGGGCCCCGAGAACCAACAAAGCCACGGCCAGCCCGGCGCCCCACAACGTCACCCAACCTCGCTCGTCGCCACGCAAGGTCACGGCGGGAGCTCCCGGAAATCATCGATCCGTTCGACATGGGTGGCCGACACGGTGGACCCTCCGCCGGCGTAACCGATCATCGGCACGACGATCGTCGGAAAGTCCATGGTTGCGGTCACCGAGATCTCTTCGCCGCGAGCGAATGTGCCGGTCGGTGCGGACAGGCTGATAGCGCCCGCGTCCCACCCGTGGTTGACGGCGATCTGTGTGGCAATTGCATTTGCCCGGGCGGTTCCGGTCGCCATGTCCGGAGCCAGCACGATTTCTCGCACTGCTTCTTGGGCAGCGAGCTCAGCCGTCGAGCGGGCGTCGATCCACCGCGGCACCTGCGCCATGGCCGTGGCCACCGGCAGGATGATGAAGGCGAGCACCAACATCATCTCGAGACCCTCGATGGCACCACGCTCGTGCTGGTGGGCGGCTGCCGCACAGGGCCGGAAGTGGGTCACGGGGTCGCCACCGCGGGAATCTCCTGGACACCGCGCGCTTCGAGATCGATCGTCCACGACAAGCCGTCGGCGAGCGGGCTGGAAAAGGTCGCAGACACGCTGGCGACGAGCACGCCGGCGGTGACCACGCAGCGGGGCGTCCCAATACCATCTCCCAGCGGTCCCGGAACGAGGTCGTCGAGGGTTTGTTGCGCACGCACTTCGCACACCGCGGGGCCGGCGTCCACCCGTGATCCCGCACGCACGCCTTCGTCGAGCGCAGCTCGTACCGCCGATTGCCCGTAGAGGAACAGCAACACGTTCGTCATCGCCACCGCAGCGAGCAAGGTCATGGCGATCGCCCACGCCGTTGCGATGCCGATGTCGCCTCGCTCCGAATGAGCAGGCGCTGCGACCTCGATCACGTCAAATGGCGAAGTTCCGGCCTCAGGAGATCCCCAGGATGCGCGTTTTGATGTCTTCGAGCACCTCGGTCACGATGTCGTCGAACACGAGGCCGACCGCAGTGAGGGCCACGACCACGAGCACCGCCCACGCCAGGATCGATGCGGTGTTGACTTCCCCCCGCTCATCGAGTGCGGCGGCCACCAAGAGATGGTTGACCGGGTTCATGCTTCCTTCCTCCCCTTGTCGTGGGCAACGGTCCAACCCCGCAGGGCGACCGGGACGCAACCCATCCACGCGGAACAGATTGTGGCAGACGCTCGGAATGATGCAATAGACATATCGCTATCCAACGCCGAATATGATCGATGGCAACGGCGCACCGATGAATATCAACAGGATCGGGGCCAGGACCAGCACGATCGGAATCACCAGCGCCAGCCGCCTCCGCGCCGCCTGCCGCTTCACCTCGTCGCGCCGCTGCGCCCTGAGATCTTGACTGAGGTCGAGTAGGGCATCACCGAGATCGGCACCGCGGTCCTGGGCGGTCGCCAGCACGTTGTAGGTCCGTTGCGCCTCGGCGTCGGCAGACAGCTGTGCGGCCCGCCGCAACGCCTCGGTGATCGGCATACCGGTGGCGTGCAGCCGGAGCACCTCGCCCAGCTCATCCACGAAGACACCATTGCCCCGGTCGACGGCGTGCCGCAACGCTTCGATCACACCACCACCAACACGGGTCCGCATCGCGATGAGCTGATTGAACGTGTACAGCTCGCCACGCAGCCGTTCGCGGCGGCGGGTCACGGCCGCATTGAGTCGGGCTCGGGTGATGGTGATTCCGAAGAACAGCCCCAGCATCCCCAGCAAGACCATGGCCCGGCTACCGCCGACCAGGAAGCCGAAGAACCCGGCCGTAGCCATCATCAGCCACGACTGACCGAAGGAGCGCAAGCGGTACTCCCGCACCTTCGCCTCGGGCGGCAGGTTGGGGTACAACCCGGCGTGCCGGAGCCGTAGTGCGAGCTCCTCGTCGTTGCCCGCACCGATCAGTTGCGAGAACCACGACACGAAGCCATCGAGGATCGGACCGAAGAGACGCTGCACCGTCGTCTCGGTCGACCAGGCCCCGGCCTGCCCCCGTACGTCGAAGGAGCGGGTCAGCCTCGTTCGTGACACGGCGGCGTAGGGACGCAGTCGCGGTGCGAGCCTCTTGTAGGGCTGCAAGACGAGCCACATCACGGAGCTGACGAAGACCCCGGCAGCGAAGGCGCCGACGACACCGACCTGGCTCACAGGACATCCCCGGCGATCTCAGCCCCACCACCCAGGACGCGCTGCTCCCCTCGGTCACGCGACATGGCCCGCAGCAGAAGGATGCCGAACCCCGACCAGATGAGAGCGACGAATACCACCGTGCGTCCCGCCGAGGAGCGATAGAACTCCACATAGGCTGGTGGCACCGCCGCGAGGAAGACGAGCACCAGCCACGGCACCACCACCACGAGCCAGCTCTCGATCTTCTGTTCCAGCCCGGCGGTGCGCACCTCCTCGAGCGTGCGTAGGTCGTCTGTGATCGTGTCGATGAGGTCGCGCAGCACGTCTTGAACGAGGTCCCCGCCGTACTCGTGGGCCAGGATGAGGATCTCGATGACCTTGTCCGATGTCGGGTCGGCCAGCTCCTCCTTCACCATCTCGAGCGCAGGAACAACTCCGAGCATCCGAGCCCGCAACGGGAAACGGGCAAAGGCAAACCGGAGCGGCTCCGGCCCCTCCTCGGCGAGTGCCTCGACGGCGCGGGGCAGCGTCGCACCCGATGAGACGTGAGCAAGCAGGTCGCGAATGCCGTCCGGCCACGCCGCCTGAATCGTGGCGATGCGCTTGCTGCGCTCTCTCGAGTAGTACGCCCGCGGCAACAGACCGATCGCGATCGCAGGTCCGATGGCAACGTGCCAGGCCCCGGTGACGAGCCACAGAAAGATGAAAGATCCGAACCCGACTCCGACGGCGGCGCCCCAGAACTGTCGAGGAGTCAACTCGGAGCCTGCCTGAATGAGCCACAGCTGGCGCTTCGAGATCTGCGGGACCGCCTTGCTCCTCGTCTCGATGTTCGGGGCGACGCCCAGGAACAGAGCCATGGCCAGATACATGGCGACGCCGGCGAAGAGAGCAGCGAGCACATTCACAGATGCGGTCTCCACTCGCCGGCCAGAAGGTCCTTGATCGTCACACCCTCCGGGAGGATCTCTTCGATCCGCCGGGTGACGTCGGGCTGGGGGATGACGCCCGTCCACTCCATCGGCGCATCGCGCGTCCTGCGCTCGAAGATCGCCTCGGTGGTGAAGTCGTCGGCCGCCAACGACGGAGCGATCGACAGGATCTCGCCCACCTTGCGCTTGGGACCCTGACCCCCTTGGCCGATCCGCCGATCGAGATGCACGACCACGTCGATGCCGCGCGCAAAGCTGCGTCGTGCCACCGCTTCGGGGATGTTCTCGCCGGCCTTGAGCGAGTTCTCCACCAGGGCCGACAGTGCCTCTCGTGCCGAGTTGGCGTGAACGGTGCAGGTGAAGCCACAGCCGGCGTTCACTGCGCGGGTCAGCTCGTACGCTTCCTCACCCCGCACCTCACCGACACAGAGCATGTCGACCCGTTGCGACAGGCAGACCTTGATCAGATCACGCAACGAATAGCGGCGCCCCCCGTCCATCG
Organism: Acidimicrobiia bacterium; assembly: GCA_041608535.1. Taxonomy (GTDB): domain Bacteria; phylum Actinomycetota; class Acidimicrobiia; order Spongiisociales; family UBA5794; genus JBFISM01. The sequence goes on from JBFISM010000031.1 coordinate 9,625, forward strand.
CAACGCCCGACGCCTCGTAGAAAGACGAATGCAACGACAGCGGGATGTGCAGCTCGCGCACCTCCTCGCACATGCGGATGCAGATGTCATCCGGGATGGACCGCAGCCACGCCGACATCGCAGTGGTCTTGCCCGCACCGGTGGGACCGGAGAACAGCACGGAAGCGCTCACCTGGGCCAGCGCCCACAAGAATGCCGCGGCAGCAGCCGGCATCGAGCCACGCAGCACCAACGTGTCGAGGCTCTCGTCGGCGATGGTGTACTTGCGCAGCGTCGCAGAAAGACGGTCGGAGACGGGTGGGATGACGGCGGTGAGCCGTGCCTTGCCCTCGAGCACTCTGGCCTGCTGGATCGCCGATGAGGCGTCGAGCCGGCGGTTGGTGCCTGCCAGCATGCGATCGATGATCTGGCGGTTCTCGCCTTCGTTGGTGGGCGCCAGCAACGCCCGCAGCCTGCCGTCCTCGCAGATGTACGAGATGCGATCGCCCTCGATGAAGATCTCCTCGACGTCAGGACGATCGAGCAACCCGGTGATGGGCCCGAACCCGGCAATGGCATTCCACAGTCGCTGCGACATCTCTGCCGGATCTCGGAGCGGCTGCGTGTTGCCGCCGTGTGCCGCGGTCTGGTACCGGTTGACCGTCTCCGACACCAACCGTTGGATGGCGGGCGCATCGGTAGCCGGAGTGAGCTTGCGTTCCTCGATCGCCTCCGCCAGCTCATTGCGGAGCTGCTCGTAGATACTCACGTCGCCTCTTCGAGGTTCGGCTCGAGGCGGCCATCGGCCGATGTCCCCTCCGCCGTCGGCGCGGACGGCCCATTGCGGTTCGATCGGCGCTGCGCGGCCCGCGGCACGAAGCGGTCGGCAGCCGCTGCGATCCGCTTGACGAACGGGCCCCGGCGGACCAGATCGCCCTGCCACGATGCCTTCTGCACCCTCGAGTCGCTGGGCAGGAAGATCAGGGATGCAAGAGAGACGGTACGTTCGATCTCTTCGGTGATCTCCCCTTGGATGAAGCCGTCTGATGGCGCCTTGTTGACGTAGAGGTGGATCCGAGCGGTGGAGAGCTGACGGACATCGCTGACGATTCCGAGTAGTCGAGCGTTGCCGAGCGGGCTGGCGCTGCCGACCACGATCACGTCGTCGGCCTTCGCCGCGAGCCGGCGGGCGACGTCGAAGCGTCCGGCGGTGCCCCCGAAGGTGGAGAGGTCCTCGAGGTGCCGTGACGTCGACACGACGACGTTGCGGAATCCTCCCGCCAGCTCGGTGATGAGATCCTCTGCCTCGCTCTCCGACAGGTTCTCCCACTCTCGAGGATTGGGGATGCCGGCGACGAGCGCAAAACCTTCGGGGTGCCTCATGAAGGCGTCGTTGATGTCGCTGCGAAGCCTGAGATGTTCGGTGGCGGTGAAGATGTTCGGGGTGAGCGGCATGGCGAGGCGTTGCGCCACCGACGGCTCCAAGGTGTCCATGTCCACGATCACCGTGGAGCTGCCCCGGCTCACGAGGGCGTGGGCCAGGGCCACCACCACCTCGGTCGCTCCGTCGCTCCCCAGCACGACGAGAATCCGACCCGTAGCGGCGTCGGTATCTGCGGGCTCGGCGGTGCCCGCTCCCGCTTTCGCCGGTTCTCGCTCGGGATCCTCGATCTCATCGATCAGTGCGTCGAACTGACGGTCCACCGTGCGCTGCCGCACCACATCGGTGACGATCCGCACGATGTCGCTGGCGGAGACATCCGACGCAACGGCACCGTCGACGCCGGTCTGCAGCAGCCGCTCGTGGGCTGCGGCACCTCGCTCCGCGTCGTAGACCCCGACGACGATCCGGTTGCTGCTGTGGAGCTTGTCGACGAGGCGCGGCGAGAGCACGCTCGAGACGTCGTCGATGACAAGCACGTCGAAGTCCATCTCCACCGCATCGTCCTGGGTGAGCACGGTGCCGACGACTCGCATGCCTCCGTGGTCGCTCACATAGTTGATGAGGTCCGTGACCCAGGACCGCTGGCTGGATCCGAAGCAGACTGCCGGCTCGAAGCGGGAGACCGCCATCAGCCGTCGTCACGGGTCTCGACAGGAACCGCTTCCTCGAGACCTTCACCGGCACCGTCCTCGCTGCTGAACAACGTCACCTCGGGTGCCCCGGTGGACCTGATGAGATGAACGGTGTCGGCGGCGAAGGCGGTCGCCAACGCCAGTGCGGTGGCGTCGTCGACGGCCAGCGTCACCGCAAAGTCGGTCGTCGAGCCGAACGTCCCGGCGCCGGCGCCGGGCACCGCGATCACCTCGACATCCGACGCCGCATACCACGTGACGCCTTCCTGCTCGGCGATGATGTCGACTCGATCGCCGGCCACGATGTCACCAGCCACAGCCAACGTGATGTCGAATGGGATGCTCATGGCGCGCAGACCTTCCCGACTCGCCACCGGTCGAAGATCGGAGTCGAGGATCGGCTCGCCGGGAGCGATGTTGCGAGTGGCGACCGCACCGTCGAGCCGGCTCACTTCGTCGGGCGACAGCATGCGTGCGACGAACTCGGTGCTCGCCGGTATGGATATGAACTCGATCATGTCGGCGTCGATGGCCACTCCGGGTCGTACCGGTTCGCTGGCGACCGCCACCTCGACCAGCGCTTGCTGGCTCCGCATCCACGACAGGATGAGGATGAAGGCGAGGAGACCGCTGGCCACCGCAACCACGTGGAGCAGGCTCACCCGGCTGCTCAGCTTGCGCTTCGGGGGAGGCTGGGGATCGACCGCCGACACCGTGCCTCCCCCGAGCGGTTGTCTCTCACCAACGCTCATGGCACGCTCCGTGTCCAGGCGGCAGAATCATACAGACAGGCTGTTGCATTTGGCAAAACATTCTTGCAGCGTTCCAGCCAATTGTGATATCGTTAGGTAACGCAGGGGAGAGCGCAAAGACAGGAGTCGCTATGGCTTTGGATTTCGAACAGATCCTGGAAGCGTATCGGGAACAATACCCCCCAACGCTCAACACGGCACAGGTAGCCGAGATGGTGGGATCGACAGCCGAAGTGGTGCGCTCCAAGGTCTCCTCCGGAGAGATCCCGGCCTATCGGTGGGGAAAGAACTTCCGCTACTTCCGTGATGAGGTGCTCGACTGGTTGCGGCACCAGGCGGTGCAGACCGAACCGACCACGGTCGACCAAGAAGTGTCCGCCTGAGCCGACCTAGCGACGGCGGATCACGGCCGCCACCGATTCGATAGCGATTGCCCACCGCCCCGGACCGCCCTCGGACTCGACGAGAACGTGATCGTCGGCGACGACCTCCACCCGCCCGCGCACGTCAAGCCCGTCCCCGAGGAAGCGGCAGCGATGACCTTCCACCTCGAGCATTCCCAGGTAGGCCTGAAACGAGCCAAAGGTGCGATCGCCGGTCACTCCCTCACGGCCGGGTGTGATGGACAGGGCATGGAGTGCGGGAACGTGGAGCGCCACCTGTCGATCCGGCGTCTCCAGCAGGGCCAGGTCGCGCCGCACCGCCACCAGCCGACCGCTGAAGGTGATGTCGTTGGTGGTGACCGACACCTGGTCCCCGCGTTGCATGGCCTCCCACAAGACGTTGGTCAGATTCCGTTGCCGCAGACGGAGCATCTCGGCGTCGGACTCCCACGCCGCCATGTCGCGTTTCCACTCGCGAGCCCCGCTGCGGGCTATGTCCGCAAGCTCCCCACCAGCTGGATCCGCTCCGTAGTCGTCCCGCATGGTTCGGTCTCAGCCGCAACGATCGATCAGGCCTCGACCGCCTCCGAGTCGGTGGGCTCCTCTTCGCCCTCGTCCATGTCGCCCGGCTGCACCGGGAAGCTGCGAAGCCAATCGAGGATCTCGTCCCGGAAGAAGCGGAACGTGCGACCTCCGGGAAGGCGGTACGAGGGAATCTGACCCTCCCGAGCCATCCGACGCACCACTTGGATGTTCATACCGAGCAGCTCGGCCACCATCGCCGTGTCGAGTACCGGCGGGAACTGCTCCGTGTGGTCGGCCATGCACGCCTCCTCACCTCCCTCAAGAACTTACTACAGTGTTTAAGGATGCGCTACCGAAGAGGAGGTGCGTCCGCGGCAGCATCCGGCACAGCGTCCGCCACATGGTCGACGCCGGCACCCCCGATGCCGAGAAGGGCTTCGACCTGCCCGGCAAACCGGTCTGGATCACCGCTGGTGAGAAACCGTACCGAGCCCCGGCCAGGACGGACGGCGATGCTCCGAGTGAGCCGGGCGGCTTGGCGGGCCACCGCCGGTCCCGGATCGATGAGCATGACCTCGGGACCGAGCAGCTTGCGCAGCACCGGGAGAAGGAACGGATAATGCGTGCAGCCCAGCACAACGGTGTCCACTCCGGCCGCAAGCATCGGCTTGACATGGGTGGCGATGAGCGCCTCGGTATGGACGCCTTCGAGCAGCCCGGACTCGACAAGCTCGACGAGCCCTGCACCCACCCGCTCGACGACGCCTACGTCACCTGCATGTCGATCGACGACGGAGGCGTACAGCTCTCCCTGGAAGGTCGCCCGTGTGGCCAGCACCCCCACCATGCCTCGCTCCGTGCTCTCAGCAGCGGGCTTCACCGCCGGCTCCATCCCGACGAAAGGGACGGCGGGGAACTCGAATCGCAGGCTGCGGAGCGCCGCTGCGGACGCGGTGTTGCAGGCGACGACCACGACGGCAGCTCCCAGATCCAGGAGGTACCGGGTGATCGAATGCGAGCGCTCGCGCACCCACTCCAAGCTGCGCTCGCCATAGGGAGCATGGGCCTGGTCGGCGAGATAGACGACGTCGTGATCAGGCAGCTCGGTGCGAACATGACGCAAGATCGACAGACCGCCGACACCCGAGTCGAACACACCGATGACCTGGGACGCTGCATGCCCCTCTGCTTCAGCCACGAAGCGCCGCTGCCAGGTGCTTGGCGTAGAGATCGGGCTCGATGAGGAACGAATCGTGGCCCTTGTCGGAGTGGACCACCACGTGGTCGTATTCAACTCCGGCCGACTCGAGATAATTGATCAACTCGTCCTGCTCCTCCGGGTAGAAACACACGTCGCTGTCGATCGTGAACACGAGATAGCGGTGGCGACGGCTTGCCGCAAACAACTCCGGGAAACTGGAGACGCTCGCCTCCGCCAGGAGATCGACCGACTGCCAGGCGTACATGATGCGGAGGTACGTGTTGGCGTCGAAGCGGGTGACGAATTTGGTGCCCTGATGCCACATGTAGGACTCCACGGGATGCATCAGCCGGTAGGTTCCCGGTCCGTCGTGGCTGGCTACTTCGTTTCGAGCTCGGAACTTGAGCGCCGATATCGACACGAACGTCTTGTGCTGGATCATCCGGGCGAGCGCCAGTCCACCATTGGGCGGTGACGCGTCGTAATACTCGCCGCCGTTGAAGTGCCGGTCGTTCTGGATGGCGGTGATCTGTTCGAGATTGTGGATCTTCTGCAGAGACGTCGTCCGCGCACCCGAAGCGATGGGAATGACGACCTCCACCAGGTCGGGATACCGAGTGGCGAGCGACAGCACCATGAGACCACCGGTGGAGCCACCCGCCACGGCACGGAGTCGTGCGATGCCGAGATGCTCGAGCAGCGGGAGATGCACATCGACCATGTCGGCGAACGTGACCTCCGGAAAACTGGATCCATAGCGCCGGCCGGTGGCGGGATCGAGCGAGGCGGGCCCGGTCGTGCCGTAGCAGCCGCCGAGGTAGTTGGCACAGATCACGAACCATTCGTCGGTGTCGATCCCCTTGCCCGGTCCGATGTATCCGTCCCACCAACCGATGTGGTTCTCTGCGGTCCAGCGTCCTTCGATTCCCGGAACGGAGAGGTTGATCCCGGCGGCGTGCTGGCTACCGGTGAGTGCATGAAAGACGAGCACGGCATTGGTGCGGTCGGCGTTCAGCTCCCCATACGTCTCATAGGCGATGGTGACCTCGGGGAGCGACGCTCCCGACGAGAGCACCACCGGTTCGGCGGCTGAGCCGAATGTGTAGAACCTCGTCTCGACGGGACCGATGCCGGCCTCAGGCATGGGGACCTCCGGCGGGTCACGATAGTGACGGTGCACTCCACCGCACGGCAGCGCGCCACCACCGAGTGGCGACCGCACCCCCTGGCTTTCGAGGTAGGTTGCCGTCATGGCCAATGAGCACCCCAACATCATCCCGCGCTTGCAGGAGTGGATCGCACGTCAACCGATGTTCTTCGTCGCCACGGCACCATCGGAGGGAGGTCGCGTGAACGTTTCGCCCAAGGGGTACGACTCTTTTGCCATCCTCGACGAACGCAGCGTTGCCTACCTCGATCTGACGGGGAGCGGGGCCGAGACGATAGCCCACCTGCGCGACAACGGTCGCATCACGATCATGTTCTGTGCGTTTACCGGACCACCGAACATCGTACGGCTGCAGGGGACGGGCGAGGTCGTCTTTCCAGATGATCCTCGCTTCCCCGGACTTGCCCGCCGCTTCCCGGACATACCGGGCACACGCAGCGTGATCCTGGTCGACATCGAGCGGGTGGCAGATTCCTGCGGCTTCGGGGTTCCCAGGATGGAGCTCGTCGAGCAGCGAGTCCAGCTGCACCGTTGGGCAGATCGCAAGTCCGCAGACGAGTTGGTGGCCTACCGCAACGAGAAGAACGCAAGGAGCATCGACGGGCTGCCGGCCGTGCCGGGTGGGTGACATTTCGCCCGCTCAGAAGAGCAGTTGCGATATTCGTGCAATTTGAGCGTATGATCGCCTCTGACATATGTGAGGATTCGGTCGCTCACGCTCGCCTCCGGCTTTCGTTTGGTTCGAAGAACGGCGGGGCGTTCGTGGGCGTGGAACCTGGTAGCCATCCGCCGAAGAGATCGCCCCCTTCCGGTCCTCGTCGGGACTGGCACCCCCCGTCCATGGCGCCCCGTCTCCTCCCCAGAGCCCGCAGAGCGCGCAGCAGAGTGTGATCAGGCCAGCTTGCGTAACTCTGGAAGCACTGACTGGCCAAGCATGCGCAGCGTCGCGTCTGGATCGGTGCTGGCGATCTGTACTGCAACGATGTCGGCGCCGATCTCTGCGACGAGTGGGCGATAGGCGGCCACGATGTCCTCGGGCGTCGACACCACGGTGTACTTGCCGAGTATCTCGGTGCGATCCATGGCGTCGGCAGCAATTCGCAACTCCATGGGATCGACCGCTTCGAGCCTCCCGGGCGCCCGCAGACCCCGCATGCTCCCCAACGCCTCCCAGGCTTCGTCGTCGTGTTCCGCAAACACGAGCCACCGGGTCGCCATGACAACGGCTCGGCTCCGTCCACTGGCTGTGAGAGCAGTGCGGAACGGCTCGACGACCCGCTCCATCGTGTCCGCTGGAGCTTTGACGCTGGTGATCAGGCCGTCGGCATGGGTGCCGGCGAAGGCCGCGGACTTGGGGCCACCGGCGGCCATGAGGATCGGGATGTCACTGACCGGCGGGCTGTACAGCTTCGCCTTGTTCGTCACGTAGTACTCACCCTCGAAATCGACCTTCTCCCCCGAGAAGAGCCGATGGATGATCTCGAGCGCCTCCTCCATCCTGGCGATACGCTCCGTGTAGCCCGGGAACGGGAACCCCATGGGGCCCCCGTTGATGTTCTCCCCGGTGCCCACGCCCAGCAGGAACCGGCCTCCGCTGATTCGATCCACCGTTGCCGCCGCCTGGGCGATGAGCGCCGGGTGGTAGTGGAACAGAGGGCAGGTCACACTGGTGGCGAACTGAACTCGTCGGGTCTTCGCAGCGGCAGCACCCAGCCAAGTCCAGACGAACCCGGAGGCCGACACGTCGTCCACCCACGGGTGGAAATGGTCCGATCCGAGTACGACGTCGAAGCCGACGTCTTCTGCAAGCACGGCCTGATCGACGAGCACCTCGGGTTGGTAGGACTCATGACTGCACAGCCAGGCGAACTTCATGTGGGCGATCCTTCGCAGATGGGCCGGTGAGCCTACAGGTGATGGAGCCGGCGTTACGAAGCCATCGGGATCTCGACGACGAAGACCGTGAAGTCACCCTCGGGGCGACACTCCACGACTCCGCCAACCCGGCGGATGAACCGCTGCGCCTCTGCCAGCGTGCGAGCCCGATCCGGGTCGCTCTCGGCATGAGGTCCCGAGTCGACCACCATCCAGCGATACCGACCCTTGGATGCGTGCCCATAGACGAGAACCTCCTCGCCGCCGCGTGATGACGCGTCCCGCAAGATTGCTTCCATGACGCGGCTCAGGTTGTTCGACGGGTTGGCCACGTGGCCGGAACCGATCTCCGTGGTGAATGCGCGTTCTGCCTCGAGCGAGGCGATGACCGATTGCGTGAGACTCACCACGTCCACAGTGGGAAGTCGCTCCTCTTCGTCCAATGCAAAGGGTTCCCGCCTCCCGTCTTCGACCGCATCGCCGGCGACGTGCAGCTCGGTGACGACGTCCCCGTCGTCTGCGGTGGACGCGCCGGCGTCGCCGTCGCCTGCGGCAACCAATTCTGAATCGGCATCGGCCGCCCCTTCGGCCTCATCGCCGGGCTCGACCACATCGGTCGGTTCGAACATCTCGACGGGCTCGAGTACCTCTCCGGCCCTGCGCTCGTCGCCCTCCACCTGCTCGGCACCGTCTGCAGGCTCGGGACCATCCACGATCTCGACCTCGTCGGCGGCCAGCGATGAGATATCCGTGGGCGCATCTACGTCGACCGGATCTTGCGTGCGAATCGGCTTCACGTCCTCGGCCGGCTCGGCCACGTCGGCGGTCCCGGCCAGGTCACGCGGCTCGAGGATTTCGACATCCTCGGGCGCGACAACCTCCGCCGGCTCGTGGACTTCCCCAGATTCTGCAGCGACCACCGGGGCGTCGCCATCCCCGGACACGCCTACGCCACCCGACTCGTGGACGTCAACGGGCTCGAGGGCCACCGGCTCGTCGACGTCCTCGATGTGCGTGACGTCCACCAGCTGAGCCGATTCATCCGCAGCGAGGTCACCGACCTGCTCGGGTGGGTGAGCGGATTCGAGCACATGGGTCGCAACGTCCTCGTCGACCAGCTCGACATCCACGATCTCGTCGTCCCCACGCTGCGCACTCTGCGGCTCGGCAGCGACCACTTCGAGCTCCGCCGGCTTGGTGGGGAGCTCCATCTCCACGGAGGGCTCCACCACCTCGTCTACGGCCGGCGCATCGTCGCCCGGCGCAACCTCGTCCGACGTCTCTGTCTCCTCACGGAGCTGCGCAAACACAGGTTCGAGCTCGTCCGTGTCGGCATCTGGTGCAGGCTCGTCGCGTGCGGCGTCGATCACCTCAGTTCCTGGCGCACGCTCGGGTGAGGGAGTGGAGAGCTCCTCGGACTCGACGTCCGGCATGGCGTCGTCGGCCGCCACGGGATCCGGCGCTGTAATCGCAACGATCTCTTCCGGCTCGTCGACGATCGCCGTGGCGGGCTCGAGCGTCTCGGGACGACGCATCGGTGCAACCGGTGCCACCGGCCACTGCCGGCTGGCCACCGTCGGCGCAAACACGCGATGCACTTCGCCATCGGCCTGAACCGGCCACAGTGCAGCCGGACGGAAAGCAACGAAGGCGGGAAGCAGCACGAACCGTCCCACTGTCGCCGCAACGACGGCGGTGGTGACCGCGGCGACTCCGGGCAGTTGCGCCGTCCGCCACCCGGCGAACAGCAGACCCGCCAGCGGCAGCGCTAGACACGAGACGGCCACGACGTGGCTCCCGGCCGTGTCCACCAAGCGCATCCGCACCCGCGTCAGATTATTGCCTGCGGCGTCGATGGCCTCGCGCACCGAGCCCCAACCGACGATCACCACCGTCGACGCCACGATGCCGCTCAACGCCCACGCGATCGGCCCCGCACCGACGGCCACTGCCCCGTTTGCGGCGAACCCCAAAGGTCCGGCGAGCGCCCCGTCGGCGAATCCCACTCTGATGACCGCACCCGTCACGGCACCGAGGAGGGCGGCCATGAGGGTGGCGCGCAGACCGGCCCGGATGCTCTTGAGCAGACCTGCAATCAGGACCAGGGCAAATGCGAGGGCGACGGCGAACGCAAAGAGAGCACGGCCCGAGACGGCACTGACTGTCTCGATCTGGCGGGCCGTGACCCCGCCGATGTTGGTTCGGAACGGGGCGCTCAAGTCGCCGATAGCCGTCACCGCAGCCTCTGCGGCTGCACTGTGAGCGTTGCCGATCAACGGCACGTGCATGTAGTTCGCCTGCTCGGAGACGTACCGCTCGCTGTACCCCTCGGGCACCCTGATCTGCCTGCCCTCAACCACCGTGCCGCCGGCGTGGTCGACCCTCGCCACACCCGGGATGTTGGATACCGCTTCGACGTACTGCTGGGTGAGCTCTTCGGAGCGACGGGTCACCGGGAGCGAGCCGGGAAGCACGAATACCGCCTCCGCATCGTTCGCAGAGAACTCGGCGCTGATGAACTGTGCGGTGCGCCGGCTGGCGGCATCGCTCGGCAGTGTCTCCGGACCCGGCTCCACGGTCCGCACCCCGATCCCCATGAAAGCCAGCGGCAGCAGCAGCGCTGCCACCACCACCAACGTGAGCATGGACCGGGGCTGGAGCAAAGCAAAAAGGCGGTTCACCCAGACCGCCCCACCGCCTCCCGCATCGCGCACGACCGGCCCCGCTCCGAACATCGAGAGAAACAGACCAACCACGACCACCGAGGCGAGCCCTGAGGCGAGAGCGGTGAGTGCAACGGCGTACCCGGTCGATCGCAGCAGTGCGGTCGGCAACGCCACCAGCGTGAATCCAATGGCGATCGCAACCACCGACGCCACGGCCGCAACGCGGCCGGCCGTCGTCACCGTGGCGACCACCGCGGCCTGCCGACCGGCTCCGACACGACGTTCCTCGAGAAACCTGACGATCATGAGATAGCTGTTGGCGACGGTCAGCCCGAGCGCCACGGCAACGGCCAACACCTTGCTGAGCGCGGGCAACTCCACGATCGTGTCCAACCCGGTCAACGCCAGCAGCGTGGCGGACACGGCCATGGCCATGCCCGCGGCAACGATCATCGTCCCCCGGATGGTCCGGATCGACAACGCCGCAAGCAGCAACGCCAGCAAGCCGCCAACGGCAACCATGGGCAGTGCGTCCGTGGAGCCATCACGGATGTCGAGGTGTGTCATGACGGCGCCACCAAGGCTCACGGAGATGACGTCGCGATCCCAGCGCAACCGCTCGTCGATGACCCGGGCCCGGTCGGCTAGAGATTCGGTGGCACCCGGCACTCTGCCCAGCACCATGGCCGCCGAACCGTCCTCGTTCTTGAGGAACTCGGGACGGCCCAGAGACCAGTACGACTCTGTCTCGAAGACAGCCAGCTCGGAGAGCTGTGCCTCCAGGTCGGCCGCTGCCTCCGCCACGGCCGCAGTGTCGACGTCGCCCTCGCTGGCTGTGACCACCGCCACGAAGTTGGGCCGGCCCCGATCGAAGAAGACCTGGAACACCCTCTCAGCGCCCCACGCATCGCCCGACTCATGGGACCACCCGCCCCCTGAGCCGCCACGAAACAGATCTGTGCCGACGAACACGCCGCCGACGATGACGGCGATCATCAGCACGATCGTGACGATACGTAGCCTCACGTGAGTCCCCAGTGTGTGTGATCGCACATCCCGCTCGGGGCAGGCGATTCCCCCTGCTCGCCGAGTCTATTGGGGAAGCTCGAATACCGAATGGGTCTACCGCCCTATTGGCTCGGCGGGCCCTGGGGAAAGGGCGTTCCGTACGTGTTGTGGTGGGTGAGCTCCTCGATCGGCTTCCTACCCCCGGCTACGGCAGGAGTGGCTGCCTCTCCGGGGTGACCGAGCGCCACGGCATACCGGCAGCGGGCACCCTCCGGCAGACCGAGCACGGCCGCCGCATCGTCCTCGCGATGCAGTGTCACCGGACAGGTCCCCAAGGCGAGCGCATCGGCGGCGAGCATCACGTTCTGCGCCACTCTCCCCGAGTCGAACTCGTAGCCGCCGGGCTCCTGCACGATGGCGATCGTGACCGGAGCCGCAAGCACGGGCTTGGTGAAGTCACCGGTCTCGGCCAGCCGCTCGCGCTGGTCGGCCCCGTCGACGACGACGAACGACCACAGCTGGCGGTTCTTCGACGAGCCCGTCCACCGCGCAGCATCGAGGACGGCATCCAGTGTCTCCCGGTCCACCGGGTCATCGGTGAAGCTGCGCACCGCACGGAGACGCTTGATGGCGCGGTAGCGGTCACGACCGGTGGCGGTGGTCATTGTTGGAGGATACCGAACGGCACAACCGGGGCGGGACGCCTTGATTCGCTCACCGCATCCACACCACCGTGTCCGGATTGAACTGGCTCCAGGCGAACCAGAACGCCTGATGGCCAACGAGCTCCTCGCCGTCGGCAGTGGTGGCCCTGATCCCCCCACCGTCCCTCATGACCACGATGCCGTTGCTGGCCACGGTCTCCCCGGCACCGATCGCATCCAGCGCTGCAGCCACGTCGAAGGCAACGGGGGTGCCGTCGGGTGCGACCACACCAAGCACCTGGGTCTGCACGTCGAGGCGGTCGTCCACTGCCCCGATCGGGAAGATGGGTCCATCGTCATCGCGACCCTGCAGCGGATCGGCGAGGTAGCGGCGCCCGATCCCGCCGTCCTCGGCGACGATCGTGGTGTTCGGGTGCGCCGCTCGCCACTCCCCCCAGGTCGAGGTCACGACACTCACCTGTTGCAGCTGCACGCCCTCGGCGAGCAGCGGACCGGACACCGCTCGCCCGGTGAACGTGTCGAAGACAGACTGCGATCCCAGCTCGTACATCACCTTGTTGGAGCGGCTGAGCAGACCACTCGTCCGGAACACCAGAGGCTCGTCGTGACCGGGGACGTCGTCGGTGAAGTACGCCTGAGCCGAACCGCACAGCGTGCAGTACGGGATGGCGAGCCGGCGGCCACCGATGGTGTCGTTCACCATCTCATGCACTTCCATCTGGTTCTTCGGATACGCCCGCGCCTCTCCGTTCACCACCACACCAAAGACGATCCGGTCGTCCCCGTACCAGGCGCCCTCCGCCGCAGGGGTCACCGCCGGGTCGTCGAGCGCCGGGATGCATCCGCGCAGGCACGGCTGGTCGTCACCGAGAGGCCGGTCATCGATGAGCACGCCGCCCCACGAGACGTATCGCCAGTCGATCTCGGCGCCCGTGTCGGCGAAGAACGGTTCCCAGCGCGGCTCGACGATCTCGAATGGGATGCGTTTCCACTCCACATAGCCGGGAGGTGCCGGAACATCCCAGGCCAGAAGATGATTGGTGACGCTCTGCCAAGGACTGCGCAGCGAGGAAGGGTCATCGGCGATGTCGACACCAGTCAACTCCTCGAAGGCTACGATCAGCTCGGCGCCCGTCGAGCCCCCGATGAAACGCATCAGGTCGCTGAGCAACCAAGCAACCCTGGCATCCCCGGTGCGCCCGATCGAGGCGATGAGCCCGGGCGGGATCTCCGTCTGCAACGAGCCGAACAAGGTATCGAGATCCGCGGCGAGTTCGGGGTCGAGCGGGCCGCCGGGAACGTCGGGGGCGGGTGGGAAGAGATAGCCCTCCTGTGATACGGCAGTGGCAGGTGCCGAGCTGATCGTTGTCGGTGACTCGGTCGCTGGGGGCGCCGGCATCGATGAGGCGGGCGTCGCAGGTAGTGCAGTCGTTGCCTCGCCGCCGCCCTCAGGGGAACAGGCGGCAACCGCCAGAGCCATCCCCAAGAGCAACACGGCGACCGGATTCGTGGTGCTCGACGGTGCGCCCATGTGGCCTGCAACGTAGCGGCGACGAACAGCGTTCCACGTTCCTGGAATGTTCACACCAATCGGATGTCAGCGGGGTACACCACCGAGCTCTAGCGCCCCGGGAAGCACGCCATCCCCCCACTGCCCACCGTGCAGATCGAAGGCCACGTCGTAGCCGAGCATCTGGATGTCGGCGATGAGCCCGTTCGGGCTGAACTCCAGCCCATCGATGATCATCTCGATGACGTCTTCGTTCGTCTCGGCAGCTGCTAGTTGGAAGGTCATGCCGGCAAGGGGGTGATCGAGCATGAGCTCATAGTCCTCCTCGTCGGGCAACGAAGCTCGGGCAACTGCCTCGGCAAGTGAACGCAGCTCGCTGATGTCGCCGTCGGTCAACGTGAGCTGGAGCGCTTGGTCGTCGAACTCCTCTTCGGAGAGCATCGATCCGGTGAAGATGGCAGTGAGCCCGCCGATCGTGTGCTTGTCGACGTCGTCGACCACGATCGTGAGGGTCGCTCCTTCCGCCGTGGGTGTTCCGTCGGGGAGAACACTCGTGGTGAGCAACGCCGCAGACCCAGTGAACTGGCCGAGGTACTCATAGGTGGCCGTCCCGTCGTCATATGTGGTCCAGGTGCGCGATGTATCCACGGATCCCAGTTCCCACCGTGCGTTCCACGACCCGAGCCCGAACCCCACGCCGGTCTCGGCGCTCCAGTCCATCACCTGAATGGTGGCCGGGCGCACCGCGGTACCGATCGCCGTCGTCGGGATGCCGCCACCGGTGACGAACGTCCGGTAGGCGGCCTCACCCTCGGGGGTGGTCAGATCGAGTTCGGCGTACGCGAAGTGGTGCCACGCCAGCTCTCTGTCCGCCGACAGACCGGCGGTGATTCCGATCTTGATGCCGAGGAACGTCTGCTGCTCGATCGCCTCGATCGGACCCGAGTAGATAGCGACCTTGCCATCATCGAGCGCGGTGACGCCAAAGCCGAGACCGGTGAAGTCGGTGTGCGTGTCTTCGAGATACAACACCTTGTATTTGGCGGCGAAGGCCGAGCCCTCGATGGCGCCGCCACGGATGAGCAGCGACGTTCCCGGCGCCATGTCGTACGGGGCAAAGATGTCGGGGAGCACCGATCCGTCACCATCAGCGAGCGCCGCAGCCTGCGCCGTGGTGATGGTCGCCTCGTAGCTGAGCTCGGTGCCGGCGAAACGCGTGTACTCGAAGGAGAACGGCAGGCCACGGGCGATGCCCTGCAACCATGGCGAGGAGGTGATGAGCTGTTGCGCCTTCGTCGAGAAGACGCTGAGCACCTCGAGCGCTTTGTATGCCTTGCCGAGGGTGCTCTTGCCGAAATAGACCCGGGCGGCTCCGGTGTAGGTGGCCGAGATCTCGACGGAGTGGGTGTACTGGAAACCGGGGCCGATACGAACGTCGGACAGGGACACCTCGCCGCCGATCTGCCGGGTCAATGACCCTCGCGCCGGCAGGAACAACGAGCCGGGTGTGGTCAGACCTGCGCCTGCCGTCCCCTGGTAGGTCCACCCGATGTTGAACAGTGCGGCGACGAGGTCGTGCGGGAGAGCCCCCATGATCTCGTCGATCCCGACGAGATCCCCGGGTGACAGCTCATCGGGCAGCTCGATGCCGAGCACGCCGAACACGACTCGCTTGTCCGCCTCCGAGTATCTCGCCGGATCGCCACCCGGCACCCTGGACCAGTCGCCTGTCGTCACGGCAAGGGCCACGTTGACCGGAGCTCCGGTGACGATGAGCCGGAAGGCCGCAGCCGCATCGTCGGGGTCGGACAGAACACGCCCGAGCTGGGTGCGGAGCTGGGCCGCGAGCGCATGACCCCGGGGCCCGTCGACGGCGAGCAATTCGGCTGCGATGGCGGTTGCGAGCATCTCGGCGACGAACTGCTCGGTGAGCCCGGCCTGACCCAGCAGATACTCTGCGATGCCGTCGGTGCCGGCGCCATCCGCCAGCATGGTCAGCACTGTGGCTTCCACCTCCGCCATCCTGGTGTGCAGCGCGAATGCGGCCGCGTCCGAGTACCACTCCTCGAACGAGAGGGTGCGATCGCCGTTGTGGAGCGCCCACTGGTACCCGGCGCCGAGGGTGGGCCCGGCCCCACCGGCAGCCCCCGCGCCGAGGCTTCCGACCTCGTGGTGGGCACGGAGCAGACCGGCTCGTTGCCTGAGGCTCGCAGCCCATCCGGCCGCCCAGGCCACGGTGCTGGTGGCGGTGCCGGCCACTGTCTCCCCATACGACCAGTAGCTCTCCCCAAAACACAGCATGGCCGCGGCCGCTGCATGTCCTTCGGCCGACTCGGCCAGACCCTCTACGGAGGCGGCCAGCGCATCCAGGAGGTCGGGGTTTGCAGAGTACGTCGGCACCGTTCCTCCCGATCAGTCGTCGCGTGGCGAGTGTGCGATGTCCTCTGCCGCGGCGAGTTGACCGGCGGTGAGCGGTCCGGTCGCCAGTGCAGCGACCTTCCACGCTCCACCCTCCGTTTCCACGACCACGTGGTACTCGATGCGGATCGTGCCACCCGTGACTGGGGCCGCCTCACCGACGATGCGGATCTGCAATCGCTCACCGGTGATCTGAACTGCGGTGATGTCTTCGATGGTGACCGTGGCGAATGGCGCCGGATCGATCGCGGTGATACCGGCGGCAGCGGTGGTGTATCGCTGGATCTCGTCGGCCCCCGTGGAGTACGCCACGACGAAGCCGGTCGCCAGCGATTGCAGACTCTGGTCGACCACCGGTGTGCCGGTCACCACCGCCGGGATCTCCCCCGCCGGTGGTGCCGCTACCCGGACGGGGAGCGACGTCGCCGCAAACGGCCGATCGTCGGGTGCCGCCACCGCCACCATGTAGAAGTGAGTGCCATCGACGACGTAGCGAGCTCCATCGAGTGTGAGCACCTCAGCCGCAATGGTCAGGTGCCACACATCGGATCCGACCGCGGCGACGTCGACGACCACGGCCCTCGTGACATACCGGTCGAAGCTGGTTCGGCTGTCCATCTCCGGCGCGGCCGGGTAGTAGCGGGCGATGGCCGCCTGCCGTCCAGGACCCGTAGCGGTGAGGTAGGCGGAGACGTACAGCTCGGCGAATCCCTCGATGCCCGCAGGTGGCGTCGGCGCGGTGGGTGGGGGTGGTTCGACCGGTGCCCGGAGCACGGATGCTGATGGGGCCTCGGCCCGTTCTGGGCTGCGGACCGCCATCCACGCCATCAGTGCAGCCGCGGACACCAGCCCGGCCACGAGCAACACCGTCCGCACGATGGGCCTCCGTCGATCCGGCGATGAAGCCCGATCGCCCACGACGGTGCCGGCGCCCGTGGAGTCCATCGCCATGTCGAGGAGTTCGAGTGGCGGGGTGTGCCCGGAACTGGCACCGCTCGGTGCGTGCATGGTGCTGTCCTTCCATCGATTGACCCGAACAAGCCTGTCTACTTTGTTTGACAAAGCGTAGGACACGTATATCTATTCTGTCAAGGTGTAAAAACTCTTGACATACGTTAAACATCGCCGTATGGTGCCCGGCGATGGGACCGAGCATCGGGCTCGATCCAGGAGGAAGAAGGAGAAGACCGTGGCTGGTACCCAGCAGGTTGATTCCCAGACACTTCGCGACACGGCGGTGGCTTTCGACACGAGCGCCGGCAACGTCGGCGACGTCATCACGTCCGTCACCAACTCGATCGGCGCCCTCATCTGGACCGGAGGTATCGCCGACCAGTTCAACGCGGATTTCACCGACAGCTACAAGCCGATGCTCGAGCAGCTCCAGGCCGACATGCTCGCCACCAAGGGCGCACTCGATGACAAGGCAGCCGAGTACGACCTCGTGTTCCACGGCACCGGTTGATTGCGATTCGAGTTGCGGTCTCCGGGCCGCATCCGCATGACACGGAAGGGAGCGGATCGTGTCAACGCCGGCTCAGAAGCGAGCCTCCGCAGACAGTCTCCGCTGGTACGCGGACATGATCGAGCCAGCCCTCGACGCCGTGCCGGGTCTGTCCCACGATGCGTGGGACTGCCCAGCGGCGGACAGCTTCAACTCCGAGACCGCCACAAAGCGTTCGAGCCTTGCGGCAGCCGCCGGCAGCCTCCGTACCGTGGCGTGGCTCCTCGACCAAGCAGCGGACGCACAGGAAGCCGAAGCAGCCGCAGCTGCTGCCGCGGCGGCTGCCGTAGCAGCGACATCGGACATCTCTGACGGCGGGTCGGCAACGATCCCGATTGGGATGTCGTAGACGACATGCAGGTCGCCCGGATACACGACAACCTCGAGACCGACGTGGAGCTCGCCTTGAGCGACGACACGACGGTCGGCGATGTTGCGGTCGCATTGTTCGCCGATGAGGCAGCCGCAACCACCCGGCTCAGCCTGGACGGTCGAAGGCTCGACTACGGAGTTCCGGTCGTCGAAAGCGGCTTGGGAACGGGTGCTGTCATCAGCTTGACCGAAGCCGCAGACTCGAGAGAGCGGCCCGTCGCTCGGCTGACGGTGCTCTGCGGCCCCGGGGCGGGCATGTCGCTGTCCCTCCCTACCGGTAGACACTCGGTCGGCTCAGCACCGGGCTCGGGCATCGTGGTCCGGGCACCGGGGGTACGACCCCATCATGGGTATCTGGAAATCGGCGCCGGGGGGACGGCTCACGTCCAGAGCACACCGTCTGGCGAACCGGCGGCAGCCGGCTCTCCGCTTCTCGGACCGCTCCAACGTCTCCATCCCGACGCATTCCTCCGCATCGGTGAAGCCATCTTGCGGTGCCGGCCGATCACAGACGGTGCTCCGACGGGCAGCAGTTGTCCCGGTCGCCGGGGTACGGTCAGCTTCAATCGCCCACCTCGCGACATCCGCCGCCGATCGGAACGACCGGTGGCTCTGCCGGAGAGGCCGAAGCCGCCATCGCAACGGGGCCCGGTGTCGGTCGTGATGCTGATCACCCCGATCGTGTTCGGGGTTGCCATGGCGATCCTGATTCATCCCCGCATGGCCATGTTCGCCGCCCTCGCTCCGCTGACCGTCATCGGTCACAAGATCGACGGCAGACGCAAGCAGCGGAAGTTCGCCCGCGAATCCGCCATCGAGAACGCACACAACGCCGAACTGCTCGCCGTCGAACTGGCCAAGCGGCGAGCCCGGGAAGTCGTGCGCCGCCGGACAACGTACCCGGCGCCGGCGGAGTTGGTGGAACGAGCGGCGAGACCGACGACCACGCTCTGGGAACGACGTCCTCGCCACGAGGACTTCATGCAACTGGTCTGTGGATATGGCTACGACCGCTGGCTCCCTGAGTTCGATCGCGACCCACTCACCGTGGCCGACGAGTTGATCGAAACCATGCGGTCATCGAGCGCACTCCCCCTCGCCCCTCTCACCGTCGCCATGACCGCCGGCCAGGTCCTCGGCCTGGCGGGACA
>JBFISM010000032.1:0-28573 GCA_041608535.1 Acidimicrobiia bacterium
ACGCCATCGACGAGGTCGAGAAAGAGGTCCGGGCCGTCGTTCCTCAGGCGCGCCCCATGTACATCGAGATGGACTACTACCGCGCCGACTACCAGCCGGCGGACCCGTACGGCCCCGACGGCACCGGGCAACACCACGACGCGGCGGAGAGCCCCCAGGTCGCGCCGGAGTCCGGCGACGCTCACTGACCGACCGGCCGGCGGACCCCCGGTCTGCGGTTAGCTTGGTGACCTGCGAGCCGGGAGAGATGCGATGGACTTCCACACCAAGCAGGTGCATGCCGGGGTGACCCCCGACCCGACGACGGGTGCGATCCTCACCCCCATCTACCAGTCGACCACGTTCGTCCAGCCGTCGGTCGACGAGTACATGGCAACCGGGTACTCGTACTCACGCTCTGGAAACCCAACGGTGCGCGCCTTCGAGCAGAAGATCGCCATCTTGGAAGATGGCCACGACGCTGCTGCCTTCGCAACGGGCATGGCGGCGACGAACGCAACTTTCCTGGCCTTCCTCGATGCCGGTGCCCACTGCATCGTCTCCGATGTCGTCTACGGGGGTACGTATCGCCTCGCCTCCACGGTCTACACCCGGTTTGGCGTGGAGTTCAGCTTCGTCGACACCGCCGATCCGGACAACGTCGCGGCTGCCATTCGCGATAACACCCAGCTCATCTTCACCGAGACCCCCGCCAATCCCACCCTGAAGCTCACCGACATCGCCGCCGTCTCCGAGATCACAACAACGCACGACATCCCCCACGCGGTCGACAACACCTTCCTCACTCCCTACTACCAGCGCCCGCTCGCCCTCGGGGCGGATCTGGTCATCCACTCCACCACCAAGTACCTCGATGGCCACAACGCCACCGTCGGTGGAGCGGTCGTCTCCTCGGACGCCGCACTCCAGGAGCGCATCAAGTTCGTGCAAAACGCAACGGGGACGACGATGTCGCCGCACGAGGCGTTCCTCACGATGCAGGGCACGAAGACCTTGACGGAGCGGCTCGATCGCCAATCGCGCACGGCGATGCGGGTTGCGATGTTCCTGGAGGAGCATCCCAAGGTCGAGAGGGTCGCCTACCCGGGCCTCCCCTCGTTCCCGCAGCACGACCTGGCGAAACGCCAGGCCACCGGTTTTGGCGCCATGCTGTGGTTCGAGGTCCATGGTGGGATCGATGCCGGGAAGCGGCTCATGGACGCCGTGCAGTTGTGGACGCTCGCCGAGAACCTGGGCTCGGTCGAGTCCCTCATCACGCACCCGGTCACGATGACGCACGGTGCGATGGCACCCGAGGACCGACTCCGCGTGGGCATAACCGACGGGCTCGTGCGGCTCTCGTGCGGTTTGGAGAGCGCCGACGACCTGCTCGTAGATCTCGCCCAGGCGCTCGACCAGATCTGAGCCGTCGCCCCGCCGGAGCGGCAACCGCAGGCAATCCGGTATCACAGGCTCTGCGGCCGCGTCCTTCTCTTCGCTCGAAGCATTCGGCTTCGACTTCGCCTGAAGGAGGAACCCATGAGAAAGCTCGTAGTACTCGTGGCCGTGGCGGCCGCCTTGCTGAGTGCGGCCCCGGTGAGCGCCGTCGGGCACAACGTCGCCGCCGGAGCCACGGTGTCCCTCAATGGCGATGCGTTCTTCACGGCCGGTTGGGGTGGAGGACAGATCGTCGCTCCATCGACGGTGGTGGACGGGGTGTTCTTGCCGCGGGGCACCCAGTGGGACCAGGGTGCGGTCTGGTGGGATCAGAACGACGGCCGCAAGGGTGAGATCATCATCGATCTCGGTGAGCCGTGCGTCATCGAGAGCTTGACGGTTCAGGCCGACGACAACGACGCATACATCGTCCGCTACGAAGCGCCCGGAGGTGGCAAGAAGCTGGCCTGGAACGTGCCCAACTACGACATCTTCGGCACGGGCATGCAGACTCGGCCGGACCCGGCGGACGACACCGCCGTGCACCAGCTCCAGGGCGACATCGTCGCCACCAAGCTGTTCGTACGCGCCGCCCCGAACGCTTCGAACGATCGATTCTTCTCGGTCTCCGAGGTTCAGGCATTCGGGTATTGCTTCTGAGCACATCACCACACACGATGACGGTCCCGCGCTGCTGCCGGGACCGTCATCGTCGTGTCGGGCGGTGGCGTATCGGAACCACCACCCTCCCCCATCCGACCTAGTCGTCTCGGCTCTCGTCGGTCTCCAGGCGCCACTCGAAGACCATCGAATCTCCGACGACGCTGATGGTCTCGAGCGTCGCATCCGGATGCTCGTTCGCCGCCTGGCGGAGACCTCGCGCCAGCTCTTCGTTCCACTGCTCCAGCCACCGCTGCGGTATCGGGAACCCATCGAACGTCGCCTCGGTCACCTGCACAGTGAGATCCCCGCCCACGGCCCCCACCTGGGCGGTGAACTCGACCGTGTTCACCTGTGCGCCGAGATCGTCTCTGCGCTCCACCGCGGCCACGATCACTCCACCAGCGGCGAAATCCAGCTCGACGCTCTCGTTGCGTGCATCCCGTTCCATCTCTGCGGCGAGGCTCGCCTCGGTGAGGGTGCCGGTGGCCTGGAACGAACCGTCCGGGTTCCGCTCCACATCGATACTGCATGCGCCTGCAATCAGCGCTGTCCCGGCGATCGCTGTCGCAAGCAAGAGTTTCCTGCCGTTCATCTGACCCACTCCTTCGTCGTGAACTCGTCGTCGCGCCCATTGCATCAAGGGAGCCGAAGTTGCGACAGTGGCAGGGATCACGTGGTGGCACCGGCGAATCACGATCGCACATGACGTGAGTCATGTTGCGCCGTGTCTGACGTCACGATCGTCGCCAAAAATGGGGGCAGCCCGGGCGTTCACCCCCATAATGACGCCATGAGACGCAGGATCGAGCCAGGACTGCTCCGTGTTTTCCGCTTCTTCGTTGGGATCCGCTTCGGTCTGCTGGCTCTGATGGCTCTGTCGCTCGACAATCGCACCGAGGAGCAGCTGTTGCTGGTCCCGGGCCCGGGACTCGTCGTCTACGGCATCCTGCTGATGTACCTGATCGCACCACCCGTGCAGCGATTGATGGGTCGCCGCTATCTCAGCGTCGGATTGATCGTCGCCACCGTGAGTCCCATCGTCGAGAACGGCATCGCCGTCGGTCTTCGACTGGATCAGGGAGACCCACCGAACCGCGCCATCGAGGACTGGTGGCTGCTCTTTTTCGTGCTCTTCGTGCCGCTCATCCTGATCGCGTGGCAGTACCGGTTCCGCACCGTGCTGCTCTTCGCCGCCGGCACCACGTTGCTCGACGCGATCCTGCTGTCACCGCTCCTGCAGGAGTCCGCAACGCAGGATTCGATCGTTGGTGGGCTCCTGTTTGCTCGGGGTGCCGTGTACGCCCTCGTCGGCTACGTCATCGGAAAGCTCATCGGAGCGCAGCGGGCGCACCAGCAGGATCTGGCGCACCATGCCGCCACCCGTGAGCAGTTGGCGACGAGCAACGAGCGCACCCGACTCGCCCGCGAGCTCCACGACACGCTCGCCCACACGTTGAGCGCGGTCGCGGTGCAGTTGGAGGGTGCGACCAGCGTGTGGGACGAGGACCCAACTCGCGCCAGAACGATGGTGCAGCGGTCCCTCGAAGGCACCAGGCACGGCCTCACCGAAGCCCGCCGTGCCATCGATGCTCTCCGCGCTTCGCCGCTCGAGGATCTGGGTCTCCCCGCCGCCGTCCGCCGGCTCGGCCACGATGCAAGCGAGGTGCATTCGATCGCAGTGGACGTCTCCGCCGTCGCCGACGTCGGCGCCGTCCGCCCCGAGGTGGAGCATGCCGTGTACCGCATCGCGGAGGAAGCGATCACCAATGCGGTACGGCATGCACGAGCTGCCTCCGTCACGATGATCCTGACACGCCGAAGGGGACGGGTTGAGCTCGTCGTCACCGACGACGGTGCCGGCTTCGACCCGAACGGTTTCGACTCCACCGGGCATCATGGGCTCAACGGCATGCGGGAACGGGCCGAGTTGGTGGGAGCCGAGCTCACGGTGAGCAGCACCGCCGGTGCGGGGACGACCATCGTGTTTGCGGCGGCTCCATGAACGGGCCGCGCATCCGCGTCGTCATCTGCGACGATCAGGATCTCGTCCGTGACGGGCTCCAAGCGATCCTGTCGACCGCGCCCGGTATCGACGTGGTCGGTGAAGCGACCGACGGAGCGGATGCAGTCGAGGTGGTACGGACGACCCAGCCCGACGTCGTGCTCATGGACCTGAAGATGCCGGGTATGAACGGGGTCAAGGCGACTCGTGCCATCAAGGACGCCTTTCCCGACGTCAAAGTGCTGGTGCTCACCACCTACGAGGCCACCGAGTGGGTGGTCGATGCGCTGCGCACCGGTGCGTCCGGTTATCTGCTGAAGGACACCCCGCGCAATCGACTGATCGAGGCGATCGAGGGAACAGCGGCGGGCAGAACGCACATCGACCCGGGTGTGGCCGGTGACCTGTTCGATGCTCTCGACCGTGGCGAGCCGAATCCGGTGGACTCTGCGGCCTTCACCGGGCTCACCACTCGCGAGCTCGACGTGCTGCGGCTTCTCGGTCGTGGTCTGACCAATTCGGCCATCGCCGACCAGCTCTACCTGTCGGAGGGCACCGTGCGCAACTACGTCAGCGCAGTACTCGCCAAGCTCGAAGTGAGCGATCGCACCCAGGCAGCCGTGCTCGCCGTTCGCCACGGCCTGGTCGACTGACAGATTCGCGTGCTTGCGGAACACATCCCGGTCGCAGCCGGTCGGGGACCCGGCGTGCGGCTTGTTGGCCCGCCCCATCCAGTGCGGAGATGCCTCCGCAACGCGTCGGCTCCACGGTCACCGGTGGATCCCGCAACCGTGGCGACCTGCGGGTCGTGTTCGCGACCCAAACGAAGCCTGTCCGCGCAACACCGCATACCGACCTCATGAGTTGTCCCCACAAGGGTCGGGCGGGGTGGGTGGTGTTAGTCGGGTAGTCAGGGGCGACGTCGCATGTGTATGACAGAGAAATCTCACGCGCGATTTGACTGAATCGACGTAGTGTTTGTGGTCCTTCCCCAAGGAATGGCGCCTCGTGAGGGATGCCTGACGCGGCACACAGAGGAGAACACGATCACTGCTCACGTCGCGGTCATCGACCCCGTGCCCGCCTTTCGCAGTGGGCTCGCCAGGGGGCTCGAGGTCGTCGGATTGGTGGCCGAGCTGCCCGACGACATCCTGTACTGGGCAAGACGCCCCAGTGCCGATGCGGCGGTCATCTCTCTCACCTCCAACCGCGCCAAGGATGATCTCGAGCGGCTGTGCGCCGGTTGTCCTCGCCTCACGATCGTGGCGCTCGTCGAATGTGCGACGCTGGAGTGTTACCAGCAGGCGCTCGATGCGGGAGCGGGCGGTGTGGCGTGCCGGGCGTCGAGCGTGGAGCACATCGTCGACGTCGTCGCCGCTGCCCTGGCAGGCTTGAGTCTCATGCCCGCATCGATCGCTCGTGCGCTCGCCGCCGGCTACCCCAGGACGGAACCCCTCAGGCACATCAGTGCTGAGGAGCTGGCGTGGCTGAGAAGCCTTGCCGCCGGCAAGACGGTATCCGACCTGGCAACCGAGGTTGGCTACTCGCGGCGCACCCTTCACCGACTGCTGCGAGACACCTACATCCGCCTCGGAGTCTCCGGCCGCTCTGCAGCCATCTCCACCATCGCCAGACGGGGGCTGGCCGGCTGAGCCGACCCTGTCTCACCTGAGACGAGAACGTCTCACTCGCGTCGGCACCCACGACGTACAAAGGGGAATGGAGGGTGAGGAGCGGGTGCTCGATGCGTCTCCTCGAACCCGTTCGCAGCAAAGGAGGAAGACATGGAACAGGCCCTTGCGTTGCGGCGCATCGGGATGATCGCCGTGACGGCAGCTGTGGTCGCGGCCTTGCTCGTCGTTTTGCCCGTCGGCGAGGCAGAATCGCAGGACGCCTCGACCGGCGGGCCACTCCACCGGCTTGCCGCCGACTATGCCGACTTCGGCGGAAGCGAGTCCGCCACCGAAGCCGTTCCCAATACCGCTGGGGACCCAACGGATCCAGGAGGCATCGTCGTCTACCACAAGAGGGTGCGGGTGCCCTCGGGACACAACGTCTTGTACGTCACGATCTCGACCACCGGTGACACCCATGACGGGGCGGCGTCTTGCTTCTCGGCCACCGTGGACGATGCCACCTTCATGCCGTTCAATGTCGGCCAGCAAGGTGCGGCGCGGTGCGCCGACGGTGCCCAGGCACCCGGGTGGATTGCGCTCCTCAAGCTCCCCGAATCCGTCGAAGTCACCAACTGTGACGACGGGGGTGGCGGCAGCGGTGACTGCCACGACAACAGCATCTATTACACGTGGTGCACCCGGACCGCCCCCGGTCTCCACGAGGTCAAAGTCCACATGGCTTCGAGCATGAGCGGTTCGCTCGTGTTCATCGAAAACAGCCACTTCTTCGTCGATTCCAACCGGATTCGCGGGAATGCTTGCGAGGCGTTCGATCCCGGCTTCGGTGAACCATTCACTACGGAATCAACCAACCAGTAGCTACCCCTTGGAGCAACGCAGAGACGATCCCACTCACCTGGGATCGTCTCCGCGGGCATCGCCGAGGCAGCAGGCGGCCACCAGCCTCTCGTCACGACCGCAGTGACGATCAGCTGCGGTGCGTGACTGATCGATTGTTCACTCCAGCAGGCCCTGGCTGTCGAGCCACTCGTCGTTGAATATCTTGCCTATGTAGTTGCGCCCCGAATCCGGCAGCAACACGACGACGAGATCGTCGGGGTGTTGCTCCGCCACCCGCAGCGCCCCGACCACGGCCATCCCACACGACCCGCCAACGAGCATGCCCTCCACCTCCGCGAGCTTCCGGGTCATGGCAAACGCCTCTTTGTCGGTGACGATCTCGTAGCCGTCGACCAGGCTCGGGTCGAACGTGCTCGGCCAGAAATCCTCGCCCACCCCCTCGATCAGGTACGTGGAGACCTCGGCGTCGCTGTTTGCCGTATAGATCGATCCCTCCGGATCGACACCAATCACCAGCACCTCCGGTTTGCGCTCCTTCAGGTAGCGAGCCACGCCCGTGATCGTCCCTCCGGTGCCGACGCCGGCAACGAATATGTCGATCTCGCCGTCGGTCTGCTCCCACAGCTCCGGTCCGGTTGTGGCCAGATGCGCCTCCGGGTTCGCCGGATTGCTGTATTGGTCCGGGCGGTAGGCGCCCGGGATCTCGGTCGAGAGCCGGTCGGCCACCGAGTAGTAGGAACGGGGATCCTCCGGATCGACGTCGGTGGGGCACACCACCACCTCGGCACCGTACGCCCTGAGGAGATCCTGCTTCTCCTTGGACTGCTTGTCGGCCATCACACACACGATGCGGTAGCCCTTGATAGCGGCGGCCATCGCCAGACCCACGCCGGTGTTGCCGCTCGTCGGTTCGACGATCGTCCCGCCCGGTTTCAACCATCCGGCTGCCTCGGCCCGCTCGATCATGGGAAGACCGATCCGGTCCTTGACCGAGCCGCCCGGGTTCATGTACTCGACCTTGGCCACCAGATTGCCCGGAGGGTGCAGACGCGCCAGCCGGACGAGCGGGGTGTTCCCGATGGCTGCAACGATGTTCTCGCGGATGTCCATGCGCCTCAGAACGCTATCAGCGTCTCCGCAGGCCGTTTCCGGCTTCGCAACAGCGAGAAACCGGTGTTGCGATTTTAGGAAACTGTTAACCGTGAGGACCTGCGGTTTAACCGTACCGGGTAATAGGGTCTTGCCCGGTGCGGAGTGAAGGTGCACGAAGGCACGATTCGGCCCCCCGCAAGGCACTCGCCCGGCAGCCGCCGGTGCCCAAGACGCAGGTGGCCACGGCGGCTCCGGCCGCCGAGCTCGACGACGCCGGTTTTCCCCCTCTGACCCCGCCCCCACCAGGTGTCGGCGCCGCCCAGCCCAATCTGCCCGAACCGGCTGGGTGGCTGCTACCACAACGCATCGAGGTCGGCCGGGGACGCCTGCTCCGTCACATCGGGCGCTACCAAGCGAAACAGATACCGCTGGAGCCGGCTGAGCGCAAGGCGGTCATCGCCAACCTGTTCTTCGAGGGATCTCGCCGACCGGCCTTTCAGCGCAGGTACGCCACGCTGATGGCGTTGTCGGTGACGATTGCCGCGTTCGGCCTCATCGCCAACTCGACCGCGGTGATCATCGGAGCGATGCTCGTCGCCCCACTCATGGCGCCGGCGTTGGCGGCCGCCGCTGCGATCGTGATGGGGTGGCCCAACCGGATCCGGAGCAATCTGCAACTCGTGGCGGCGGGCGCCGTGGGAGCAGTCGCGCTCGCCGCCTTCATCGGTCTGTTCGCCCGAGGCGCTCTCGACCCCGTGCCGCCCGAGATCATGGCTCGGACGCAGCCCAACCTGTTGGATCTGGGGATTGCGGCCGCCGCCGGTGCGGCGGGCGCATATGCGTTCGTGCGGCGTCAAGCATCCGATGCGCTCGCCGGCGCTGCCATCGCCGTCGCCTTGGTGCCGCCCTTGGCCGTCGTCGGTTTGATGACGGCGAGTGGTCAGCTCCGTCTCGCCAGCGGCGCATTGCTCCTCTTCACCGTGAACGTGGCCGGTGTGCTGGCGTCGGGGGCAGCAACCTTTCTCGTGGCCGGCCTGGCACCCGGACAACGTCTCCTGTCGAGCGGCAGCAAGATCCAAGATGGTCTGCGCTGGGCGGCACTGGCCACGATCATCGTCGCTCTCCCCCTGCAGTTCGGCCAGACGACCTTGCTGGCGGCCCCACTCGATGACAACGCGGTCGAGACCGCCGTGGAGCATTGGGCAGAGACGACGGATCGGTCCGTGGAGACGGTCGACATCGCCGTCGAGTACAAGGACGGGCAACCCGCGGTCGACGTCGTGATCGCAACCCCGGAAGATGCGCCCCCCGTCGAGGAGCTGGCCGAGGTCATCGCCGAGGAGGCCAATGAATCCATCGTCGTCGAGATTCAGGTGGTAGAGAGCGAGAAGAGCGTCGTGAGCGTCGAGGACGGTGGAGCAGACGACGTTCGCGATGCCGAGGTGGTCGTGGTCGACGAAGACCGCTGAACGCGGTCAGGCCCGCAGCTTGCGAAGCCGATCGACGGCAGCACGCAACGTGTCGTCCCCCTTGCAAAAGGCGAACCGAATGAGCGCTTCGCCACCGCCCGGGGTGGAGTAGAAAGCGCTCGGCGGAATGGCCGCAACGCCAATCTCGCTCGTGAGGAAACGGGCGAAGCTGCGATCGTCCGGGTATCCGAAACCGCGGTGGTCGCACATGATGAAGTAGGTGCCCTGAGGCAGATAGACCTCGAACCCGACTGAATCGAGGCCCTCGGCGAGCAGGTCCCGCTTGCGCTGATAATCGGTGGCCAGCTGGCGGTAGTACTCGGGACCGGCGTCGAGCGCGGCCGCCGCTCCGTGCTGCAGCGGGGTAGCGGTGGCGTAGGTGAGAAACTGGTGGGCGGCGCGGACACCGGCGGTGAGCGGCTCCGGTGCAACCGCCCAACCGATCTTCCAACCCGTCAACGAGAAGGTCTTGCCGAGCGACGAGAGCGTCACAGTGCGTTCCCACATCCCCGGGAGGGTGGCAATCGACGTGTGCCGTGCGTCGTCGTAGACCAACCGTTCGTAAACCTCGTCGGAGAAACAGAGCAGGTCGTGACGGCGGCACACAGCGGCGACCGCTTCGAGCTCGTCGGGCCCAAAGACCCGGCCGAGGGGGTTGTGCGGCGTATTGAGCATCACCGCACGGGTCTGCGGCGTGACCAGCGCCTGGAGAGCATCTTCGGTGATGCGAAAGTCGGGCGCCTGCAGCGTCAGATAGCGGGCGGTTGCGCCGGCCATGGCGACTCCCACCGGGTACGCGTCGTAGAACGGCTCCATGAGGATGATCTCGTCACCGGGATTCACCAGTCCGAGAAATGTGGCCGCGATGGCTTCGGTGCATCCGCTCGTCACCGTGACGTTGCCCGCGGGATCGACATCCTGACCCGTGTCCATCCCGAAGCGTGCTGCGATGCGCTCGTTCAGCTCGACCTCGCCTATCGATCTGGCATATTGATTCCGGCCCTTCGCCATGGCATCGCGGGCGGCGTCCATGATGAACTGAGGTCCGTCGAAGTCGGGGAAGCCTTGTCCCAGGTTGATCGCATCGTGGCGCTTCGCCAGCTCGGTGAACTCGGCGAAGATCGTCTCCCCAAACGGGCGGAACCGTGCGGACACCTGGCTGGGTTCGTCGACCATGCGACGACGTTACCGGATGAGACAGCGACGGCTGCGCCGGGGGAACCGCAGAGGGCGACGGTAACGTCACAGCTTCATGAGCAACCCAGCACGGGTGCCTTCGCCCAGTCCATATTCCTTCGGAACCATGACCTTCGTGTTTGGTCTTGCGATCGGAGCTCTGATCGGCGGTCTCTTCATCGCCGACCGAAATCGAACCGCCGACTCGGGAGAGGTCGCCGGCGAGCTCGCGGCACGGGATGTCGCCATCGCCGACACCCAATCCGAGCTGCAGCGGCTCCAAGCGGAGTTGGAGACTGCGCTCGACGAGACCGACGGCGAGCCCGGCCCACTGCAGCTCGCCTTGGAGGAGGCCGCGGCAAAACAGATCGAGATTGACGATCTGAGCGCCCAGCTGGGTGCGGCACTCGCCGAGCTCGACCGGCTGAACAGTGCCTACGCCGATGATGCGGTGGTGGTCCACTACGTCTACGTTCTGGAGACCATGCACGCCTTCGCCGAATCCGGCTATGTCGATGGCTCCACCTTCGTGGAGGATCCCGCCCTCGGCGATGCCCTGACGGAGATCGGGAGTCAACCGCTGCGGGACACGGTCGAGGTGGGCTTCCTCGAGTCGGGTCCTGGCGAGGCGGCCCCGTTCTTCTCGGCGCTGCAACAGGTGCTGAACCACATGCAGACCGCCCTCATCGAATGAGCTGATCCAGCGGTGGCCAACCCCGTTCCACGTGACGTGGACCGTCGTGGTAGGCTCGGGACCCCCACCCCGGGTGGGGTGGGTAGCGAGATTGTGGAGCGACCAGATTCGGGGAGCCCGCCAGATTCGGGACCCCGCCGGCTTGGGGAGCAATCGTGAAGGCTGAGCACAAGTCATCGGCACTCAACCGTCTGAAGACGGTGCGAGGCCACCTCGATGCGGTCATCCGCATGGTCGACGAAGAGGACTACTGCCCCGACGTCATGAAACAGGTGTCGGCGTTGCAGGGATCGTTGGAGAAGGTGAATCGCGTGTTGCTGCAGAACCACGTCGAGACCTGCGTGTTGCATGCCGTGGCCGAGGGTAGATCGGAGCAGATCGTCGACGAGTTGATGGAGACGTTGCGCTACACCCCCACCGTGACCGGACCCAGTGACGCCCCCATTGCGGCCTCGACCGCACCATGAACAACACCACGACAGGAATCACACCATGCATGACATCACGTTGAATGTTCCCGACATCTCCTGCGCCCACTGTAAGTCTGCGATCGAAGGCGCCGTCGCCGAGCTCGGTGTCGAGCACGTCGAGGTCGCCATCGACGCCAAGACCGTTGCCGTCAGATTCGACGACGAGGTGAGCGAGGACGACATCGTCGCCGCTATCGAGGCTCAGGGCTACGAGGTCGCCTGACAGATCATGAGCGAGACCGGCAGCTCGATCCTCTTTGAAGTCGACGGCATGACCTGCGCCTCGTGTGCGTTGCGTATCGAGCGCGTCCTGTCTCGCCAAGACGGCGTCGATGAGGCCGTGGTGAGCTTTGCCGGCCAGGAGGCGAAGGTGACGGCCGGCGACGGCATCGACCCCGACGAGCTCGTGGCCGCCGTCTCCAAGATCGGATACGACATCAGCCTGGTCGCACCGGGGGAGGAACGAACTTCGGCAGCTACGCGCTTCAATGTTGAAGCTGCCGCCCAACGGGTGGTCCTCGTCGGAGCTGCCGTGCTGACGCTGCCGGCGATGGCGCTGGCGATGCTGGTGCATGGCTCGATGGCATCGCACACCGTCCAAGCCGTCCTGATCGCCCCAGTTGTGTTCTGGTTCGGCCGGCAGTTCCACATCAATGCGCTCACCAGGCTCCGCAGCTTCACCGCCAACATGGACACCTTGGTCTCGGTGGGAACGTTGGCGGCCTATCTCTACTCGGTGTGGGCGCTATTGACCGACCGACCCGTCTTTTTCGAGACGGCCGGGATGATCGTGACGCTGATCCTGCTGGGTCGCTACTTCGAGGCCAGGGCCAAGGGCCGGGCATCCGAGGCGATCAGCCAGCTGCTCGAGCTGTCGGCGACATCGGCACACGTGCTGCGCAACGGCGAGCTGGTGACCGTCGACCCACTCGAGCTCGCCCCGGGCGATCGAGTGGTGGTGCTACCCGGGGAGAAGGTTCCAGCCGACGGGGTCATCGTCGCCGGGTCCTCGTCAATCGACGAATCGATGCTGACGGGCGAATCCAAGCCGGTCGATCGCATGGCCGGCGATCCGGTGTCTGCGGCCACGATCAACCAACAGGGCCGTATCGACGTCGAGGTCACCCACGTCGGCCCCAATACCAAGCTCTCACAGATCGTTCGCATGGTCGAGCAGGCCCAGGCGTCGAAGGCGCCCATCCAGAAGCTGGCCGATCGGATCTCGGCGGTGTTCGTGCCGGTCGTGATAGTCGTGGCGGTGGGTGTTCTCGCCGGCTGGCTGGTCAGCGGCGCCAGTGCGGCGACGGCGGTGCAAAACGCCGTTGCGGTGCTCATCATCGCCTGTCCTTGTGCTCTGGGTCTGGCAACGCCTACGGCCATCATGGTCGGCAGCGGTCGTGGAGCCGAGTTGGGGGTTCTCTTCAAGAACGCCGAAGTCTTCGAGCGTATCGCCGCCATAGATACCGTCGTGTTCGACAAGACGGGAACGCTCACCCGGGGAGCGATGACCTTGGCCGAAGTAGAGGTCTACGGCGACGAGACCGAGTTCCTGCGTCTCGTGGGTAGCGTCGAGGCGGCCAGCAACCATCCCGTCGGCAAGGCCGTTGCGCTCGGTGCAGAGGAGCGCGGCGTCACCATCGAACTGATCGACGAGGTGGAAGCGGTGCCGGGTCTCGGGGTACGTGGCCGGATACGCCATCACGACGTCGTGGTCGGCAAACCAAAGCTGCTGGCAGACCTCGGGCTGTTCGTGCCCGAGAAGGCCTTGGACACCATCGAGCACATGGAACGCAGCGGACACACCGCATTCCTCGCCGGTTGGGATGGCGAGGTGCGCGGCGTGCTCGCCGTAGCCGACACCCTCCGTCCGACGGCGGAGCAGGCGGTCGCGGAGCTCCGCAAGCGCTCGATCGACACCGTGATGCTGACCGGTGACAACCGGCGCACCGCCGTCGCCCAAGCGAGCCGTCTCGGTATCGAGACGGTGATCGCCGACGTCCTTCCCGACGAAAAAGCGTTCGAGATCGACAGGCTGCGATCCTCCGGCAAGGTCGTCGCTTTCGTTGGCGACGGTATCAACGACGCTCCGGCGCTGGCTACGGCAGATCTCGGCATCGCCATCGGCACGGGCACGGATGTCGCCGTCGAGTCCGGTGATGTTGTGCTCATGGCGGGAAACCCGGCGCTCACCGTGACGGCCATCGAGCTGGCAGCGAAGACGCTGCGCACCATCAAGCAGAACCTCTTTTGGGCCTTTGCATACAACACGGCGGCGATCCCGCTGGCCGCCGCCGGTCTCCTCAATCCGATGATCGCCGCGGGCGCCATGGCTTTCTCCAGTGTCTCGGTGGTGACGAACTCGTTGCGGCTGCGGCGATGGACGGACCCAGCGGATGGGTCGCTGGACTCAAACCGCCCCACCGCGGGCGATTCCGTGTAAGGACGCGGGCGCTGGTGCGTCTCACCTGTACGAAAACGAACTACGGGATGCAGACGACACTTCCCTGACGGGCATACACCGTCTGACCCCATTCCGTAGATTGAAACCAGGCGGCGCCCTCGAGGCGCCGCTTCTCGTTGTGCGCGAACTGTGCCCGTCGTCCCCGCATCGCGACACGTCGCAGCGCACCTCGTGTCCAGCCGAGCGCTCGCCAGGACGGCCCACCGCCCCGAGTCGCACCGCACCACCTCCATGTCATTGGGTCCAGTGCCTCATCCGCCGTTGCGCAGCGGCCCCGGCTGTAAGACGGCGGGGGACACGGTGTCTCATATATAGATGATCCGCCGGGGGAAACCGGCACCAGCAGGTGACATTCTTGGGGGAAGCCTGCAACCGACGGGCGGCAAGGACATCTACGGAAGCCTACAAAGCGGCTCTCCTGGACCCAGGAGGCCGCTTTTCCGTATCTGCACCAATCCTGGTCGGTGGTCTCCATGAGGCCGACGCCTCATTACCGCTCGCAGGGGGATCATGACTGTAAGAAGAACGGCGCATTACCGTCTCACAACTGATGGTTGCTGGGGGAAGCCAGCGTAGGGCACGCCTGAACAGGGCACGCAGGGCGCTGGTCGGGCACCATCACGGACAGCGGCGTTCTAGGGGCGCCGCTGTTCCGTTTGCCCAAACGCAGCCCGCTCCCCCCGTCACCCCTCACCGGCAGCGACGAGAATGCGACGCGGCATGGAGGGCTCGCTGCGCAGACAACTCGGTACGACTGCGGCG
Source organism: Acidimicrobiia bacterium (assembly GCA_041608535.1). Taxonomy (GTDB): domain Bacteria; phylum Actinomycetota; class Acidimicrobiia; order Spongiisociales; family UBA5794; genus JBFISM01. The sequence continues at coordinate 14,683 of JBFISM010000032.1, forward strand.
GTGCTGCTCGGGTTGGGCTCGATCGTGGGCACCGGCGTCTTCGTCAGCATCGGGATCGCCGCCGGTGTCGCCGGCCCGAGCGTGGTGTCGGCGGTGGCTGCTGCTGGTCTGGTTGCGGCCGCCAACGGCCTGAGCAGTGCCCAGCTGGCCGCCGCCCATCCGGTGAGCGGAGGCACCTACGTCTATGCCGGCCGCCTGCTCTCCCCCGGGTGGGGATTCGTCGCCGGGTGGATGTTCCTCGGTGCAAAGACCGCATCCGCCGCCACAGCCGCCCTCGGCTTCTCCGGATACCTCCTCGCCGCCACCGGGTGGCCACCGGGATGGCACCGATTCATCGCACTCGGCATCGTGGCGCTGGTGGGTGCGGCCGTGTTGCGTGGCATACGTCGCTCGGCGACAGTCAACGGAGTGCTCGTCGGATTCGTGATCGCCGCGCTCGGGATGTTTGTCGTCGCCGGAATCGCCGACGTCAGCCGCCAGAACATCGCCGCTGCCGCTCCGACGCTCACCGGAAGTTGGTTCGAAGCTGCCGCGCTGATGTTCGTGGCCTATACCGGCTATGGACGCATTGCCACCCTCGGGGAGGAGGTGCGCGATCCGGTCCGCACCATTCCCCGGGCGATCGTCACCACCATGGCGATCACGATCGCCTTGTACGGACTCGTCGCCGTGGTCGCGATCGGCAGCATCGGTGCGGCAGTGCTGGCTGCGGCCACCGAGACGAGCACCGCACCGCTGGTGGCGGCTGCGGGACATCCCGGTGTAGCACGGCTCGTCGAGGTGGCCGCCATCGTCGCCATGGCGAGCGTGCTCTTGAACCTCGTGCTCGGCGTATCTCGAGTGGTACTCGCCATGGGCCGGGAGGGAGATCTCCCGCACCGAATGGCGGCAGTCGACGCAACGGGGACCACACCGGTACCGGCGACGGTTGCCACCCTGGCGGCGGTGGCGGGGCTGACCCTCATCGGCAACGTGACGACAACCTGGACATTCAGCGCAGTCACCGTGCTGATCTACTACACGCTCACGAACCTGGCCGCGCTGCGGCTACGACCGGAGCAACGCCGGTTTCCGCGGTGGATCGCTGCCGGGGGCGCCGCCGCCTGCCTCGGTCTGGCGGTGTTCGTCGAGCCGTTGGTGTGGCTGGCCACCGGATTGCTGCTCGCTGTCGGGTTCGGGTTGCGAGCTGTGCTGCACCGGAGAACGACAGCGCGGGGAACGCAGTAGCCTTCGCTCATGGATGCGATACGGCGCTTCGCCAAGCCGTCGCTACGTCGTCCCAAGGCGCTCATCGCCTTCGAGGGCTGGAACGACGCGTGTGAGGCGGCGAGCGGTGCGGTGCGTCATGTATTGCGAGAGCAGGGGGTCGACGAGCCGTTTGCGCTCATCGACCCAGAGGAGTTCTACGACTTCCAGGTACGCCGCCCCACCGTTGCCATCTCCGGCGGCGGCACCCGCAGTCTCACCTGGCCGTCGACTCGGTTCTATGCGGTGCCGCTGCCGGGCCAGCCGCACGATCTCGTCGTCGTGCTCGGCGAGGAGCCGAGCTTCCGCTGGAAGACCTTCGCCAGGACGCTGAACGTGATTCTCGCCGAGAGCGACGTGGAGCAGGCGGTCCTGGTCGGAGCCTTCGTCGGTCAGGTGGCGCATACTCTGCCGGTGCCGGTGATCGGAGTGGCGACCGACCCCGATCTCATCGAACGCTTCGGGTTGATGACCTCGCGCTACGAGGGGCCGACGGGCATCGTCGGCGTGCTCCAGGAGGCGTGCCGCGAGGAGGGCATCCCCACCATGAGCCTGTGGGGAGCGACACCTCATTATCTGGCGGCCAACGCCAATCCCAAAGCGATGCTGGCGCTCCTCGACCGGGCACTGCAGTTGCTCGGGGTATCCGTGGACACCGTGGGCCTGCGCATCGCCGCCGAGGAGTTCGAGCAACGGGTCGACAACGCCATGGAGGACTCGGAGGAACTGACCCAATACGTCGCCGATCTCGAGGACTCCGAGGACGCCGAGCCGATCGATCCCACCGGTACCGACGATCTCGTGTCCGAGATCGAGACGTTCCTACGCAACCAGGATCAGTAGTCCCTCCGGTACACGGCGGCGAAGAGGCGTGCTCGTGGCCGCCGGCTCGGGAATGGGTAGGCTCCCGGCCATGACGAATCCAATGCGTGTCGCCGTGACCGGTGCAGCCGGACAGATCGGCTACAGCGTCCTGTTTCGAATCGCCTCGGGTCAGCTGCTTGGACCCGATCAACCCATCATCCTGCAAATGCTCGAAATAACTCCGGCGCTGGATGCGCTCGACGGTGTGGCCATGGAGCTGGAGGACTGTGCGTTCCCACTGCTGACGGACATGGTGAAGACCGACAACGCCGAGACCGGTTTTGGCGACGCCGATGTGGCGCTGCTCGTGGGTGCGATGCCTCGCAAGGAAGGCATGGAACGTTCCGATCTCCTGTCGGCGAACGGTGCCATCTTCACCGAGCAGGGCAAGGCTCTGAGCAACGCCGCCAGCCGTGACGTCAAGGTGCTCGTCGTGGGCAATCCCGCCAACACCAATGCACTCATCGCCATGAACAACGCCCCGGATCTCGACCCTCGCCAGTTCACCGCCATGACCCGACTCGACCACAATCGCGCCATCTCGCAGCTGGCCGCCAGGACCGGCGCTCCCGTTGCCGGCATCAAGAAGATGACGATATGGGGCAACCACTCGAGCACACAGTATCCGGACCTCTTCCATTGTGAGATAGACGGCAAGTCCGCCTATGACGTCGTGGACGACCACGAGTGGTACGACCAGGTGTTCATCCCCACCGTTGCCGGACGCGGCGCCGCCATCATCCGCGCCCGCGGGGCCAGCTCGGCGGCGTCTGCAGCGAACGCGGCGGTCGATCACATGCGTGATTGGGTGCGCGGCACACCGCCCGACGACTGGGTCTCGATGTCCGTGCCGAGTGACGGCTCCTACGACATCCCGGAGGGATTGATGTGCTCGTTCCCGTGCACCACGGCACATGGTGACTGGCACATCGTTCCGGGGCTCGACATCAACGACTACTCCCGCACCAAGATCGACACGTCGGCGGCCGAGTTGGCCGCCGAGCGCGATGCTGTTGCCGAGCTCGGCTTGATCTAGCCGACCCGGATCAGCGTCCGAAGCAGAGCTCGCCGCTGATGTTCTGGATGTCCGCCACGCCGGCGGCCACGTCGGCGATGCCGTACCACGCGAACTGACCGGCTCCGCCCTTCTTCACCTTCAGCGTCGACTCGAAGAACACCAAGTCGTCGCCGAGCGGCGTGCCCAACGAGTCCTCGACCACAACCAGCGGACCTTGTTCGAAGAACATCACGAACCGGATCAGAAGCCGGTTCTCCCCGATCTCTCTAACCCCCGTGGGGAAGAACGGCACGGTCTGCGCTTCACCACCCAGCTCGACCTCGAGGATTCCTTGTCCGGTGGTGCCGAAGTCCAGGAAACCGCTGCCCTCCAGGGTTGCACACTCTTGGGCCGACGCTGCCGCAGGAGCGAACACGACACCGAACACCAACGACACGGCCAACACCATACGGATCCGTCGCATGGAATCCCCTTCCTCGCTTCTCCAACCATACCGATTCGATGCGGGGAATGGCTGGACTCGCGGCGATGGTGGCCGGCGACGGGTCAGCCGTTGATGGCCTGCCAGACCGTCGCCGGGGTCAGCGGCATGTCGATGTGCTCCACGCCCAGATGGGCGAGCGCATCGATCACCGCATTGTGGATCGCCGGGGTGGAGCCGATGGTGGCGGCTTCACCGATACCCTTGGCTCCGAGCGGGTTGTGCGGCGTGGGGGTCTCCGAGATGCGCCGCTCCACACTGGGGAGTGAGTCGGCGGTCGGCAGCAAGTACGACGTGAGATTCCCGGAGAGCGAGTTGCCGTCGTCGTCGTAGCGCACTGCCTCGTAGAGGGCTTGCCCGGCCCCCTGGGCGATCCCGCCGTGTACCTGGCCGGCGACGAGCAGCGGGTTGAGCACCGTCCCGCAATCGTCGACGGCGATGTGGCGCAGCAAACGTACGGCGCCCGTCTCGATGTCCACCTCGACGACCGAAAGGTGGGTTCCGAACGGGAAGGTCGACTTGCCCTGATCGAAAGTGAACTCGGCGCCGAGCACCTCGTCGGCATCGTCCAAGTCGGTGACGGACTCCGCAGCCAGCGCTGCCACCTCGCCCCACGTCATGCCGCTGTCGGGCACCCCGACAACTCCGATCCTGGCGTCATCGGCGAGCTGGACGTCGTCGAGGGCCGCCTCCAGATGCTCGGCGACCAGCCGGCGCGCCTTGGCCACCACTTCCTCGCTGGCTCGGTAGAGACCGGAGCCGGCGAGTTGCAGCGACCGCGAGCCTCCGGTGCCGTCGCCGCGCGGAATCACGCTCGTATCCGCCTGGAGCACCCTGATGCGTTCCACATCGATCTTGGTGAGCGCCGAAACCACCTGGGCGAAGGCCGTCTCGTGCCCCTGGCCGTGGCCGGACGTCCCCACCCGAGCGGTGGCAGTGCCATCGGTGTGGATCTCGAGCGCAGTCCACTCGACCGGTCCCTCGACGGCAGTGACCTCGACATATGTCGACAGGCCGATACCGATCAGCTTGCTGTCCCCACTCTCCCGGCGGTGGCGCTGCTCTCGCCGCAGCTCGTCGTAGCCGGCGGCCTGCAGGGCGAGATCGAGCGAGGTCTCGTAGGCGCCGGAGTCGTATTCGACACCGGTCGGCGTGCTGTAGGGAAAGTGGTTCGGCTGGAGATAGTTGCGGCGACGCAACTCGGCCGGGTCCATGCCGAGCTTGGCGGCGAGGACGTCCATGGCCCGCTCGATCATCTGCGTGGCCTCCGGCCGTCCCGCACCCCGGTACGCATGGATCGGCGTGGTGTTGGTGGCCAGCGCCTTCCAGTGAAACTCGACGTGGGGGATGTGATACACCCCTGTTGCCATCCACCGCGTCCAGTACGGCATGTGGGCGCCCAGCGTCGGGTAGGCGCCGGCATCTTGCAGCATCTCGGCGCGCAGCCCGGTGATGTTCCCGGTCTCATCGGCGGCCAGCGTGACCGTGAGATAGGCGGCGCGGCCGTGGTACATCCCCGTCAGGTTGCCTCGCCGATCCTCGTGCCAGCGCACCGGAGCCCCGAGACGCTGCGCCAGGGCCACGGTCAATGCCTGCTCTGGATAGGTGGCGAACTTTGCGCCAAATCCGCCGCCCATGTCGGGCGACTTGACCTCGAGGGCATAACGGTCGACCCCGACGAGGCGCGAGATCCGGTTGCGGTGACCAAAGACGTTCTGGCTTCCCAAGAGCACCTCGATCGCCCCGTTGGGACCACCGGCCGGATCAGGAATGGCCAGAGCATTGTTGGTCTCGAGCGGGACCGCCGCCAACCGCTGGCTGTGCACCGTGACCGTCACCGTCACGGGAGCCGAGTCGAACAGCTCGGGGTCGGACTCGTCTTCGTGACTCTTGGCGAGGTTGGTGCCGATCTCACTGTGGACCACGACCTCGTCGCGCAGTGCCTCACGCGGGTCGGTCACCGCCGGGAGCGCATCGATGTCGGGAAAGACCATCGACGCCGCATCGACGGCTTGCCGCTCTGTCTCGGCCACGACGATCGCCAGGATCTCCCCCGCAAAGCGAACCGTTCCTTCCGCCAGCAGCGGTCTCGAGAATCGCTTGTCCACACCTGGCGCCGACGGCGGGATCGTGTCGAGCTCGAAGTCGGCAGCGGTGAAGACTTCAATGACACCCTCCATGTCTGCAGCCATGGACGTGTCTATCTGGTTGATGATGCCGTGTGCGAGTGCAGAACGGACCGGCACCATCCACAGGCACCCTTCGATGGCCCGGTTGGCGACGTAACTGCCCCGTCCCCGGATGAAGCGAGGGTCTTCGGTGCGCTTCACCGCAGCCCCGAGAATCGATCCTGCCATGAGGCGGGACGTTAGTCCCCGTGGAGCGAGCCCGGGCGCCCCGGCACGGGCCCGCTCGGTCGGCCAGAGCTACACTCCCACGCAGCCTCGCCGGCATCGCACGTCGCACCCGTGACGGGCCTACCTACGGTCATCGAGCGACCCGTCGGCGCCGGCGCCACCGCACCGCTCGGGAGGGAACAAACCGGCATGAGTCGCGCCCAGACCGCCGGTTCGCGCATGGCCGGACTCCCCGCACCACTGCGCGCCTTGGTCGTTGTGACCCTGCTCTATCTGTTCCTCGGAGGCGTCAAGCTGCTGGAAACGGGGATCAAGGGCCTCGGCAGCGATTTCACCGACGGTCTCTTCGAGGGTGTCACCAACCCTCTCGCCGGGCTGTTCGTCGGCGTACTCGCCACTGTGCTGGTGCAGTCGTCGTCGGTCACCACAGCGACCATCGTCGGGCTGGTTGCCGGCGACGTCCTCAGCGTGTCGACGGCCGTGCCCATGATCATGGGGGCCAACATCGGTACGACCGTGACCAACACCATCGTGTCGCTCACCCATCTCCGTCGTGGCGAAGAGTTTCGGCGGGCCTTTGCCGCCGCCACCATGCACGACTTCTTCAATGTGATCGCAGTGGCCGTGCTGCTGCCCATCGAGATCGTCACCGGTGTCTTGTCTGGCACCGCCCAATCGGTGGCGAGCTTCATCGCCGGCGGCCAGGAGCTGGGGGGAAGCTTCAACAGCCCGATCAAGGGTGCCGTGGCGTGGCTCGCAGATCAGATAGAGGCGATCGTGCTCGTTCCGCTTCTTCCCAACGACCGAGCGATCGCCGTGGGAGCGATCATCCTCGGGATCTCCCTCATCTTCGTGACGCTGGCCTACATCACGAAGAACATGCGCATCCTCGTCGCCGACCGCATCGAGCGGTCGCTCAACGCCGCACTCGGCCGCTCCGGGTTGATCGGCATGGTCGTTGGGACGCTGGTCACCATATCGGTCCAGTCCTCGAGCATCACGACGTCGATCCTCATTCCGCTCGTCGCCTCCGGCATCCTGCTGGTGCGCAACGCGTACCCCGTCACGCTCGGGGCCAACATCGGCACCACCATCACGGCCTTGCTGGCGGCCCTCGGCGCAGGCGCCATCGACGGCTTGACCATTGCGGTCACCCACACGTTGTTCAACATCGCAGGAATTCTCTTGATCTACCCGTGGCCGGCGACGCGCTTCATCCCGGTCGCCGTGGCAGAGCGGTTGGCCGATGTCGCTCTGGAGCGGCGTCAGCTGGCCATCGGATACGTCGCGGTTGCATTCATCGTGCTGCCGCTCGTCGGTGTCATACTGTTGTAACCGGAGGTGAGCCCATGGTGCTCGATTTTTTCCGCTCGGGAACCTCGCAGATCGAAGAGGTCGAGACCCGATTGGTGACGATGCTGCGTGATGGACGTCGTGTCTTCGACACATCGGTCGCCGCCGTATTCGGGGGTGGGAAGTCTCGCGAGGCGAAGTCGACCGTCAAGTCCATCGACCGCGAGATCAACGAGAACCAACGTGAAGTGCGGCGGGCCCTGATGATGAGTGCTTCGGTGCGTGGTACCGCGGATCTTCCGCTCATCCTCGCCTACATGAGCGTGGTCAAAGACGTGGAACGGGTGGGCGACTACGCCAAGAACATCTACGACCTCGCCAAATACGGCGTTGATTTCACGACCGCGGCCGATCGCGATGAGCTGGAGGCGTATCGCGACGCCGTGGCCAAGCTGCTCGACGAAGCGGCCGAGGTCTTCGCCGAGAGAAACACCGAACGCGCCCACGAACTGGTGACCAAAGCGGACAGGTTCCTCAGCGAGTACAACCGCCGGGTCAAGGAGACGACCATGTCCGAGGGCCCGGTACTAGATGCCGTGGGCAGAGCGCTCTACTTCCGCTACCTCAAGCGGATCACGGCGCACGTCATGAATCTCATGACGTCACTGTTCCTCCCCGTCGATCAGCTCGACCACTACGACGAAGACCCCGACGACAGGTTGTAGCCACGGACCAATCGCCCCCACCCCTGGTCGGGGGAGCGAAGTGACTAGCGCTTCCGCTTGTGGCGGTTCGCCTTGATGCGCTTGCGATACTTGTGCTTGCTCATCTTCTTGCGGCGCTTCTTCACCAGCGAGCCCATGCAAAAACCTCTGAACGTGTTCGGGAAATCCGTGCCTCGTCGCGGTTCCGGCACGCCGGACCCCCACAGCGCAGCACGCCGGGACGAGACGGGCCGTATCGTAACAGCTACACGGGCGAGGTCGTCGGGCGGCGCACGTAAAACAGGCGCTCAGCCGCTGCGCGACAGGATTGACCGTCCCGCGTCCTCCCAGCGAGCACCAACGAGCACGCCCACCAGAGCCACGATGATACCAAGCACCGGCTGGACGAAGAAGACCACAAACCCAAGGAGGGCCGCCGCGCCCGCACGCAGCAGGGTGCGACGACGCTGCGACGGTTCGGGTGCGGCCGCAGCCAGCCCCGCAGCGAGTGCGCCGGTCACGGCGAGCAGGATGCCGCCCAGACCGAGCAGCAGATCGATCTCCGGTTCCACCGGCACAGCGAGCGTGAGAAAAGCCAGACCCGGTAGTGCGCCGAGGCCCGCCCACCGGCTGATTCGCTTCCAGGGCATGAAGCGACCTCCTTTGCGGTTTGGCGGAGCCACCGGCGGCGACCCGGTGGCTCCGTCTCGATGTATGCACTGTCGACTACGGCTCTAGCAGAGCACCAGTGCTCCACTTGTGTGCGGTCGCAGCACCGACCGTGCCTAGCCTGGACACCTCATGCAACCGGTCATCGGCATCACGACGCGTACTCGCAATGTCCGGACTGCGGGAGGGGAACTGCCGGCCGACACCGTGCAGCACACCTATCGCAATTCCGTCGCCGCTGCGGGCGCGATCCCGGTGTTGCTGCCACCGGTGGAGGCGCCGGCGATACCGGGGGTCGTCGACCGCATCGACGGCGTGGTACTCACCGGCGGGGGCGACATCGACCCGGCGGCCTACGGAGCCATCGCCGACGAGACGGTGTACCAGGTCGATCCGGAGCGGGACAGCTTCGAGTTGGCGCTCGCCGCCGAGCTGTCCGTCAGGCAAACGCCCACCCTGGCGATATGCCGCGGTCTCCAGGTGATCAATGTCGCGCTGGGCGGATCGTTGGTGGTGGACATACCGAAAGCCCATGGGACCCAGCACAGCTTCTCCGGAGACCGTGTGGTGGAGACGCAGCAACGCATCGATCTCGATCCCGGATCTCGGCTTGCCGACGTCATCGGCGCTTCGGTGATGGTGAACTCGATCCACCATCAGGCGGTCGACCGGCTCGGCGATGGCTTGACCGTGGCGGGTAGAGCCGAGGACGGTGTGATCGAGGCCATTGCTGCCACCAGCGGCTGGCCCTTGCTTGCCGTCCAGTGGCATCCGGAATACCTCACCGCCGGCGGCGACGTCGCCGCCAAGGCGCTGTTCGCCGAGCTGGTGAGGCTGGCTAGCTCCAGCCGGTCATAGCCACGGCGAGCTCGCGTACCTCTCCGCTTCCCGCCAGAGCGCTCTTCAGGGCAGCCATGACGTCGGCGACGTGGTCGTCGTCGCAAAAAGCAAGGGCACTGGGTCCTGCGCCGCTCCACGCCGCATGGTGGGCGCCCGCATCGATCGCGGCGTCGATCAATTCGCCGGTGATGGGTGACAACGCACTCCGCGGAGCCTCGTGAATCTCGTCTCCGAGCGCCAAGCGGAAGGCGTCGATGTCGCCGGTGCGCAATCCCTCGAGGAGAAACACCGTCCGTGCCACCGAGCGTGCCGCCGCTCGATGGGGAAGCGAGGCGGGCAGCTTGGCGCGTGCCGTGCGTGTCGACAGCTTCGACTCCGGAATACCGACGACGATGCGCAAGCCGTCCCACATCGGCAGCCGCCGGATGACATCGCCCTGTGCGGCGACGAGACCGCCATACACCGCGGCTGCGGCGTTGTCAGGATGACCCTCGAGATCGGCAACCAGCTCGTAGAGGAATCGGTCCGATGGCTCTCGCCCGGTGGCGCGCATGGCGGCTGCTGCGGCGGCGGCGACGACGGCCGAGCTCGAGCCGAGGCCCCGTGACCGAGGGATCTCGTTCTCGATGGTGATGCGCATCGGCCTGTCGCCCACGGCGGCACTGACCGCCCGAATCACCAGATCGCCCGGATGTGCCGCCTCGAGCCTGCCGTACTCGAAGATCTCCCATCGCTCCGCCGGCTCGGCGGCGCACACACAACGCACCTCGAGCGCGAGGGCCAGCACATCGAATCCGGGCCCCAGGTTTCCGGACGAAGCCGGTGCGTTTGCAGAAGCGGTGGTCATCGATGGGGAAGCGTACCGACGGTTGGCGAGCACTCCCAATCTCGACCACCCGTCTCGGCACCGGTGCGCCAGTAGCCTGGACGGGATGGAGCCGGTCATCCACACCCAGGGTCTGACCAAGTACTACGGCAAAGTGCTGGGTGTGCAGAACCTCGACCTCGAGGTTCAGCCCGGTGAGATCTTCGGGTTCATCGGTCCCAACGGCGCCGGAAAGAGCACGACCATCCGCCTGCTGCTCGACCTGATCCGGCCGGACGCAGGCACCGCACGGGTACTCGGTATGGACGTCGCCGCCTCCTCTCGAGCGATCCGCCGCCGGGTGGGCTATCTCCCCGGTGAGCTGGCGTTGTTCGAGTCGATGACGGGCCGCCAGCTCCTCGACTTCGTCTCGGCGCTGCGGGGATCGAAACCGCCCGCTCTCGTCGCCAGCATCGTGGATGCGCTCGACCTCGACCTCGATCGCAAGGTGCGCAACTACTCGAGCGGCAACCGGCAGAAGCTGGCCATCACCCAGGCGTTGATGCACCGACCGGACCTGCTGATCCTCGATGAGCCGACGAATTCCCTTGATCCCCTGATACAACAGGTACTCCATGGGCTGCTCGCCGAGGCACGCGACGAGGGGCGCTCGGTGTTCCTCTCCTCTCATGTCCTCCCCGAGGTGGAACGGGTGGCCGACCGTGTCGGGATCATCCGCAATGGAGAACTGGTAGCCATCGAATCCATTGCCGGTCTCAAAGCTCGGGCCGTGCACCGGCTCGAGGTGCGCTTTGCCGAGCCGATCTCGGGAGACGACCCCTTCGCCGGCATCGATACGGTGCGGGCTGCCGAGCTGGCCGATGGAAGACGGATTGCGCATCTGCTGGTGGAGGGTTCGGTCGACGCCGTCGTGAAGCGGCTGGCTTCGTTCACCGTGGAGAGCCTCGTGTCGCACGATGCCGATCTCGAGGAAGCGTTCCTCGCCTACTACGCACCTGCGGAACCGGTCGATGCTGCGTAGCGTCTTTGGCAAGATCGTATGGGAGCGGCAGCGAGGCCTGCTGTGGTGGGTGGGCGGCCTGGTGGCGCTGGCCTTGATCACGGTGGCCTTCGTCCCGACGCTGCGGGATCAGGCCGGGTTCGTCGAGCTGTTCGAGTCACTCCCCCAAGGCTTCCTGTCCATGTTCGGGGTGGAATCCGCCGCTGACCTGGTGACCCCGGTCGGGCTCATCAACAGCCGCCTATACGCATCGGTCGGGTCGATCGTGATCATCATCCTCGCCATCAGTGTCGCCACCCGATCGATCGCCGGTGAAGAGGAATCGGGGGTGCTCGACATGCTGCTCGCCCAGCCGGTGACCCGCACCCGGGTGGTGCTGGACACGGTGGCGGCGATGATCGTGCTCACCGGGATCCTGGCGGTGGCGCTGGCGGTGACGCTGCTCATGACCAATCCGGTCTTCGACCTGGACCTCACTGTGTCGGGCATCATCGGGGCCAATTTCGGGGTGCTGCTTCTTGCGCTCGTGTACGGCACGCTGGCGCTGCTGGTGGCTGCGGCCACCGGAAACCGGGCGGTCACCCTCGGAGTGGCCACGGCGGTGGTGATCGGCGGCTTCTTCATCAATGGCCTGTCCGAGCTGGTCACCGAGCTACGGGGAGTCGCCGCCTTCATGCCCTTCAAGTGGTTTCTCGAACCAAACCCGCTGGCCACCGGGGTCGACTGGGGCAGCATCGTGTTGATGGCCGCAGTGAGCGCCGCCTTCACGATCCTCGCTGTGGTGGCCTTCAACCGCCGCGACATCGCAACGTGAGCGCAGCCCCGATGCAGCTCCACGCCGAGGTCTTCGGCCGGGAAGACGATCCCGCAGTGGTCCTGGTAGCAGGACTCGCCCAGCAGGTCACCTGGTGGCGGATGGGCTTCGTCCACGCCATCGTCGTCGGCGGCTACCGGGTCATCCGCTTCGACAATCGTGACATCGGCTTGTCCGGCAGGACCCCGGGCGGGAAGGTGAATCTCGCTGCCGTCGAGTTCGGCGATGCGGACACAGCTCCGTACACACTGGAGACCATGGCCGACGACACGGTGCAGCTGATCGACGACCTGCGTATCGACCGGGCCCACATGATCGGTTATTCGCTGGGTGGGATGGTCGCCCAGGCAATGGCGGCAAAGCACCCGCAGCGAGTGACGTCGCTGGTCTCGATGATGTCCTCCACGGGCGCCCCCGACGTCGGTCGACCCACCCCCGAGGGGGAACGGGTGCTGTACGCACCGCTCCCTGCGGCACCAGAGCGAGCAATAGCCCAGCTGATCGCCGACCGGACGCTGTGGTCCACCCCGCCATTCGACGAAGCCACGGACACGGCAGCCTGGATCCGCTACGAATACCACCGCGGCTACGACACTGCAGGTGTGGGCCGGCAGATCGCAGCGCTTCGAGCCTCCGGCGACCGCACCCCATCGTTGGCCGCTGTCGCCGCCCCCACGCTGGTTATCCACGGCACGGCCGACCCGCTCATCGATGTGTCGGGAGGACGCGCCACGGCCGCTGCGATACCCGGCGCCCGACTGGTGGAGTTCCCCGGGCTGGCCCACGACCTACCGCAGGGTCTGTGGCCGCAACTGCTGCGCGAGATCCACACCCATCTCGAATCGGCGAGTTGAGCCTTGGGGCGCCGGCCTCTCCGCTGACGCTGTCAGGCGAGTGCGTTCTCCAGGCCGGAGCCTCCAACGAACACGGCCGAGGCACGTCCCCGCTGCATCCAGCGGTGGCATGAGGCGAAATCGAGATCCCGAGGAAGACCAGAGATGTTGAGATCGGCCTGCAGCTCGCCGAGCTGGTCTTCGAAATCGCCGGTCACCACGTTGATCGTGGCCCGGATCCGGGAGATCTCGGTGAGTTCCAACAGGCGGGCCCGCTGCGCATCGATCTCGCTCTCGTCGGAACGCACCCTTTGGTGACTCACGCAGCGGGCTGTTCGTGGCGCTTGCGGAGTGGGCTGCCAAGAAGACGAGCGTGCTACCCGATTCGAGCGATCGGGCGTGGAAACCCAATCTCCTGATCCCCGTGGAGGATCCTGGTGAGCTCCGCGCAACAGATAGCCGCATACCGCCACAACCACCATGGCTGCCGCCAGCCCAAAGACCGGGTTGATGATGAACATCGCGAAGAAGCATCCCAACGTGCCGAATCCGGCAATCGAACGAGGGATACGGAACGTGGGTCGAAAGCTGAGCAGCCCGAGGCTCTGCTCGATGAGCACCACCACATTGATCATGGCGTAGATGAGGAGGAAGAACATGGTGACGAGCGGGGCGATGGCGTTGAGATCGCGCAGCATGAGCGCACCCAGGGCGATGACTCCAGTCACCCACATGGCGTTGCGGGGTTCAACCGAAGCCGACAGCTCGGCCAGCCGCTCCTGCTTTTCGCGCTCTCAAACCGACCGACGACCCCCGCAGAGCCGCCAGGCTCGTTCGATACGATGAGTGGACGGTCAGAGGAGGTGTCGTGGTACACAATCCGGACGTCGACGCCTGGTTCGCCGCCAAGGAGCATCCCCTGGAGGAGGCCATGCAGGCGGTACGGG
>JBFISM010000033.1:0-28516 GCA_041608535.1 Acidimicrobiia bacterium
CGGCAACCTCCTGGCCCGGCTGTGGCGAGGTCTGTTCGGCTGAGATTGGTGGCTCAGCTCTCGTCGCGGCCGATCTCGCGCCGGGCCACGACCATCGCGTGCACTTCGTCCGGTCCGTCAGCGAGACGGAGCGTTCTCGCCATGGCATACATGCGGGCGAGCGGAAAGTCATCGCTCACTCCGCCACCACCGTGGACCTGGATGGCTTTGTCGAGTACCCAGGTGGCGACGTTGGGAGCGACCACCTTGATCGCAGAGATCTCCGTACGGGCATTGCGGTTGCCTCGAGTGTCGATGAGCCACGCGGTCTTCAACACGAGCAGCCGGGCCTGCTCGATCCGCCAGCGGGCTTCGGCGATCCAGTCCTGGACGACACCCTTCTGGCTGATCCTGGAGCCGAAGGCGTAGCGGTTCTTGGCGCGATCCACCATCGCCTCGAGCGCACGCTCGGCCATGCCGATGGCACGCATGCAATGGTGGATGCGGCCGGGTCCGAGACGGGCCTGAGCGATCATGTACCCGTCTCCCGCGTTGGCGATCATGTTGCTCGCCGGTACGCGCACGTCGTGGAATGTCAGCTCGCCGTGACCCCCGCGATCGTGGTAGCCGAAGACCGGAAGTGACCGCTCCACCGTGATCCCAGCAGCGTCCATCGGGATGAGGATCATCGAGTAACGCCCCCGATGATCCGCATCGGCATCGGTGACGCCCATGAAGATGGTGAGCTCGCACGTGGATCCGAGCGCCCCGGTCGTCCACCATTTCGTGCCGTTGATCACATACTCGTCGCCGTCACGGACGATGCTTGCCTCGAGGTTGCGTGGATCGGAACTGGCGACCGCAGGCTCTGTCATCGAGAAGCAGCTGCGAATCTCGCCCTCCAGGAGTGGCACCAACCAGCGCTCCTGTTGCTCCGGTGTGCCGAACATCGACAGCACTTCCATGTTCCCGGTGTCCGGAGCCGAGCAGTTGGTCGCTTCCGGGGCCAGCTCGATGCTGCGGCCCATGATCTCCGCCAGGGGTGCGTAGTCGAGGTTGGACAGACCGGCTCCCCACTGCTCATCGGGGTGGAAGAGGTTCCACAGCCCGCGCGACCTGGCCTCCTTCTTCAGCTCGTCCATGACCGGCATGGCGTCGTAGTGGTTGCCCGATTCCTCCCGCTGCTTCTCGTTCACGGACTCCGCCGGGTACACCTGCGACGCCATGAAATCGAGGAGCTCCTCGCGAAGCTCGTTGCATCGTTGCGAATATGCGAAGTCCACGTTGCTCCCCTCGCAAACCTACGGTTGCAGATCGCGGATTTCGCGCATCACCGCCGAAAGTTCGCTCGGCGCAGTCAACATTCGGCCACAGCGCGCGGTTTCCGCGATCTGCAGCCTAAGGTTTGATCTCAGTCCTCGTCGGTGAGGGCCGCGTGGGTGTCGCCGGGGAACTCGGCGGTGACGATGTACTGGACGTTCTCGCCGATGTTGACCGCATGGTCGGCGATGCGCTCGAGGAAACGACCGATCCGGGAGAGCCCGATCCCTGCATCGAGACCGATGTCGCCGGACACTTGGGCGATCGTCGTGTAGTACTCGCTCACCAGATCGTCGACCTCGTCGTCGGCTTGCTCGATGACCACTCCGGCATCGTCGGTCATGTCGGCAATGGCATCGATGCCCATACGAAATACCTTGACCGTCGCCGCAACGAGCTGCCGCAGCGTCGCATTCAATTCGGGATGCTCGGGGAGTCCGTGCAGCCGGTCGAGCACCTTCACACAGTTCACTGCGAGATCTCCGCTCCGTTCCAGCTCATAGAGAATCCGGGTTGTGGCGACGAGAAAGCGGAGGTCACCGGCAACGGGTTGCTGGCGGGCGAGCGTCTCGAAGGTCTGACGCTCCAACCGGGCGTACATCTCGTTGATGGGCTCGTCGGCGTTGCGCACCATCTCGACGAGCCCGATGCGTCCTTCGACCATGGCACTGCCGGCGCGAAGCACGTTCTCTTCGACCAACGACCCCATCCGCACCAGCCCGTGCTGGATCTCGTGCAGGATCTCGGTGAAATGATGTCTCGTCTCGTCCTGGGGGTGTTCGAGCACCATGTGGCTCAGCCTCCTATCCGAACCGGCCGGTGATGTAGTCCTCCGTTGCCGGTTGAGCCGGGTTGGTGAAGATCTTGCCCGTCTCGTCGAACTCGACGAGATGCCCCGTCCGCTGGCCACCTTCGTCGACCTCGACGTTGAAGAACGCGGTCTTGTCGCTCACCCTGGCTGCCTGCTGCATGTTGTGGGTCACGATGAGGATCGTGTAGTCCTGCTTGAGGTTCTGCATCAGCTCCTCGATCCGCATGGTGGCGATCGGGTCGAGAGCCGAGCAGGGCTCATCCATGAGTAGCACATCGGGACTCGTGGCGATGGCGCGGGCGATGCACAGCCGCTGCTGCTGGCCGCCGGACAGCGCATATGCCGAATCGCCCAACTTGTCCTTGACCTCGTCGAAGAGCGCAGCCTTGGTCAAGGAGCTCTCCACGAGCTCATCGAGGTTGCCCTTGAATCCACTGATCTTCGGTCCGAACGCGACGTTGTCGTAGATCGACTTGGGGAACGGGTTCGGTTTCTGGAACACCATCCCGATGCGCCGTCGCACCTCCACTGGATCGACATCTTCCGCATAGAGGTCGGTGCCGTGGTAGCGGACGTCACCGACCACCCTGGCGATGTCGATGAGGTCGTTCATCCGATTGAAGCACCGCAGCACCGTGGATTTGCCGCATCCCGACGGACCGATGAGGGCGGTGATCTCGTTCTCGGCGATGATCAGATTCACGTCCTTGACCGCATGGAAGTCCGCATAGAAGACGTTGAGGTCACGCACGCGGAAGATCGGCGTAACCGGCGAATGGGGCGGATGCGTCTCCACCGCCTCCGCCGAGGTCTCATCCGCCGGTGCCGGCTGCTCGGTGGCGCGAGTTGTCACGTGATCACCACTTTCGCTCATATCTGTTCCTGAGGATGATGGCTGCCGCGTTGGCGGTCAACAAGACCACGAGCAAGACGACGATCGCCGCAGCAGCCAGCGCCCGGAAATCATCCCCCGGTTGCCGTGACCATGCGAACACGGTCACCGGGAGCGCACCGTAGGCGTCGGTGAATCGATCGAGCAGAGTGGCGCTGCTGCCCAGAGTGAAGAATCCGGTCACCGCGCCCACGAGCAGGAGCGGCGCTGTCTCGCCGAAGGCTCTCGCCAGGGTGAGCACCGTTCCGGTGAGCACACCGGGCGCCGCCGCCGGGAGGACGTGGCTGCGGACTACTTCCCAGCGGGTGGCGCCGACGCCATAGCCCGCCTCACGAATGCTGTCGGGCACCGCACGCAGCGCCTCTGATGCGGTGATGATGATGATGGGGAGCACGAGCGCGGTCAGCGTGAGCCCACCGGTGAGTACGTTGCGCCCATTCGTGGCGCCGCCGAGACCGACCGCATCGACGAAACGCACGAAGATCGCAAAACCGAGGATCCCATAGACGATGGACGGCACACCGGCCAGGTTGCGGATGTTGGTGCGGACCAGTCGCGCCAGCCTGGTGTCACCGGCGTATTCCTCGAGATAGATGGCGGTGCCGATCCCCACGGGAAAGGCGAGCACCGCAACGATGGCGGTGAGCGCCAGCGAGCCGATGATCGAGCTGCCGACGCCTGCCGTGGTGGCGCTCGACGACAGCTGGCCCGTGATGAAGTCTCCGGCCCGGGTGCGGAACACGGGCAGGCTGGCGGCGATGACGTCTGCCAGCAGAACGACCAGCACGCCGACCGACAGCAGGAGCATGAGCAGCAGTGCCGTCTCGAAGGCGAGCTCCCGCCACTGCACCCGACGTCCGGTGAGCCGCTGATGGACCACGGCTGCGGTGTCGATCACGGGCTTGTCGAGCGTCATCAGTACCTCTCCTGCACCCTGCGCACGAAACGCTCACTCGCCGTGTTCAACAGCAGCGTGATCACAAACAGCAGGAGCCCGACGAAGAAGAGGCTCTGGAAGGCGTTTCCCGCACCGGCCACCTGATCCGATCCGATGGCCAGCGATGCCATCGCCGCAGTCATCGTTATGCCGGGGTCCAGCGGATTCGCCGTGAACAGGCCTCCGCCGGTGGCTCCGGCGGCCATCGCCACCACCATCGTCTCGCCGATGGCCCGAGATACGCCGAGGATGAGCGAGGCGACCACCCCCGACACCCCGGCCGGGAGCACGACCTTGCGTACCGTCTCCGATCGCTTGGCTCCCAGACCGTAGGAAGCAGCCCGCAGCTCTTGGGGAACGGCGCGTAGCGCATCCTCCGAGACCGAGGCCACGAGGGGTGTCACCAGCACACCGACGCCGATCCCGGCAGCGAGCATGTTGAAGACCTGGGTGTCGAAGACCGGCTGTACGAGGTTGGGGCTGATCCAGGTGAGAGCGAAGTACCCCAGCACGACGCTGGGGATGCCGGCGAGGATCTCGAGAATCGGCTTGAGCAAACGCCGTGCCTTCGGTTGCGCATACTCGGAGAGATAGATCGCCGCCCCCAGCCCGAGTGGTGTGGCGATCAGCATGGCGATCGCCGAGATGAGCAAGGTGGCGACGATGATCGTGCGCAGGTCGAACAGACCGCGGCGCGGAAACCAACCCAGGTCGAAGAGGGCGCCCAGGTCGACCGTGCTGATGAAGTTCCAGGCTTCCCCAACGAGCGAGCCCACAATGAGCAGGCTGATCACGATGGAGAGCGCAGCAGAGATCACGAAGAGCGCACGGACTCTCCGCTCGCGACGCACTCGCTTGGGGTCACCGCGCAGGTCGCTGCGGTGGATCATCGGTTCGCCCGGCCTCGTCATGCCTACTCCCGTGCTCGTGGGACTCTATAACGCACCTGAGTACGCCTGGTCATACCCCAGATCAGCCCGCAGCCGCCGCCCGTTGGGCGCTGTAGTCGGTCAGCTCCACGTAGCCGGTCTCGCTCACAGAAGCTATGCCTTCATCCGAGAAGTAGAACTGCACGAACTCTCGTAGCTCCGGCTTCTCGGCGAACTTGGCGTCGTTCACGTAGATGAAGAGAGGACGCGAGAGGGGGTACTCGCCGTCGGCGATCGTTTCCGGCGTCGGCGCCACGCATCCGGCGCCACCGTCGACCTCGAGCGCCTTGAGGACGTCGGTGTTTTCCACGTAGAAAGCAAACCCGACCCAGCCAAAGCTCGTGTCGGAGCCCGAGATCCCTTCTACGATGACGTTGTCGTTTGGCGAGGCCACGTAATCGGGCCGGGTGACGGGGTCCTGGCCGCGCTCGTCGGCGATGTCCTCGATCACGAGCTCGACAAAGGTGTCGTATGTGCCCGATTCCTCGCCCGGCGCCGTGATGGTGAGCGGTGCGTCGGGGAGCGATCCGGAACCGCCAACGCCGGCAGCGAGCTCGTTGGCGGCAGCCCACGTATCGAATCCGGTGGATTCCGGCCCAACGAGAGCGTACATGTCGCCGAAGTTCAGACAGCTGACCGCATCGTTGGCCGGCGAGGTCAGCACGGACAATCCGTCGATCGCCACCTGGTACTCGGTGAACTCGATGCCGTTGGCGGCGCACTCTTCCGCTTCGGAGTCCTTGATCGGGCGGCTGGCATTGGAGATGTCCGTTTCACCGGAACAGAAGAGCTTGAACCCGTCGCCGGTCCCCGGTCCGGCGACGGAGATGGCGACATCCGGATTGCTTGCCGCAAACTTCTCGGCGTTCCTCGCCGAGATCGGCTCGACGGTGGACGATCCGGAGACGGCGATCGAAGACCCCCCATCGCCACCGTCATCAGAGGACGAGTCCCCGTCGCCTCCGCCACACGCTGCGACGACCAGCGCCAATGCAACTGCGGTCACCCATGTGTGCCCAACAAATTTCATCATTCCCAACCCATCCTTCGCTTGCTCGAGCGATGCGTAGAAGTGGCCCCGAGCCGTGCGGTTCGAGCGGCTCGTGTGGAACGCTACGGCACGACAGTGAACTGCGGTTCATCCGAAGGTGAACCCAACATGAATTCTGTCTCGAGTACGGAAAGTCCAACTGTCACAAGGGCTGCGGCTTCCTATAGTCGGCTGCGGATGGATGTCGTTGTCTGGACTCTGGCCGGGGTCGCCGTGGGTGTGGCGGTGGTCGCCTGGCTCCTCCTGCGCCGAGTGCGGACGCTTCGCAAAGAACTGGTCACCGTCACCAGGGAACGCAGCCAGATGGTGGACTCGGTGCGGCGAGCCGAACGCGACCGTGATCAGCTGCTGCAGGCCGTAGATGGCCTGCCCGTGGGCGTCATTGCCATCGACGATGCGGGTGTCGTCGTCTTCGCCAACGACGCAGCCTCGAGATTCGTCAACGCCCGGCACGGTGACGCCGTGGTCGAGGTTGCCATCCGCAGGATCGCAGCTCTGGCGACGAGCGATGCTCGGGTGGTCGAGGAGGAGATCGAGGTCTACGCCTCCGGGAACAGGTATCTCGGAATCCGAGCCGTACCCGTGGCTGGTGTCGACGAAGTGGCGGCACTGGTGTTCGTGGAGGACCGCACCCAACAGCACCGCGTCGATGTCATTCGTCGGGATTTCGTGGCGAACGTCAGCCACGAGCTGCGCACGCCGCTCGGAGCGCTGAGCCTGCTCGCCGACACCCTCGCCGACGAGACCGATCCTGAGGTGCGGACCCGGCTCATCGGTCGCATCGGTGAAGAAGCCGCCCGTATGGGGCGGCTGGTGGACGATGTGCTCGACCTCTCCCAGGTCGAAGCCGACGTCGCCGTCGGAGAACCCGTGAGCCTGACGGCAGTCGTGCGTGCCGGGGCACGGTCAGCGACTGCGGCCGACGACACGGGCGGTGTCGAGCTGAAGATCGTGGCGCCCGCCGACGAGGTCCTTGTCTCCGGAGATCGAGCGCAGTTGGAATCGATGGTGCGCAATCTCGTGGACAACGCGGTGAAGTACACCGCAGCCGCCGGCCGCTCCGGGGGCGGTACGGTGTTGGTCGAGCTGCGGCGCAGCGGCGACCATGCGACCCTCGTGGTCGTAGACGAAGGCATCGGTATCGGTCCGGAACACCTCGATCGCATTTTCGAACGCTTCTACCGCATCGATCGTGGCCGGCGTCGCCATACGGGTGGCACCGGATTGGGTCTGGCGATCGTGCGCCACGTAGTGCGCAACCACGGCGGCGAGATCACCGTGCAGTCGACACCGGGAACCGGGAGCGTGTTCACGGTACGGCTGCCCCTGATCGGCTCCGCACCACTCGGTGCCGGGCCGGGCCGCTGATGGCCGGGGCAGATCGATCGTCGACGGCGATGTTGTCGATCCTCCTCGTCGAGGACGAACCGGCTTACGTAGACGCACTGGAGGTCGCATTGGGTAGAGAGGGATTCCTCCTCGATGCGGTGGGCGACGGCAAGGTGGGTGTGGAGCGCTTCCGCAGCACGCATCCCGATCTCGTCCTGCTCGATCTCATGTTGCCCGGGCTCGCCGGGTTGGATGTGCTGCGCAGGATCCGTGCGGAGTCTTCGGTTCCGGTCATCGTGCTCAGCGCCAAGGACGATGAATCCGACGTAGTGACCGCTCTCGAGCTGGGTGCGGACGACTATCTCACCAAGCCATATTCCCTCCGGGAGCTCGTCGCCAGGATCAGGGCCGCGATCCGCCGCTCCGCCGGCGAGGATCCGGACGAGGCCGTTGTCGCCGCCGGTTCTGCGGTGCTCGATCCCGCCCGCTACGAGCTGCGCATCGAGGACACGGTCTTCCAGCTGCCGCGCAAGGAGTTCGAGGTCATGGAGATGCTGATGCGACGGCAAGGGCGCATCGTTCCCCGTCTCGATCTTCTCGACGAGATCTGGGGGTTTGGCTGGTCGGACTCGAAGACGCTCGATCAGCACATCCGGCGGTTGCGGCGCAAGTTGGAGCAGGTGGCCGGCGCACCCACCATCGCCACCGTGCGGGGCGTGGGCTACCGGTTGGAGCCGTGATCAGTCGGGGAGGGGCAGTGTCTCGAACGCCGGTACCGGGAACTCCTCCGTGCGCAGGCCCGCCCAGGCGTGCGCAGCCAAGGTGGCGAGGACGATGCCCCCGCCCGCGTAACCCCACCTCGTGATCGGCTCGTCGATCACCACCGCAGCGAGAATCGGGCTCAGGGCAGTCTCTCCGAGCAGCAGCAGCGCCGTCTCCGGACTCGCCAAGTAGCGGGCGGCGGCGGTGAGGAGACCGACGGCGCCTGGGATCACCACCAGACCGAGCAGCAGCATCGGACCCAGGTCCTCCGCTGCGAGGGTGAACGACGTCCCGGCTACGACCAGGGCGACAAAGCCCAGGAGGTTGCCGACGGCGGCGGCGGGCACCATGTCGATGTGGCTGTTGGCTCGCACGATGGTGAGGTTGACGGCCAGCCCCAGCGAGATGGCCAGGGCGATGACATCGCCGCTGCGGACACCGGTCTCGAGTGAGCCGGTCACCGCGATGGCGACCCCGACGACAGCCAGCGGCATGGCGATCAAGGTGCGCCGTGGTGTTGGCTCACCGGTGAGGAGCCGAGTGAGGATCGCGGCCCACATCGGCGACAGCGCCAGGATGAGGACCACGTTCGCTACAGCGGTGGTGTCGACTGCGATCACGAACAGGATCGTGCCCACGGCTCCCAACAGGCTGGACACGAGACCCCACCGCCCCAGCGAGCGCACCACCGCCGGCAGGTGCGAGCGATAGCGCACGCCGAGGAAGGCAGCGAGCGCAACGGTGGCGAGCCCGCTGCGCCACAGCGCCGTAGTCAAGCTCGAGGCGCCGACCAGCCTGATCAGAGTGGCGTCGGGCACGATCACGAGCACTCCGAGCACACCCCACAGCAGGCCTCGGCGATGCTCGGTCACGGCCACCTCGCCTTCTCCCGACAGACGAGCCGTGATGTTTGCAGCTCGAACCGCACTGGGACAACGTCACCGGGCGGGGGAGAGCTTGGGGGGAGGGCTCGACGGTTGCAGCTCGGCTGCTAGCCGGCCGTGGGTTCGCCTTGCTGGCGGAGGACCATTTCGAAGTCACTCAACGGAAGCGTGACCATGTGCGCCTGGACGCACACCAGGGTGAGCCACGGATCGTCGTCGATGTCGAACTCGACGCCGACCTCGGCGGGCAGACCGCAGAGTACGCAATCCTGGAGTTCGGGGGTGGCTTCGTTCATGAGGCCACTGTATGGGTTGGAGGGGGTCCTCCACATCGTCAAATGTGGTGATCGTGCGCTGGGTCGGTCGCCGCTTTCGGCCCTTTGGACATCGCACTCGAACCAAGACCCATGGGAACCTACCCCTCGGACAGCGCCTCCACTTGGGCGTCGAAGTCCCGGGCCTCACCCAGCGAGTCGCTGGCGAACACCTCGGTGATCCTGCCGTCGGCGTCGACCGCAAAGGACACTCGGTTGGCGCAACCGAGCTTGTCGTTGAACACGCCGAACGCCCTGGCCACCGTGCCGTGGGGCCAGAAATCGGAGAGCACCGGGTGGGTGAATTCGTTGGCCTTCGCCCAGGCAGCGTTGGCAGGGACCGGATCGCACGTGATCGCCACGATCTTGGCGTCGACGTCCGCCAGCCGTGCGTGGTTGTCTCGCAATTCGCAGATCTCCCCGGTGCAGGTGCCGGAGAAGGCATAGGGGAAGAACATCACGAGGGTCTTCTGACCCTTCAGGTCGTCATCGCCGACCTGGTTGCGCTGGTTGTCGTACAAAGTGAACTCGGGGATCGAGTCTCCTGCTTGCAGGGTCACGGTGCGTTCTCCTCGGTACGTCTTCGACAGCGCGGCCCGGAGCGTAGTCGGCTTGCCGCCGGCAGTCCGGGTGGGGTCCGTCGACACGGTTCTTGGTCAGGCGGCGTATGATGCGCACATGAACGAGACGATGACTCAGCAGCGTCCTGCCGGCCTCGACACGCCGTCCGCACCGGTTCCGGACTCGTTTGCCCCACCAGCCGCAACCGTTCCCGAGCTCCGGATCAGCTGGGCGGGCGCCGCGGCGGCGGCGGTGAGCTGGGTGGCCACCATTGCGATCGTCGAAGCGGTGGCTCCGCCGGCCGATCCGAACGCCGTCCTCTCGGCTTTCGAAGCGTTGCTGACCCTGGCATTCACCACCGCCATACTCGTGGCGGCAGTAGGACTCGCCATGCGCCAGCGGCTCGGCGTGATGGCGACCATCGTTGGTGGTGGAGTGTTCGTTGCCGGCAGCGTGTCATGCTGGATGGGCGGCCACGTCGGGAGCTGGATCACCGTCCAGGCGGTGCTGGGCGTGACGATGATGCTCGTCGGCGGCGGGGTGCTCCGCCGCAGCTGACGTCCGTCAGCCGGGCGACTCCTCTTCGTCCGGGTCGCCGGTGCCCAGCTCACCGAGACCGAACTCGAATGCGCTCGTGTCGAGCATGACCCGTGCCACCCAACCAACGGGGTCGGTGAGCTCATCCCGGGTGGGGAGGTTCTCTGGGCTCCGCCACACCTGTTCGAGCGATGCTGGGCCCCAGCGGGCGACGAGCTCGGCGAACAGACGGGAGGCGTCCCGGCTGCGATGCCTTTCCAGGTCGAGTCCGACGACGTCACGGAGGAACTGCGATGCCTGGTCGGGCTCGGACCGGTGGCGGTCGACTGCGTTCTCGATGCGATCGAGCTCGGGGATCAGCTCGCTGAGCCCGCTGCGTACCACGTAGTCCACGTAACCCTCGATCGAAGCAAAGAGCGCTTGAACGGGAGCGAGCCGCCGCGGGTCGGTCTTGACACCGAGGAGGTCGGCCAGGCTGCCGGCACCTGCCATCGCCTGCTCCATCGCTCCCACGTCTTCCATCTTCGCCAGCACGTCGCTGAGCCCACTCGAGTCGAACTCCACACCGCCGTAGTAGCGAGCGACGACATCGACGACGTCGGCGTGCACCCAGTCGATGGCGAGCACTGCTCGGTGCACCACGGCCTGGCCGGCGGCCCACAGCCGCACTTGTTGCACATCGAGCCCGTGTGACGCCGCAAAGGCTTCGATGTTGGGCACGATGAGATACATCTCATCGTGATCGAGGGCCGGTAGCCCGGTGTCGAACTGCCCGAGCACGTTCTGGGACATGAAGCCGACCATGGTGCCTGCTTGCATGCCGAGCACGGCGGGCGCCATCGGCCCCAGCATCTGGCTGAGCGGATCGGTTCCGGTCGACGAGCCGAGCAGCGTGTCGGCGAGGGGCTCGAGGGCGTAGCGGAAGCTCTGCTCGTTGTCGGCGGCCCATACCGTGCGATCGACGGGGTGCAGCCTCCCGGTTGGGGTGAGATCGAGATGTGTGACCGGATCGAGCCGGAGCTGGGCGGCATGTGCCAGCTCGGCGTAGGCATCTGCCAGCGTCGGGTCGACGACCTCAGGGTCACCGACGAGACTCTTGCGCACCTCGGCCGCCAGCTTCCAGTTGATCGGACCGGGCGCTTGGAACAGCTCGAAGAGCTTGTCGAAGATGCTGTCACTCACGGCGCACATCCTTGCTGCCGCTGTGATCCCCCGGCATCTGGGCAGCGGTAGATTGCGTACACGGAGGATTGTATGGACTCCACGGACCTATCACCGCAGTCCGCTGCCCACGATCTGGTGGCGGTAGCGGATGCGGTAGTCGATCCGGCGGCGCTGGTCGGCTTCGTCGGCGATCCCAGCTGCGGCGCCGTCGTGTTGTTCCTGGGCACGGTACGTGACCATTCGCCGGGTGGGATCACCGGGGTCACCCATCTCGAGTACGAGGCATACACGGGAGTGGTGGAGGACAAGATCTCCGAGATCGTTGCGGAAGCGAGGGTCAAATGGCCCGTGGCGAAGGTCGCCGCCGTCCATCGCACCGGCGATCTCGCCGTCGGGGAGATATCCGTCGGTGTTGCCGTCAGCTCGCCTCACCGCAGCGACGCCTTCGAGGCGGGTCGCTACCTCATCGACGAGCTCAAGTCTCGCGTGCCCATCTGGAAGAAGGAACACTGGCCAGGCGGCGCCCAATGGGTTCGTGAAGACCAGACATAGCCGCCGTCGTATCGCCTACGGCGAGGCGTTGCAGTTTGCTGCGCACACCGCGGGCGCGGTGTCTGTCCTCCCTCCGGGGGGACAGACAGTCGGGGTCGGAAGACCCTGGTTCACTGGTGGAACGGCGTATCTAGTGTGTCGGAGATCAGCATGACGGATCAGATCGCGATCCACACCGCAGGCCTGACCAAGCACTATGGCGATGTTCGCGCCTTGGTCGATCTCGACCTCGATGTCATGCCGGGGGAGGTCTTCGGTTTCCTCGGGCCCAACGGGGCGGGCAAGACCACGATGATCCGGACGATCCTCGACGAGATCCGCCCCACGGCGGGGCGAGCGGAGATTCTCGGGATGGACACCCACGAGAGGTCCGTGGAGATTCGGCGTTTCATCGGCTACGTCCCGGGGGACCTGGCGCTCTACCCCAACCTGACGGGAAGGGACACCCTCACGTATTTCGCCAATCTGCGGGGCGGCGTCGACTGGGCGTACATCGAAGAGCTCAGCGAGCGGCTCGACGCCGACCTGTCCAAGAAGGTCGGAGACCTGTCCTCCGGCAACCGGCAGAAGATAGGTCTGATCCAGGCTTTCATGAACAAACCGCAGGTCCTGGTCATGGATGAGCCGAGCTCCGGGCTCGACCCGCTGATGCAGCGTGAGTTTCAGGAGATGATGCGAGAGGTGGCCTCCGCAGGACGGACCGTGTTCTTGTCCAGCCACACGTTGTCCGAAGTGCAGCGTGTCGCCGACCGGGTCGGAATCATTCGCCACGGCCGGCTGATCGCACTCGAGTCGGTCACCGGCCTGCGCTCGAAGGCAATGCGGCGCATCGAGCTCGAGTTCGGGTCTCCCGTGGAGGCTGAAGTGTTCACCGCCATCCCCGGTGTGCGCGACGTGGTGGTCGAAGACCACCGAGCACGGTTGTCGTACGAAGGGAAGATGGCCCCGATGCTGAAGACCGTGGCCGAGAGGTACGACGTCCTCGACATCACCACCCAAGAAGCCGATCTCGAGGAGATCTTCCTCACCTACTACCGGGACGAGGAGGAGGAGGTGAGCGTCTGATGCTGGCGACGGTGCTCACCAAGACGTTCCGCGACCGCTGGAAAGGGGAGGCGATAGCCGCCGTCAGTCTGGCGCTCATGTTCCTCCTCGGCATGTCGGTCTACCGGGACATCGACCTCTCGGTCTATACCGACCTCCCTGAGGTGTTCCGGTCGCTCATGAACATCCCGGCAGACGCCGACGTCGGCGCTCTTGCCTATGGCGCCATCTACACGTCCTACGGGGCGCTCACGCTCTCGGCGCTTGCTTTGTCGATGGGGTCTGCGTCCATTGCCGGTGAGGAACGCAACGGCACGATCGGGCTGCTCTTGGGCAATCCGAAGAGCCGCACCCACGTGCTCGTGTCAAAGGCGGCAAACATCATTCTGCTCACCGGGCTCGGGTCGTTGCTGCTCTGGGGGAGTGGGCTGCTGGTCCCCGCCATCCTCGACGTCGACATCACCGGCATCCACGTCGGGGCACTGGTGCTCCACATGTTCGTGATTGCAGCTTTTCACGGGTTCTTGGCCCTGGCCATCAGTGCGTGGACCGGGCGTGGCGCTGTCGCCACGGGCGTCACGGTTGCGGTGATGGTGCTGTCGTTCTTTGCGGTGGGATGGCTCCCCCTGATCGAGAGTCTGGAGAGCGGGGTCCGAGCGTTTCCCTGGCACTACTACAGCGGCAGCCAGCCGCACCTGAACGGTGTCGATTGGGGTCACCTGGCCGTTCTGGGAACCGGGATCCTCGTCTTGAGCGCAGCCGGGTTGCTCGGTGTCAACCGACGCGACCTCAGAGGGCAGGCCACCGGTGAAGGTCTGATCGGCCGGCTGCGATCGCATCCGCTCACGCAGAAGGTCATCGAGCGCCTCGCCGGGTCGGCGCGGGTGTCGCGCATCTGGACCAAGACGGCATCGGAGCAGCAAGGCATGCTCATCGTCGTGGCCTACGTGATGTTCCTCGTCATGGGGGTGGTGCTCGGCCCGATGTACACCTTCATCGACGACACCCTCGTCAGGCTCGGCGATGCGTTCCCGGAAGGTGTCATGGACCTGTTCGGTGGCGGCGACCTGTCGACTCCTGAAGGCTGGTACCAGATCGAGACGTTCGGCCTGATGGCGCCGGCGGCGTTCATGGTGGTGACCGTTTCCATCGGAGCCCGGGCTCTCGCCGGTGAAGAGGCGAAGCGAACCATGGGGCTGCTGCTGGCCAACCCCATAAAGCGCTCGTCGATAGTGCTGGAGAAGACGCTCGCCATGTCCGTGCACGCTCTGATCGTTGCCATTGCGCTCGCCGCAGGCGTGATCCTCGGGTCTGTTTTCGGGGGTCTCGGCATGAGCTGGGTGAAGATTCTCGCAACCACGGCGCTCGCTGCTCTACTCGGCATGGTGTTCGGGGCGCTGGCGCTGGCGCTCAGCGCCGCTACCGGCAAGGTGAGGCCGGCGGTCTTCGGGACGATCGGGGCGGCGCTCGTCTTTTTCGTGGCAGACGGGTTCCTGCCGTTGAGCGACAGCCTCGCCGGTCTCGCCAAGTGGACGCCGGTCTACTACTACCTGACCAGCGATCCGTTGGTCAACGGCATGCATTGGGGGCACGCCTCGGTGCTTCTCGCGCTGGCGGCGGCTCTCGTCTGGCTGGCAGTCGTGCTGTTCGACCTGCGTGACCTTCGCCAGTCGGCATGAGCCACGTGGGTCGCGGACACGGCTCGTCGGGCTAGCCCGTCGCTTCGGGTTCGGGCCCGCTGACCATCTCAGCGACTTCACGGACCATCGGATTTCGGTCGGAAGTCGCCCGGCGCAATGCGGCCGGGATGCGGGCGTCGTCGAAGACCGTGAGTGCCACCACGCTGCGACGTCTCACCTGAGGCGGCCCGTCGACGAGGAGGTCGAGCAGCACGGGCAGGGCGCGTTCGTCGCCGATCGCTCCCAGCGCAGCCACCGCTGCTTCCCGCACCAACGTCTGTGCGCCGCTGCGAGCCGTCTCGATGAGCCACGACACGGCTTCCGGCGATTCGATCTCGCCGCACGCAGTGGCGATGGCTTCCACCACCGCCGGCTCGGGATCATCCGCAGCCGCCAGCAGCGCAGGTAGCGATGCTGCGCCGCACGCCCCGAGCGCCTCCGCCGCGGCGGCACGCTCTGCGGGGTCGGCGGCGGCGAGCGTCGTCTCCAGCGCCGCTCGTATCTCAGCCGACTCGCCCCGAGCCAGCCGATCGCCACACCCGGCAATGGCGAGCCGGCGGATCTCGGAACGGCCGTCCTGTAGCAGACGGATCGGATCGTGCTGCAGTGTGGCCCACTCGTCGTCGGTGAGCAGGGATCGGGGATGGTTCACCTCACTGAGGCTAGGTCCACTTGCGCAGGCGGCACCATGCCGGTAACCTAACGAACGATCGTTCGTTCGTAGCCGTAGCGGAGGAGCCGAATCGACGTGAACCCGATCACCGAGCCGCAAGGCCGCAGCTGGTCCTCCATGGAGGAGTTCGAAGCCTTCCTCGACAACGGTGGGCTGGTCGAGCCCCGCGACACCATGCCCGACGCCTACCGCCACGAGGTGTTCAAGTTCATCGAGATGCATGCCAACTCCGAGCTGATGGGCGGGCTCACGGAGCGGGACTACATCCCGCGAGCGCCGGGCATGCAGCGCAAGTTGGGCACGCTGGCGAAGACGCAGGACGAGATCGGTCACGCCCACCTGCTCTACATGGTCGCCGCCGACCTCGGCGTCAAGACCCGCAACGAGATGCTCGACGATCTCTACGCCGGGAAGAGCAAGTTCCACAACGTGTTCCACTACCGGGTCGACACGTGGGGCGACCAAGTCGCCATCGCCTATCTCATCGACGCCGCCGCCCTGTCCACCCAGCAGGCCGTGTTCAAGAACTGCTCCTACGGTCCGTACAAACGCATCCTGAAACGCATCATCTCCGAAGAGGGCTTCCACATGCGCCAGGGCGAGGAGATGGTGATGCGGCTGGCCGAGGGCACACCCCGGCAGCACGCCATGTTCCAGGAGTCGCTCGACCGGTGGTGGTGGCCGGCGATGCACTTCTTCGGCCCGCCCTCGAAACCGAATGATCTGCTGCTGCGCTGGCACATCAAGTCGGCGTCCAACGAGGAGCTGCGCGACAAGTACGTCCAGAAGTTCGTCCCGCTGCTCCACGGCTACGGCTTCACCATTCCCGACCCGGACCTCCGGCAGGATTCCGAGACCGGCCGGTGGGTGATCGGCGAGATCGACTGGGAGCCCCTCAAAGACACCCAGCGCAATGTCGGCCCGGACAGCGCCCGGCGCATCGCCACCGCTCGGTCGGGGTGGGACGATGCGGCTTGGGTGCGCGAGGCGCTCGACACCGCAGCCGCCAAGATCGAGGCGGCATGAGAACGGACACGCTGTGCGCCGAGGTGGAGGCCGCTGTGTCTGCGGTGAGCGATCCAGAGTTTCCCGGGGTCAGCATCGCCGAACTCGGCATGGTGGAGCGAGTCTCGGTGGAGGGGACGACGGCGCGGGTCGAGCTGGTCCCCACCTTCCTCGGTTGCCCGGCGCTCGACACGATCCGCAGGGACGTCGCGGCGTCGGTTGCTGCCGTTGCCGGGATCGACCGCGTCGAAGTCGAATTCGTCGATGGCCCGGTGTGGACGCCGGTGCGGGTGACCGCAGCGGGTCGGCGCAAGCTGGCGGACGGGTTCACAGTGGCGGTGCGCAGCGAGCAGAAGATCATCTGCCCGGTCTGTGGCTCGGGGAGGGTCGAGGAGCGCTCCGCCTTCGGACCCACGGCGTGCCGCGCCGTGGCGTACTGCGAAGACTGCCGCAACCCGGTTGAGGTGATGCGACAATGACGACGCAGCCGAGGAGCCGTGAGGATGTGGTCCGGGCCGCCGGCCGCTTGTTCGCCGAGCGAGGTTTTCACGGGACGTCGATGCGCGATCTCGGCTCCGAGCTGGGTCTGCTCGGGTCCTCGCTGTACAGCCACGTAGCCGGGAAGAGCGAGCTGCTCGTCGAGGTCGTGCGACGTGGCGCCACCCTCTTTCAATCGCTCGCCGATGAGGTGGTTTCCATGGATGCGGCGGCGGTGGAGCAGCTCCGCCGGCTCGTGCGTGGGCACATCGCCATCGTGGTCGACAACGTCGACGAGGCGCGAACGATCCTCAACGAGGCTCGATTCCTCCCTCCCGATGAGCGCACCCCGATTGTCGAGATGCGTGATCGGTACGAGCATGCGGTGCGCACGGTCATCGAGCGCGGAGTGTCCCGCGGCGAGTTCGATCGCTCGGTCGATCCTGCGCTCGCCGCCAAACACGTGCTGTCGCTGCTGAATGCGCTCGAGCGGTGGTACCGGCCAAACGGCGAACTGAGCACGGATGCCATTGCCGACGATGTCTTCCGCTTTGCTCTCGGCGGGCTCGGCGCCACGACATCGAACGAGGAGTGACGATGAAGGTCTACGAAGTGTTCCTCAAGAAGGCAGGCAAGACGCCGTTCGAGCACGCCGGAAGCCTGGAAGCGCCGGACGCCGAGATGGCCAAGCTGCTCTCTCGGGAGACATACACCCGCCGCGCCGAGGGCGACGAGATGTGGCTCGTTCCTCGCGATGCCATCGTCGCCGTCGGCGAGGACTGGATCGCCCCCAACGAGGACAAGCCGCACCGCCACAACGACGGTGCCGAGCTCGCCGCACGCCGTCGCCAGCTGCGGGAAGCCGCGGCAGAGACCGGAGGCGGCGGATGATCGAAGCGAGTTATCGCCAGCACCTGTTGGCGCTCGCCGACGATGACCTGTGCATGGGACATCGCC
Organism: Acidimicrobiia bacterium; assembly: GCA_041608535.1. GTDB lineage: Bacteria > Actinomycetota > Acidimicrobiia > Spongiisociales > UBA5794 > JBFISM01. Next base: position 17,858 of record JBFISM010000033.1, read on the forward strand.
ATTCCGAGTGGCTGGGAGTCGCCCCATTCCTCGAGGAGGATCTCGCTTTCGCTTCCATCGGGCAGGACGAGCTGGGTCACGCCCGAGCGTTGTACGAGCTGCTCGGCGACGACGTGGACCGTGTCGCCTTTGGGCGGCCGCCGGGCGAATTCCGCTCCTGCCATCTCGTCGAGCTTCCCTGCACGGCGTGGGAGGAGGCGCTGGCCCGCCACTACCTCTACGACCTGGCCGAGACGATCCGCTGGGAGGCGCTGCTCGACAGCTACGAGGCCGCGATCGCAGGCATTGCTCGCCGGGCGCTGCGGGAGGAGGCCTACCACGTCGCCCACGCCGAGCAGTTGATGCACCGCATGCTGTCAGGCACCGAGGAGTCGCATCGCCGGGTGGCGGCAGCGTTGCGCTCGATGTACCCCACGGCACGTGCGCTTTTCGAGCCGGTGACGGACGAGTCGGAGCTGCTCGATGCCGGCAAGCTGACCCGCTCCAGCGCATACCTCGAGCAGCGCTGGATCGATCGGGTGCGCACGTCGCTCGGAGCGGTTGGTGTTTCGCTCGAGTGGGAGGTGGCTGCCGCCGGTCTCGGCGGTCGTACCGGGGTGCGCTCCGAGTACTTTTCCGAGCTGTGGGACACGATGACTGCGGTGACGGCGACCGATCCCGCAGCCTCGTGGTAGGCAGCCAGCCAGCGCAGCGGAGAGGATCTGATCGCCCATGACCGACGACACCCACCTGCTGTTCGAGGTCGGGGACGGGGTGGCCAAGATCACGCTGCACCGCCCTGACCGCCTCAACTCCTTCACCAAGACCATGCTCGAGGATTTGCTCGAGCTGCTGGAGCGCTGCCGCACCGACAGTGCAGTGCGCTGTGTGCTGCTCACGGGAGCCGGTCGCGGCTTCTGCGCCGGCCAGGACCTCGGTGACCGTGCGGTAGCTCCCGGCGATACCGCTCCTGACCTCGGGGAGTCGCTGCAGAATCGTTACAACCCTTTGGTGCGCCAGTTGCGCAACATGCCGAAACCGGTGGTGGTGGCGGTGAATGGAGTCGCCGCTGGCGCCGGGGCCAACATCGCTCTGGCCGGTGACATCGTCGTTGCCGCCCGGTCGGCTCGCTTCATCGAATCCTTCGCCAGAATCGGGCTCATCCCCGACGCCGGCGGCTCGTACCAGTTGCCGCGCCGGGTGGGGATGGCGCGAGCGATGGGTTTGGCGATGCTGGCCGAGCCACTTCCGGCAGAGGAGGCGGAGGCCTGGGGGCTCATCTGGCAGGTCTTCGATGACGATGTGCTCGCCGACGAGGCGATGGCGCTGGCGAGGCAGCTCGCCGCCGGCCCGACGGCGGGTCTCGCCAAGATCAAGCAAGCCCTCAACAAGTCGTTGCACAACAGCCTCGACGACCAGCTCGACCTGGAACGCGATCTGCAGCGGGAAGCCGGTGCGAGCCGCGACTATGCCGAGGGAGTCGCCGCCTTCATCGAGAAGCGGGAGCCCGAGTTCACCGGTGAGTGAGCCGCTCCCCACCACCGCCACGGTCGGCGTCGTCGGCGCCGGCACGATGGGCTCGGGCATCGCCTGGGTCGCCGCCGCGGCCGGTCACCGGGTACTGCTCCACGACGTCCGGGACGGTGCGGTGGCTGCAGCGCGCGATGAGATCGGTTCCCGTCTCCAGCGCTCGGTCGACAAGGGACGGATGACCGCCGAGGAACGCAGCGCCATCCTCGGCAGGATCGAACATGCGCCGGCCCTCGCTGGATTCGCCGATGCGGCTCTCGTCATCGAAGCCGTCGCCGAGCTACTCGACGTGAAGCGGTTGTTGTTCGCCGAGCTGGACGGCATCGTGGGCGACCAAGCGATTCTGGCGACGAATACGTCCTCGCTGTCCGTGACCGCCGTCGCCGGTGGGTTGCGGCTGCCGGGCCGGGTCGTCGGCATGCACTTCTTCAACCCGGCACCGGTGATGCCATTGGTGGAGATCGTGATGGGTGCGGCCAGCGATCCGGTGGTGGTGGAACGGGTGTTCGCCACCGCTGCAGCCTGGGACAAGACGCCGGTGCGGTGCACGTCGACGCCCGGATTCATCGTCAATCGGGTGGCCCGGCCTTTTTACTCCGAGGCGTTGCGCATCTTGTCCGAGGGCACGGCAGATGCGGCCACCATCGATGCCATCGTGACCGGTGCGGGCGGGTTCCGTATGGGCCCCTTCGCACTCATGGACCTCGTGGGGCTCGACGTGAATCTCGCCGTCACCAGGTCGGTCTACGAGCAGACACTCGACCCTCGATTCGCCCCCAATGTGAAGCAGCAGGCACTGGTCGATGCCGGGTATCTGGGCCGGAAATCCGGCCGGGGCTGGTTTGACTACGGGGCCGATAATGCCCCACCGGCTCCATTCCCACCGGCACCCGCCCCAGAGGGGTGCGTGGTCGGCGAAGCTCCGCAGTACGACGGTCTGGCTGCTCGGCTGGAGCACGCCGGGGTGTCGGTGGAGCGCGGAGGCTACGGCATCGCCACCGACCGGGCCTGGCTGTACCGAACCGACGGTAGGCCGGCGAGTGTGCTCAATCAGGGTCTTACCGGTCTTCCGGTGATTCTCTTCGATCTCGTCGGCGACTGGGCGACGGCGAGCTGCATCGCCATCGCGGCACCTCGGTCGATCGATGACGACGTGATCGCCCACGCTGCCGGTCTCTTCCAAGCCGCGGGGATCGATGCGTTTCGCGTCGCCGACATCCCTGGTCTCGTGCTGGCGCGCATCATCGCTCAATTGATCTCGGTCGCCGCCGATGCTGCCACCGAGCGCGTCGCCACTCCCGATGACATCGACACCGCGATGCGGCTCGGTACCAACTACCCGGCCGGTCCGTTCGAATGGGCCGAGCGGATGACGACTGAAGGAGTCATATCGGTGCTGGGATGGCTGCACGACTGGTACGAGGAAGATCGCTACCGCACTGCAGCGGGTCTCAAACGCAGCAGACACGAGGAACTGCCGCTGCGCGAGGTCTACGGATGACTCTGCGCCACCGGACGGAGGATCATCTACGCTCGATGCAGGCCGCTGCTGACAGGAGGTAGCTCGCCGTATGGCTCAGGCGTTCTACGAAGAGCACAAGTCGATACTGGACAAGGCGGTGGAGACCATCGCCGAGCGATCGTATTGGAGCCCGTACCCCGAGAGTCCACGCGCCTACGGAGATACCGCACAAGCGGAGGGCGAGGCGGCCTTCCTGGCTCGCCTGGGCAAGCCGTTCGAGCTGATGCAGCCGGTCGACGAGTACATCGAGGTCGCCGAGACCTCGCCGTACGGCACCGAACTGAACATCTCCTACCCCAAGACCGCACCTGAACGGCTGCTTGCCGCCGCCGAGAACGCCGCACCTGAATGGGCGGGTCTGTCGCCGCGCAGCCGGGCTGCCGTGTGCATCGAGATTCTCGACCGCCTTTCGGCGAGTACATTCGAGATGGCCTATGCGGTGATGCACACCACCGGTCAGTCCTTTCTCATGGCCTTCCAAGCCGGTGGACCCCATGCCCTCGATCGCGGGCTCGAGGCCGTCGCCTACGGTTTCCACGAGATGAGCCGGATACCCAGCACCCGGCGCTGGGTGAAGCCCCAGGGCAAGCGTGACCCGATCGTGGTCGACAAGCGGTGGCGGATTCGACCCCGCGGCGTCGCCGTGACCCTCGGCGTGTCGACGTTCCCCACCTGGAATGGCTATCCCGGGATCTTCGCCAGCCTGGTGACCGGCAATCCCGTGATCGTCAAGCCCCATCCCGAGACCATCCTTCCGTTTGCCTTGTTCGTTGAGACCGCACAAGAGGTGCTCGGCGACGCCGGGCTCTCGCCTCACGTCGTCACGCTGGCGATCGACACCCCGCACGATCCCATCGCCAAGCAGCTCGTCATGGATCCTCGGGTCGGCATCGTCGACTACACGGGTGGCAGCGAGTTCGGGACGTGGTTGGAGCGGAACGTCCACCATGCGGAGGTCTATACGGAGAAGGCCGGGGTCAATTCGGTCATCATCGACTCGGCCGAGGATCTCAAGGGTGTGTTTCGCAACCTCTCGGTTTCGATGACGATGTACTCGGGTCAGATGTGCACGACGCCGCAGAATGTCTACGTGCCGAGAGACGGGATCGATGTCGGCGATGACCGGGTGTCATTCGACGAAGTGGCCGGTGGTCTCGCCAGGGCAATCGAAGGCCTGCTCGCCGACGACGACCGGGCCGCCGACATCCTGGGCGCCATCAAAGATCCAACCGGTCTGGGTCGAATCGACGCAGCGACCGAAGGTGCCACGGTTCTGCTCGAGCCTCGTCGCGTGGTCCATCCGTCCTTTCCTCAAGCCCTGGTCCGGACGCCGGCCGTCGTCGGCGTCGACGCCGCGGCCACCGAGACCTTCATGCAAGAGCTCTTCGGTCCGGTCATCGTCGTCATCGCCACGGCCAGCACCGAGGAGAGCCTCCGGCTGGCCACCGAGTCGGCGCTCGCCAAAGGAGCCATCACCTGGCTCGTGTTCACCACATCGGAGGCGGTCATGGACGCCGCCGAGGACGCCGCCGTCGCCGCCGGGGTCTCGGTGGCATTCAACCTCACCGGAGGGCTCTTCGTGAACCAATCGGCGGCCTTCAGTGATTTCCACGTCACGGGCGCCAACCCGGCAGGCAACGCCTCACTCACCGACCCGGCTTTTGTGGCAAATCGTTTCCGCACAGTGGGTATCCGGACGCCGGCATGAGCGTTCCCTGAGAGCGCCAGCGGATGGCAAACGGTTGTGGGGCAATCTAGGGTTGCCGCAGCATCGGGAGCGTGAGAGCGACAGCGGCGCGATTCTTGCGCGCCGGCTGCGAGTGAGGAGGCGTCTTGACCACGACCCTGGATCGACGGGACCAACCGGCCGTCGAACGCGGCTACATGACGGTGGCCGCCATGGCGCGCCGCTGGGCGCAGACCATGCCGGACCACGTCGCCATGCGGGAGAAGGACTTCGGGATCTGGCGGGAGATCACCTGGGCACAGGCGTGGGATCGGATCCTCGATGCGGCGCACGGACTCCTCGCTCTCGGTGTCGACGTCGGCGAGGTCGTCTCGATTCACTCCGAGGACCGCCCCGAATGGGTGATTCTCGATCTGGCTGCGGTCGCGGTGCGCGGCATTTCGACGGGTATGTATCCGACCAACCCGTCTGCTGAGCTGGAATACCTGCTCAACGACAGCGATGCACGGGTGCATCTGGCGGAGGACCAGGAACAGGTCGACAAGATCCTGGAGCTACCGCGAGAACGGTTCCCCAAGCTGGACCACATCATCTACGTGGAACCGCGCGGGCTCCGCCAGTACGGCGATGAGCGGCTCATGTTCTGGGACGATTTCATGGCGTTGGGTCGAGAGCACCGCAACCAGAATCCAGGTGCGGTCGAGGCGCGCATGGCGGAGGCGGAAGCCGACGACGTCATGACGCTCGTGTACACGTCGGGTACCACCGGACCTCCGAAGGGAGCGATGCTGGCCAATCGGAATGCGGCGTACTGCATCGAGAAGGTGATCAACATCTCGGGGCGTACCGGCGACGACCGGCCGCCCGGGCCCGACGATCTGGTGCTGACTTATCTGCCGTTGTGTCACGTCGCCGAACGGATCTTCTCCACGTGGACCATGTGTGGCACCGGTACGGTGCTCAACTTCGCCGAATCGATCGAGACCGTGCAGCACAACCTACGCGAGATCCAGCCGACGCTGTTCTTCGCCGTGCCCCGGATCTGGGAGAAGATCCACGCCACGATTCTCATCAAGCTGCAGGATGCCAGCTGGCTCAAGCGACTGGTGTCTGGGTTCACCCTCCGGCTGGCGCAGTACATCGGTCGTGATCGCGTCGCCAACGGTGGATTGTTCACCTGGAAGAGCCGCTTGGCCTATGCCATCGGCAACCCGCTGACCTTCCGGGCGCTCAAGGAGCGGGTCGGCCTGCGTCGAGTCCGCTGGGCGGCATCGGCGGCGGCGCCCATCGCACCCGAGGTGCTCGAGTTCTTCATGGGGCTCGGTGTGCCGATCTACGAGCTCTACGGGATGACGGAGAACGCTGCCATTGCCACGAACAACTTCTATGGCCGCGCCAAGGTGGGCACGGTGGGCGAGCCCATCCCCGGCATCGAGCTGCGTCTCGACCCGGACACCGGGGAGATCCAGACCAAGCATCCCGGTGTGTTTCTCGGCTACTGGAAGAAGCCCGACGCAACGGCAGCTGCGTTCACCGAGGACGGATGGTTGAAGACCGGAGACGTGGGCGAGTGGGTGGATGGCACGCACATCAAGCTCGTCGATCGGATGAAAGACATCATCATCACCTCGGGTGGCAAGAACATCTCACCGTCCGAGATCGAGAATTCGCTCAAGGCCTCGCCGTTCATCAAGGAGGCGATGGTCATCGGAGACGGCCGCAAGTACGTCTCCGCCCTGATCGGTATCGAGCTCGACACCGTGGGCAACTGGGCGCTGCGGAGGAACATCCCGTACACGACCTATCGAGATCTCACCGAGAAACGCGAGGTCATCGAGTTGGTACAGAGGATCGTCAACGACACCAACAGCAAGTTCTCCAACGTCGAGCAGATCAAGAAGTTCCGCATGATCCCCAAGGAGCTCGACCACGAAGACGGCGAGCTGACCGCAACCCAGAAGTTGAAGCGTTCGGCCATGATGGACATGTTCAACGACCTCGTGGATTCGTTGTACTAGTGCGGCGCATGATGGGGACGACCATGAGGTGGCGGAGGGCCGCGGTGTGATCGTGCTGCTGGCGCAGTTCGAAGCGCCGAGCGCACTCGACACGTTCATCGCCAAGCTCATCGACGGGCTCGCCCTCGGCGCGATCTACGCCTTGCTCGCTCTCGGGTTCGTCATCATCTTCAAGGCCACGCAGGTGCTCAACTTCGCGCACGGGGCGATCGCCGCTGCCGGGGCCTACCTCGTTGCCTACACCGCAACCATTCTCAACATCCCGGGGCGCTGGTTCCCCGATCTCTACATCGGGCTGCAATGGACCATCTCAGTGATCATCGGCACGCTGGCTGCGGCGGTGGTCGGAATGGTGATCGAGCGTCTCTTCATACGGCCGATGATCGGTCAGCCGTTGTTCTCGATCGCCATCATCACGATCGGTCTCGACATCGTGATCCGCACCATCGTCGACGATTACCTCGGTCTCGGCGCCAACCTCGGTGTTGGTTCGCCATGGGAGCTGCTCAGCACCAGCAACATCTCGGGCATCATCATCCCGCATTCGTACGTGTGGACCATCGGGGTTGCGGTGGTGGTCGTGGCGGCGATGGCGTGGTTCTTCCGCACCCGCCTCGGCGTGGCAATGCGAGCGACCGCGTTCGATCAGGAGGCGGCCATGGCTCAGGGCATCTCGGCGGCGCGGATCTTTGCCATCTCTTGGGCAATTGGGGCAGCCCTGGCGGCCATCGGGGGTGTCTTCGCCAGTGTCACCCCGCGGGGCTTCGGGGTGAACAGCGGGACGGCCTTCACTGCATTTCGTGCTTTCCCGGCCATCATCATCGGCGGCCTCGACTCGATCGTGGGGGCCGTCGTCGGCGGATTCATCGTCGGTCTCGCTGAGATCATGGCCGGCCATTACCTGGCGCAGTGGACGCAGAGCCTCGGCGTGGGCTTCACCGGTGTCGTTCCGTATCTCCTGATGCTTCTCGTGCTCTTGGTGCGCCCGTACGGCCTGTTCGGTACCGAGGAGATTCGGCGGGTATGAGGGGTCGTCCGCTTCTCTATGCGTCATACGAGGCGGAGCAGCGCATCCTGCCCACCACGACCCAGCGGGTGGCGATGGGCATCCTCTTCGTCATCCTCATCCTGCTTCCGTTCAAGTTCGTCCCCGGTCTGCAGTTCCTCGGTAGCGCCGGATGGATGCGCATCCTCGACGAGGCGCTGATCATCCTCATCGGTGCCCTCGGACTGAACATCCTCACCGGTCTCGCCGGCCAAGTGTCGTTGGGGCACGCCTTCTTCATGGGTATCGGCGCATACACCACCGCAGTGCTCGGTGGCGAGTCGACGGAGGCGTTGTGGGGTCTGGGTCTTCCAATGTGGATTTCCATCCCGGCCGCCGGGATCGTCGCTGCCGTACTCGGCATCATCGTGGCGCCGACGGCGGTGCGGGTGCGTGGGTTGTATCTCGCCATTGTCACGCTCGGTCTCGTGTTCATCGGTCAGCACATCTTTCGCAACTGGAATCAGGTGACCGGTGTGCCCGAGCTGGGTCGGGAGGTGGCGCCCTTCGAGCTGGCGCTGTGGTCGACCGACGGTCCCAAGATCGACTTCTCGATGGATGGGGATTGGTTCGGGATCTTCCTCGAACGAGAGGGCAAGGCGTTCCTGTTTCTGCTGGTCGTCGTCACGTTGTTCGTGCTGCTCGCCAAGAATCTCGCCCGGACACGGATTGGTCGGTCGTTTGCGGCCATTCGCGATCGGGACATCGCCGCCGAGGTGATGGGTGTCGGTGAGGTGCGGGCGAAGACCCAGGCGTTTGCGATCTCCTCCTTCTATGCCGGCGTTGCCGGCGGTCTCCTCGGGATGTTCCTCGGCGGTGTCCAGCCGGAGGCGTGGAACCTCTTTCTTTCCGTCGAGTTCGTAGCCATCGTGCTCATCGGTGGCGCCGGCACCGTTGCCGGGACGGTTCTCGGCACCGTGTTCGTGGTGACACTGCCCCGGATCGTGGAGAACTTCACGGCGGTGCTCGCCGAGCAGATCGCAACCGACGGACTGTTCGCACCATTGGCGAACCTCATCGTCACCCAGGGTCCGGGCGACTTCGGGTTCCTGTCGCTGGCTGCGCAGGGGCCGGGTCTCAGCGTGTTTCAGGCCAACAACGTGCTGTACGGTCTGCTCATCGCCGCATTCCTGATCTTCGAGCCGCTCGGGTTGTTCGGCATTTGGATCCGGATTCGCAACTACTGGAAGGGGTGGCCGTTCACCTACTAGTGCTCCGCGGGGCCCCGAGTTGGGTGCGCCGTGGTGGCGAAAGCACCATTGGTTGTACTGGAATGCAGCAACATCGAGAGATTCCCCGGCCCTTGTCACAGGGGCAGGGAAATGAGAAAGGAAAAAGCAAACCATGAGTACGAAACGGAAACTGTTCGTCCTCGTCTTCGTGTTTGCGCTGATCGCTGCCGCATGCGGTGGTGACGACGGCGCCGACGACACGACGGCTGCGCCGGCGACAACGGAGGCCCCGGAGGCCACCGACGCACCGGACACGACCGCTGCGGACGCTCCCGCAACGACGGCCGAACCGGCGGAGACCACCACAGTCGCTCCACCAGCGGACGACATCGCCACCGATATCGGGGTCACGGATACGGAGATCCGCATCGGTCTTCTCGCCGACCTGACGGGCCCGTTCTCCGGGTTGACGGTGGACATCGTCGACGCCCAGCTCGCCTATTGGGAGAACGTCGTCAACGCCAACGGCGGCATTGCCGGCCGCACCGTCGTGCCGGTCGTCGAGGACACCGCCTACAACGTCGACCAGCACCAGGAGAAGTACACGAAGATCGTCGACGACGTCGTCGCGTTCTCCAACTCCACCGGCTCGCCGCACACGGCGGAGATCCTCGACGATCTCACCGGTGACAACGTGCTGGCGATCCCGCTGAGCTGGTACTCGGGTTGGGCCGATCCCGAGTTCGACGGCGGTCTCACCTTCGAGCAGGGCACCAACTACTGCATCGAGGGCATCAACATGACCGAGTGGCTGTTCAACAAGCACGTCGAGGAGAACGGCTCACCGCCGACGCTGGCCATCGTCACCCGACCCGGTGACTACGGGCAGGACGCTGCCGCAGGCGTGAAGTTCGCTGCTCAAGAGCTCGGCATCGAGATCGTCTACGACGGCGAGGGTGAGATCGTGCGGGCCAACCCCGCCGAGTACACCCCGGCCGATGCGGCCCCGGTGATCTCCCAGATCCTGGCGGCGCAGCCGGACTGGGTGTGGCTGACGTCGGCTCCCAGCGAGACGGCCGTGATCGTCGGTGGTGTCGGCTCCCAGGGCTTCCTGCCCCAGTGGACCGGTTCGGTCCCGAGCTATGACTATCGCCTGCTCGACTCCCCGGTCGCCGAGCTGCTCGCCGGCTTCTGGTGGCAGACGGGCTACTACGTGTCATGGGGCACGGACGTTCCCGGCATGCAGCAGATCTCCGAGGTGCTGACCGAGGTCTATCCGGATCGACGTCCCTCAGACGCATTCATCATCGGCTGGACCGAGGCTCGGCAGATGGAGCAGATCCTGCGGCTGGCGGCAGCCAACGGCGATCTCACCCGGCAAGGTGTCATCGATGCAGCCAACTCGATCGAGCGGATCGAACTCGACGGCGCTGGTCCCGATCTGAACTACCTCGGGTCGCCAAACGACTACGTGATCCGGGAGATCGATATCTTCAAGCCGGATCTGGCCGCCTACCTGGCTGCCGGCGGCATGGAGCAGCAGCTCTCCACCGCACCCGAAGGTGGGACGACCGGCTCGACGTTGGTCGAGAAGTCGTACGTCGGCGATCTCGTCACCAACTTCGAGTTCACCGGCGCCTGCTGGACCCAAGAAGAAGGCAACCGGATCTCCGGCTAGCCACAGAGACGACGTTGGGGTGCGGGCA